>NZ_JBHUTX010000027.1:0-100247 GCF_042671245.1 Streptomyces sp. NPDC057099
GCCGGCTCCCCCATCCCCGGGGGGAGCCGGCGTCGTCGCGTTGCGGGGCCCTTCAGCTCTTCGGCCCTTCAGCCCGCGTGTCTGGGGCTCCTCAGCCCGCCGCGACCGTGACCGGCGCGAACCGGCGGGTCCAGTCTCCGGGCAGTTCGGTGATCCCGTACGACATCACCGAGTTGAAGGCGATGGACGCCAGGCCGCGCTCCTTCGCCCACGCGAGGAGCTCTTCGTGCCGCACGTCGATGTCGGTGCGCAGAGGGCGGTCGGTGTGGGCCGCGAGGGAGGCGATGAGTGCCTGGGCGACCGCCGTGTCGCGGGCGATGAGCGGGCCGACGACATGGGTGTCCATGTTGGGCCAGGCGGCCGCGTACCCGATGATCCGCCCGTTCTCCTCGGCCACGCGCAACTGGTCGGCGAAGGCGGGAAGTCGCGTGACGATGTGCGTGCGATCGGTCCCGAACGCCTGCTCGTCGAGCCGGAGGATGGCGGAGAGGTCCTCGGCGGTAGCGGCACGGGTGGCGACCTCGGGCTCCGGTCCGCCGGGAGTGAAGTGGCCGCGCACCATCTCCGCCCGCCCGGTGACCTTGAAGCCGAGTTCCTCGTAGAGGGGCCGGCCGTTCGGGGTCGCGTGCAGGGTGAGGGGCGTGGGGCCCATCGCCGAGACGACATGGCGCATCAGCCGGCGTCCCACGCCCTGTCGCGCATGCCCTTCGGCGACCAGGACCATGCCGATCGCCGCGAGGGCGGGGTGCTCGTGCGGTCCGTACTCGGTGACGACGCAGGCGCTCACAAGGCCGCCGTCGGGGTCGTCGATGCCGTAGCCCTTCCCCGCTGTGAGGAGGAAGCCCCACTTGTGCTCCTCCCGTGGCCACCCCCGGTCCTGAGACAAGTCGGCGCAGGCGGCGAGATCGCGGAGCGTCAGACGGCGGATGGGCAGAGAGGCAAGGGAAGGAGTCGGCACGCAGGTCAGGCTGTCCGACGGGGGCCCCTGGCGTCCACCTCTTTCCCCGGACCCATGCGAGCTTTTGGCCAGTTGTAGCCGTCTGCACAGAGAGGGGTCAGACACCGGACGTTTCACGTGAAACACGGGCGCGATGTCCAGTACTTGGCGGTACTGATGATTCGCGCGGTGCCCTCATTCGTGACGAGGGAAGGGGGGACTTGTGTGCACGGCGGTGGCCGGTAGGGTCGACTCCGGTTCGCATTCGGGGCGGGTGACCTGTTCCGTGCGGGCCGAGCGCAGGGCAATGCAGCCTAATGGGACGGAGAGATCGAAGACCCGCGTTTTCGGTTACGCGACTGAGCCGTCCAGACGAGTGGGAAGCTCGGGTGAGAGCACTGCGGGCAATGTCACACTCTTGCCTACTTGTCCGTACGGAGCCGAAATACGGGTTGAATGTGGCCGCATTGGCCACGACATGGATGGGAACGCAGACCGTCCACGGGGGAAAGCAGGCACCTTCCGAGAGGGAAGTGCGCAGACCGACCGAAAGATGCTCGAGGCGAGGCACACCATGGACGCTCCGACCACCACGTCGGCCGACAACGGCACTTCCGGCGGCGGAGGCGGCTGGTTCACGCCCCGCAAGAAGCCGACGACGACGCCGGACAGCGAAGCCGGTACGCCAGAGGCGCGTCGCCCGGCCGCGATACGCCCCGTGGGCAGGCCAGCGGCCGGTCCGGAGACTCCCGCCGACGGCACGGCGGTGCCGCCCGCTCCGACGACCGGCAGCGCGGGCACCGGTGGGCCGGAGCAGCGGCGTGAGCCCCCGGAAGCGATATCCACGCCCGCCCCCATGGCGGCCCAGCACGCCTCGTCTCCCGCGGCCGCAGGCGTCGCCGCGGCCTCGTCGGCAGGCCCCGCGCCCACGACGCTCACACCGGCGCCCTTCGCCTCCACCGCTCCCTCCGCAACCGGCCCCGACGAGCCGCGGGTTCCCGTCCAGCCGCCCGCCCCCGTGTCGGCGCCGGGCCAAGCCGCCTCCGCCCCGGCCGGGGCAGCGTCCCCGGACGCCATCCTCATCCGCCGCGCCATGGCCGAGGTCGCACCCGTGGCCGAGAAGGTCACGTCGTACTTCTACGCCCTGCTCTTCGTCCGCCATCCGGACCTGCGGCCGCTGTTCCCGGCCGCGATGGACACCCAGCGGGACCGGCTGCTCAAGGCGCTGCTCACGGCCGCCGAGCACATCGACAACACCGAGGTCCTCGTCGACTACCTGCAGAACCTCGGCCGGGGCCACCGGAAGTACGGAACGCGGCCCGAGCACTACCCGGCCGTCGGCGAATGCCTCATCGGCGCGCTCAGCAAGTACGCCGCCGGAGTCTGGAACGAGGAGATGGAGGCGGCCTGGATCCGGACGTACACCACCATCTCGCAGGTCATGATCGACGCGGCGGCCACGGACGAACTGCGTGCCCCGGCCTGGTGGTACGCCGAGGTCGTCACGCACGACCTCAGAACTCCGGACGTCGCGGTCATCACGGTCCGCCCCGACCAGCCGTACCCCTTCCTCGCCGGGCAGTACACGAGCGTGGAGACGCCCTGGTGGCCCCGGATCTGGCGGCACTACTCCTTCGCCTCGGCGCCCCGCTCCGACGGCCTGCTGTCCTTCCACGTCAAGGCCGTCCCGGCGGGCTGGGTCTCCAACGCCCTGGTGCACCGCGCTCGCCCCGGCGACATCATCCGGCTCGGCCCGCCCGCCGGCGCCATGACCATCGACCACACCACGGACAGCGGCCTGCTCTGCGTGGGCGGCGGCACGGGCATCGCGCCCATCAAGGCACTGGTCGAAGACGTCGCCGAGCACGGGGACCGCCGGTCGGTCGAGGTCTTCTACGGGGCCCGCACCGATCACGACCTGTACGACATCGACACCATGCTCCGCCTCCAGCAGAGCCATCCCTGGCTCGCGGTCCGCGCGATCATCGACCAGCAGGCGCACCAGCAGCTGCCGGACGCGATCCGCGCCTACGGACCCTGGGACGAGTTCGACGCGTATCTCTCGGGCCCGCCCGGGATGATCCGCAGCGGTGTGCACGCCCTGAGGGACGTCGGTATCCCGTCGGACCGCATTCGGCACGACTCCGTGGAGGAACTGGTCGCGGCCGGGCCCTGACCCGCTGCCCGTGTCAGCCCAGGTCGGGGGAGTGCATGGCCCGTACGCCCTCGATGTTGCCGTCCAGGTAGTGCCGCAGCGCCAGCGGCACCAGATGGACGGAGGCGATCCCGACGCGGGTGAAGGGCACGCGCACGATCTCGTACTCGCCGACGGGTTCGTCCACCTCGGGGCCGTGGCGGAGGGACGGGTCCATGGACTCCAGGTGGCAGACGAAGAAGTGCTGCACCTTCACACCGGTCGCGCCGCCGTCCTCCCCGATGTGCTCCACGGTGTCCACGAAGCAGGGCACCACGTCGGTGATCTTGGCGCCGAGCTCCTCGTACACCTCTCGGTGCAGGGCGTCGACGACGGTCGAGTCATCGGGCTCGACCCCGCCGCCGGGAGTCAGCCAGTAGGGATCCATGCCCGGCTTGGTGCGCTTGATCAAGATCAGGTCGTCACCGTCCAGCAGAATGGCACGGGCGGTGCGCTTGACCACGGGTCGGACGGTCATGTGTGAAATGTGGCCCGGCTGGTTCCACGTGAAACATCGCGAACCGTCACCGGCCGAGCCCTCAGAGTGAGACACGGTCCCGGGCGCCTCAGCACCAGTCGGTCGAGGCACGCTGCAACCACTCGTGGGCACGCGCTATATGGGGCATCGCGAGCGTCCCGGTGCGGACCACCAGGAAGTATGTCCGCAGCGGCGGCACCGCCGGCTCGTGCAGGGCGACGACGTCACCCCGCTCCAGCGCGGCCGCGCACAGATAGCGCGGAAGCACCGCCAGGCCCGCCCCGGCGACCGCACACGCCAGGACCGCGCGCAGGTCGGGAACGATGACCGTGCCCGGGGCGGCGGGGCGCGAGTCGAAGACGGAGGCCCAGTAGCGGGAGACGAAGGGCAGGGACTCGTGCACCTCCACCACGGGCACCTGCTCCAGGGACGGTTCCGGCTTGCGGTCCGGCTGCCCGGCGCCGATCTGTTCGGCCCAGCGCGGGGCCGCGACCAGGACGTGCTCCTCGTCGCAGAGCGCAGTCGCCGTGAGCAGGGCGCCCCTGGGCTGGGCCGTGCTGATGGCCAGATCGTGATGCCCGGCGGACAGTCCTTCCAGCGTTTCCTCGGCATTCCCGAAGGAAGCGCGCAGGGCGAAGCCCTGACCGTCCTCGCCGATCAGCTCCGTGAGCGCGGGCAGGGCTCGTTCGGCGGTGAACTCCGGAGGTCCGGCGAGGTGCAGCGTCCGTAAGGAGGAGTCGTCGTCGAGGCCGGTCTCCGTTATCTCCACCAGGGCGTCGAGATGCGGTGCGGCCTTGTGGGCGAGTTCGTCGCCGATGCTCGTCGGGGTCACGCCGCGGGCCTGCCGCAGGAACAGGGGGCGGCCCAGCTGCCGTTCCAGTGTCCGTATCTGCGAGGTGACGGCGGGCTGGGAGAGGCCGAGCAGAGCGGCTGCGCGGGTGAACGAGCCGGCCCGGTGCACGGTCACGAAGGTCCGCAGCAAGGCCAGATCCACCGCACGCTCTCCCCTCTTCGGCCCCGCTCCCGGCCTTCCGGCCGCGCTCAACTATAAATAAGTCGATAGGTCTCTGTCGCTACTGTGATTGGACACTGACAGAGAGTCAACTAGCCTTGGTCGCGCGGTTCTTGCGCGCGGAACCGGAGGACGGTCCGAGCCACGAGGGGGGAGGCTCGGACCGTCCGTGGGGGATGGTCAGGCCGTCGACGTGTCCAGCGCGCGCAGCACGTCCGCCACCAGGTCCTGCGGATCCTCGGCGCCGACCGACAGGCGGATGAAGCCCTCCGGGACCGCGTCGCCGCCCCAGCGGCCGCGTCGTTCGGCCGTGGACCGTACTCCCCCGAAGCTCGTCGCGTCGTCCACGAGCCGCAGCGCGTCGAGGAAACGGTCGGCCCGCTCGCGCGTGGGCAGGGTGAACGACACCACGCACCCGTAGCGCCGCATCTGCTGAGCCGCGATCTTGTGCGCGGGGTCGTCGGGGAGCCCGGGATAGCGCAGTCCGGTCACCTCGGGACGCTCGCGCAGCGCTTCGGCGACCGCCAGGGCGGTCGTGCTCTGCCGGTCGACCCGCAGCTGCAGCGTCGCGATCGAACGGTGCGCGAGCCAGGCCTCCATGGGCCCGGGAATCGCTCCGACGATCTTGCGCCAGCGGCGTACCGCGGCCATGGCCTCGGCGTCACGGCCGACGACATAGCCCAGGAGGACGTCGCCGTGCCCCGTGAGTTGCTTGGTGCCGCTGGCCACCGCGAAGTCGGCGCCGAGCTCCAGCGGACGCTGGCCGAGCGGTGTCGCGAGGGTGTTGTCGACGGCCACCAGGGCACCACGCGCGTGTGCCGCCTCGGCGAGCCGCCTGATGTCGCACACGTCGAGCCCGGGGTTCGACGGCGTCTCGATCCACAGCAGCTTCGCGCCGTCCAGGACGTCGAGCTGGGCGTCGCCCCGGGTCGGCGCGGTGCGCACCTCGACGCCGTAGGTCTCCAGCTGGGCGCGGACCAGGGTCAGTGCTTGATAGCCGTCGTCGGGCAGGACGCACACATCGCCGGCGCGCAGCTGGGAGAAGAGCACCGCCGAGGTCGCGGCCATGCCCGACGCGAAGACGAGCGTCTCGGCATCGTCCCGGCCGGGCGCCTCCAGCTCGCCGACGGCGCGCTCCAGCAGGGTCCAGGTCGGGTTCTCGTCACGGCCGTAGGTGTACGGGCCGGTCGGGTCGCCCGGCAGATGGAAGTGGGCGGCGAACACCGGTCCGGGCAGCGTGGGCTCGTACTTGACCGCCTCGGGCAGCCCGGCCCGCACCGCCCGCGTGCCGTCACCGGCATCGGCGGCGACCAGGGCCGCCTCGCCCGACGCCCGGGCCGTCCCGCCCGTCGATCCGCCCTGGTCACCCGTCGCGGATTCACTCATGCCACTCGTCCTTCCACGTCCGCACGCACTGCGGCAAGCAGACCGGTGCTCGCCGCCTCCACCATCTCAAGGCACTCCTCGAAACCGTCCGTGCCCCCGTAGTAGGGGTCCGGTACGTCGAGGTCGTCGCCGGCGGCGGGGTCGTACGAGCGGAGCAGCCGCACCTTCCGCGCGTCCTCTTCCGTGGGCGCGAGGCGGCGCAGGGCGCGGAGGTGGCCGGAGTCGAGGGCGATGACCAGGTCGAGGCGGGAGAACCACGACGGCTGGAACTGCCGGGCCGCGTGGCCGGTGTCGTAGCCGTTCTCCTCCAGGACGGCCACCGTGCGCGGGTCGGCGTCGTCGCCCTCGTGCCAGCCGCCCGTGCCGGCGCTGTCGACCTCGACCAGGCCGTCGAGTCCGGCCTCCGCCACGCGGGCCCGGAAGACGACCTCGGCCATCGGGGAACGGCAGATGTTGCCCGTGCAGACGAAGCAGACTCGGTAGGTCATACGCGCTCAGTCCCCGTCGGGCAGGACGACGTTCAGGGCCCAGGAGACGACAGAGATGATCAGGCCGCCCAGGACGGCCGTCCAGAAGCCGTCCACCTGGAAGCTCAGGTCGAACTGGTCGGCAAGCCACGAGGTGAGCAGCAGCATCAGCGCGTTGACGACCAGGGTGAACAGGCCGAGCGTCAGAATCAGCAGCGGGAGGCTGAGCAGCTTGACGAGCGGCTTGACCAGGAAGTTCACCAGGCCGAAGATCAGCGCGACGATTATCAGGGTGCCGATCTTCTTGCCCGTGCTGTCACCGGTCAGGGTGATCTTGTCGAGCAGCCATACGGCGACCGCCAGGGCACCGGCGTTGGCGATCGTCTTGACTACGAAATTCTTCATGTGTCTGATCGTGGCAGACCTGATCGGGCACGGGCACTAGAGGCAGGGGCGGACTCGGCGATGAAGGCATTCCGGCTGGATGAACTGGAGGCGGAGCGCGCCGCCAACGAGGGCGCCTACCTGCAGTTTCTGCGGGCGCAGAACATGTCGGTCGGTCTGTACGCCCTGGACGCGGGCGAGCAGGATCCACAGAAGCCGCACAATCAGGACGAGGTCTACTTCGTTGTGAGCGGCCGTGCCGCGATCACCGTCGGCCTGGAGACGACCCAGGTGGCACGCGGCAGCGTGGTCTACGTGCCGGCGGGCGTCGCCCACAAGTTCCACCACATCACCGAGGACCTCAGGGTGCTGGTGGTGTTCTCTCCGCCCGAGAGCTGACGCATCGCCTCGGGGTTCCCTAGGGGTTCGGTCAGGGGAGGACAAGGGGTGCGAAGCCCCCGCCCGACCCCCTCCCGGACCTAGCATCGAGTGCAGAACATCAGGAGACCGACAGGACCCGGCACTCGAACGGGTGGAGAGATGAGGACGAGGGCGATGCGAGAGATCTTCACGGGACTGCCGTGGTGGGTGAAGTGGATCGCGGTGCCGGTCATCGCCCTGGTCGTGTTCGGCGGGCTGATCGCCAGTGTGGTCGGGTTCGTCATCGGACTGCTCTTCAAGGTGCTGGTCTTCGTGGCGCTGGTCGGCGGACTGATCTACGTCGTACGGAAGTTCACGTCGAGCTCCTCGTCGCGCAGCGACTGGTGAGACCGGTGGGAAACCGGTGGGGGTAGCGGGGAACACTGGGAATCACCCGTTCCCTCGGGCGGGGGAAGTTTCCCGGCCGGGCCGTCTGCGTGCGGTGGCAGGCGAATAGAGTCCGGCTCGACGCGGGGACATCCCCGCGAGCGGCATACACCCCCACCCGTGTTCCTCCGCACGGGTCGGCCCCTCGCGCTTCGGGAGTGACCCTTGGCCCCGGCTGACACCGCACCGGCCCACCTGCGCAGCGTTCCCGCGCAACCGCGCTCGGCGGCACCCTCCGCATCACCGCCCCCCACCACACCGCCCCCTCCCGCAGGGCCCCCGCCTCCGGCGACCCTCATCGGATCCGTGCAGCGCGCCATGCGCCTGCTGGAAACCGTCGCCGGGCACGTCTACGGCGCCCCCGCCAAGCAACTGGCCCGCGAGACCGGGCTGGCGCTTCCCACGACCTACCACCTGCTGCGCACCCTCGTGCACGAGGGCTATCTGCGCCGGGACAAGGGCCTGTTCTTCCTCGGCGAGGCCGCCGAGCGGCTGAGCAGCAGCGGGGCGCGGCAGAAACGTCGCAGCACGGTGGTCGACACGCTCGCGCAGTGGCGAGACCTGCTCGGCGTCCCCGTCTACTACGCGGCGTACCGCGAGGGTGAGATCGAGGTCATGTGCGTCTCCCAGACCCCGGGCACCCCGGCGGTCGAGGAGTGGGCCGACTTCCGGGAGACCGGGCACGCGCACGCCATCGGGCAGTGCCTGCTGTCCCAGCTGGACGGGGAGGCCCGCCGCGACCACCTCGACCGCTACCCGGTGCAGCCCCTCACGCCGTACACGGTGCGGGACAACCACAGCCTGCTGCGGCGTCTGGAGCGGATGCGGCGGATGGAACCCGTGACCGAACGTCAGGAGTACGCCCTGGGCGCGGTCTGCGCTGCCGTTCCGCTCACTCTGGGCACCACGGCCGCGACGATGGCCATCTCCCTGCCCGCCCACCAGGAGGACCGGCTGCTGCCCGCGGCCCGGCAGTTGCAGAGCGAGATCGGGCGGCGACTCGGGACGTTGGCGCTCTCTATCAGTATGTGAAAACTCACTCCTTGTGATCTGCTGTGTACGTTCAGCAAGATTCCATCAAGTGTCAGAGGTTCGTTCCCGGCCAGTCACGGCGAATGACGGGGTTAGCGATGCGCGAGTCCGTACAAGCAGAGGTCATGATGAGCTTCCTCGTGTCCGAGGAGCTCTCCTTCCGCATTCCGGTGGAGCTGCGCTATGAGACCGGTGATCCCTATGCCGTCCGGCTGACGTTCCACCTGCCCGGTGACGCCCCGGTGACGTGGGCTTTCGGCCGGGAGTTGCTGATCGACGGCGTCGGACGGCCGTGCGGCGAGGGCGATGTGCGGGTCACTCCCGTCGAACCGGACACGCTGGGCGAGGTGCTGATCCGCCTTCAGGTGGGCAGCGACCAGGCGTTGTTCCGGTCCTCCACGGCACCGCTCGTCGCCTTCCTCGACCGTACCGACAAGCTGGTGCCGCTGGGCCAGGAAGGCTCGCTCGCCGACTTCGACGCCCACCTCGACGAGGCGCTGGACCGCATCCTGGCGGAACAGGGCGCCGGGTGAGACACCCCTCGGGCGGCACGGTGGAGTAACGCTTCACCGGATGCCGCCGGGCCGTGCGGGAGTGCTTCGGCGTTGTGGCGCTGGGACGTCTGGCTCAGAGACGTCAGCGCTTACGCCGCCGGCCCCTCCCTGCGCGTGCCGGGGCCGGGACCGCCGAGGCTTCCACGGCGCGCTCCTCCCCGGTGCGGTCGGCCGAGACCACGAGCGCGGCCAGAACGGTGGTGACCGGCACCGAGGCGACCAGTCCGATCGAACCGACCAGCGTGCGCACGATCTCCTCCGCGACCAGCTCGCTGTTGGCGACCGTCCCCACACCGCTCTGCGCGATGGAGAACAGCAGCAGCAGCGGCAGGGCGGCACCCGCGTAGGCGAGGACGAGCGTGTTGACGACCGAGGCGATGTGGTCGCGGCCGATCCGGATGCCCGCGCGGTAGAGCCCGCGCCAGCCCATCGACGGATTGGCCTCGTGCAGCTCCCAGACCGCCGAGGTCTGTGTGACCGTCACATCGTCGAGCACACCGAGCGAACCGATGATGATGCCGGCGAGCAGCAGACCGCTCATGTCGATCGTCGGATAGAGACCGTGGATCAGGCCGGTGTTGTCGTCGGTGTTGCCGGTGAGTGCGGCCCAGCTGTTGAACAGCGAGCCGAGAACGCCGATCAGCAGCAGGGAGATGAGGGTGCCGAGCACCGCCACGGAGGTCCGTGCGGACAGTCCGTGACACATGTACAGGGCGATGAGCATGATGGCACTCGCGCCCACCACCGCCACGACCAGCGGGTTCGAGCCCTGCAGGATCGCGGGCAGGATGAAGAAGGTCAGCACCAGGAAGCTGATGGTCAGTGCGACGAGGGCCATGACCCCTCGCAGCCGCCCGACGACCACGACGGCGAGTGCGAAGATGCCGGCCAGCAGGGCCAGGGGCAGACGGCGGTTGATGTCGGTGACCGAGTACTGCAGGTCCTTCGGCGCGGAGGGCTCGTAGGCGACCACGACCTTCTGGCCATCGTGCAACTGGCGGGACTGGTCCGGCTGGATGATCTCGGTGAAGGTGCGGCCCTTGTCCTTGCCGCTGTCGACCCGGATCGTCGCCCGCTTGCAGGTGCCCTTCTCCTGTTGCTGCGCGGAGGAGCCCTCGGCGGTGGAGGTGTCGCCGGTGGGCGGGACCCCTGAGGCGCCGGCCTCCTTGCAGCTGATCTCCACGACCTTGGTGACCGAGGCTTGTTCGGTCTGCCGGTCGAAGCCGACGCCGGTGCGCTCGTGCCCCGGGGCGCCGCCCGGCCACAGCACGACGAGACCGACCAGCACGGCCGCGCCGAACGGGATCAGGATCGCCGCGATGATCTTGCGCAGATGCATGGAGACGGGCGCGGCCGGACCGTGACTGTGCGAGTGCCCGTGTCCGCCGCCTGGCGCGGGACCGGGACCGGGGCCGTGTCCGTGGCCGTCGCCTCCGCCGGTTCCGGAACCGTGCCCGTGGCCGCCTCCGGGGCCCGGACCCTGCCCGTCGCCGGGACCGGCTCCATACCCACCGGCTGAGCCGCCAGCATGGCCGTTGCCCGGCCCGTATCCCCCGGCAGAGCCTGAACCACGCTCACCGCCGACCTCGGCGCCGGGCCCGTAACCCGCCCCGGGCCCATACCCGGCCCCGGGGACGAAATCGTGGCCGTCTCCCCGGCCGTTGCCGTTTCCGGCGCCGGATCCGCGAGGCGGCTCGGGCGGTGGGTAAGGGGGACGCTGCGTCGTGGTCACCGACCGATCATCGCAAGAACGAGGGGGGCCCTCTGTTCACCGCGCCAGAATTGCCGCTAGCGTGGAGGCACCTTTTGTACACGCGGGAGCTCGGAGCACCGGGCTGAGAGGGCGCTGACCTCCGTCCCAGCGATGTTTCACATGAAACATCACCGAAGTCGAGTGATGTTTCACACGGAACGTCGGCAGACGGAAGCCGCTGCGTCGACCGCCGAACCTGTTACCGGGTAATGCCGGCGTAGGGAGTAGGTCTCATGACCGACAAGGACGCACGCACGCCTGCCTCCGTTCAGGACGCACAGTCCCAGGAGGCCGGGAAGTCCATCGGCTGGCACAAGGCGTACGTCGAGGGCACCCGCCCCGACCTGCGCGTGCCGGTTCGTCAGGTGCATCTCACCAATGGCCAGGCGGTCACGCTGTACGACACGTCGGGCCCGTACACCGATCCACTCGTCGACACCGACGTCCGCAGGGGCCTGCCGCCCTTGCGCGAGAACTGGATCATCAGCCGCGGTGACACCGAGGAGTACGCGGGCCGTCCCGTCCGTCCCGAGGACGACGGCATCAAGCACACCTCGCCCCGCGGCGGCCTCCGCAACCTCGACGCCGTCTTCCCCGGCCGCCCGCGCCAGCCGCGTCGCAGCCGGGACGGCCAGGCGGTCACGCAGCTCGCGTACGCCCGTCGGGGCGAGATCACGCCCGAGATGGAGTACGTGGCCATCCGGGAGAACGTCGCGCCCGAGGTGGTCCGCGACGAGATCGCCGCGGGCCGGGCCGTGTTGCCGGCCAACGTCAACCACCCGGAGATCGAGCCGATGATCATCGGCAAGAGGTTCCTGGTGAAGGTCAACGCCAACATCGGCAACTCGGCCGTGACGTCCTCCATCGAGGAGGAGGTCGAGAAGATGACTTGGGCGACCCGCTGGGGCGCCGACACGGTCATGGACCTCTCCACCGGCCGCAACATCCACACCACGCGTGAGTGGGTGCTGCGCAACTCCCCCGTTCCCATCGGCACCGTGCCGCTCTACCAGGCCCTGGAGAAGGTCGACGGCCGCGCCGAGGATCTGACCTGGGAGGTCTACAAGGACACGGTCATCGAACAGGCCGAGCAGGGCGTGGACTACATGACGGTCCACGCGGGGGTGCGCCTGGCCTATGTGCCGCTGACGGCCAACCGCAAGACGGGCATCGTCTCCCGCGGCGGCTCGATCATGGCCGCCTGGTGCCTCGCGCACCACCGGGAGTCGTTCCTTTACGAGAACTTCGAGGAGCTCTGCGAGATCCTCGCCGCGTACGACGTCACGTACTCGCTCGGCGACGGCCTGCGGCCCGGGTCCATCGCGGACGCCAACGACGAGGCGCAGTTCGCGGAACTGCGCACCCTCGGGGAACTCAACCGGATCGCCAAGCGTTTCAACGTACAGACCATGATCGAAGGCCCGGGCCATGTCCCGATGCACAAGATCAAGGAGAACATCGACCTTCAGCAGGAGATCTGCGATGAAGCTCCGTTCTATACGCTCGGCCCGCTGACCACGGACGTCGCGCCGGCGTACGACCACATCACCTCCGGCATCGGTGCCGCGATGATCGCCTGGTGGGGCACGGCCATGCTGTGCTACGTCACACCCAAGGAGCACTTGGGCCTGCCGAACCGTGACGACGTCAAGACCGGCGTCATCACCTACAAGATCGCCGCCCACGCTGCCGACGTCGCCAAGGGACACCCGGGCGCCCAGGAATGGGACGACGCGCTGTCCGACGCCCGCTTCGAGTTCCGGTGGGAGGACCAGTTCAACCTCGCCCTCGACCCGGACACGGCACGGGAGTTCCACGACGAGACCCTGCCGGCCGAGCCCGCCAAGACGGCTCACTTCTGCTCGATGTGCGGTCCCAAGTTCTGCAGCATGAAGATCTCGCAGGACATCCGCCGTGAACACGGCGGCACACGGACCGAGATCGAGGAGGGCATGGCTCAGAAGTCGAAGGAGTTCGCGGCGAGCGGGAACCGGGTGTATCTGCCGATCGCGGACTGATCCGGACGTACAGAGGCCGCAAGGCCGGACGCACACAGGCCGCGAGGGGCCGAGGACTGGGGGCCGGGGGCTGGGGACACATGGTTCCTGGCTCCTGGCCCTCGGCCCCGGCCTCTGGTCCCCTGGCCCCGGCCTCTGGTCCCTCGGCCTGAGGGGTCCGGCTACTCCGGCTGGTGTTCCGGTCCTCCGTAGTCCGGGCTGCTGTAGTCCGGGCTGCTGTAGCTCGGCCGCGAGCCGCGATGGCCTTCGTCCGGGCTGGTGAAACCCGGGCGGTCGTAGCCGAGATGCGGGATGCGGCTGATCGGCGTGGACGAGGAGGTGTGGTGCAGCGCGGCGGTCGTGTCCGGGCTGACGAGTGCCTCGCGCAGGAACGGCAGGATGCCCCGCTCCAGCAGGGCCTCGTGCCAGGCGTCCCTGGCCAGGGCCACCTCCCCCTGCAGTTCGCCGTGCGGACCGCCTTCGGCCGTCGGCTTGTTGCGCAGGGCGGTGAGCAGCAGTCCCACCGCGGCGACGAGGATCGCCACCGCGGTCACGGCGCCGAACACCCAGCCCGTGGTGAGCATGGTCCGGGCGAACGCCTGCTGAGGGTCGAGCATCTGCAGGATGTAGCCGACGAGCAGGAAGATCGCGGCGGCGGTTCCGGCCAGGACGGGAGCGAGGACGGCGACCACGGCGACGGCACCCGCGCCGGCGGTCTCCGCGACCTCTCCCATGGCGGCGGCCAGCCCCGCCGGGCCCGTGCCCGACTCGGAAGAGCCGGACTCGCGCACGGCCGGCGTGCTGGACGACGCCGGCTGGCGCAGTTCCTCACGGACCTTGACGTAGTGCTGGTATTCGGTCGACGCGGCCGCCGTGATGAGTGCGGTGGCGTTCAGCGCCATGGTGCGCAGTTGTTCCGAGTTCAGCCGCTGTCCGACAGCGGTCAGTTCCGGACGGTGTGGGGCGGAGCGCAGCACCTCGTCGAGGATCCGCTCGTATTCCTGGCGGTCCTCGCTCAGCAGGTGCTGCGGAACGCTGTTCATGTGCATCCCCCGATGCTCCGTAGGGCTTGGGGCTCGGCATGCTGACGAGCCGTCGGGCAGAAACGGAGGGGAGCCTGCTACGGATAAGCCGATGGTAGAGCCGTGGAGGTAGGCGGTGACAGGGGGTTTACCGAAATTGGCCCTTCACCCGTCCGGTCCCATGACGGGAAACGCCTGCCCGGTGAACGTTCACGTATCCAGCGGCAGTTGCTGGACCAGCAGCTTTCCGGCCATGGTCACGCCGCCGTCCATCGCGATGGCGAGTCCGTCGGCGTAGACGTGCGGACCCTCGATCACCGGGTCGCCGCTGTCCTCGTCCTCCTCGGAGCCGACCTCGCCCAGCAGATACGGAATCGGGCTGTGCCCGTGAACGATGCGGGTGCCCCCGTACGTATCGAGCAGGGAGCGCACGGCGTCCGCGCCGCCCTCGTCGCGGAAGGAGAACCGCTTGGTGAACTTGCGGAACAGGTCCCAGACCTCGTCCGCGTCGTTGCGCGTGATCGTCTCGCGGACGGTGTCGTTGACCTCTTCGATGGAGCGGCCGTAGTCGAGGTAGGCGGTGGTGTCGGAGTGGACGAGCAGATGGCCGTCGACCTCCTCGACGGCGTCAAGCCGGGACATCCACTGCAGGTGGTGGTCCTGAAGGCGGTCCATGTCGGTCTTCTGGCCGCCGTTGAGCAGCCAGGCCGCCTGGAAGGTGGCGGTGCCCGCGCCGGAGTTGACGGGGGTGTCGCCGAACCGCTTGGCGCCGAGCAGCAGCAGCTCGTGGTTGCCCATGAGCGCCTTGCAGTAGCCGCCGGCCGCCGCGGCCTCCGCGGACAGCCGCATCACCAGGTCGATGACGCCGATGCCGTCCGGGCCGCGGTCGGTGAAGTCGCCGAGGAACCACAGCCGCGCGGTGCCCGCGCACCAGCGGCCTTCGGTGTCGAGGAGGCCCTTCTCCTGCAGAGCGGCCACCAGCTGGTCGAGATAGCCGTGTACGTCGCCCACGACGTACAGCGGGCCCTGTCCGGTGTTCGGGGGCGGGGCCGCGGCGGTTTCCGGGTCGACGGTCACCTGGACAGTGTCACCCCGGTTGACCACGGGGAGGTCGCGCTGGGTCGGCGTGTATCCCTCGGGATAGGTCTCCTCGGGCGGCGGAGCGACCTCGCCGGGGCTCGCGCTCTGGACGTACGGACCGGTCTCGTGGACGTACGCGGGCACCCGGAAGTCGCGCAACGTCGCCGTGCGCTCCACCTCGGGTCCCTGACCGGCCCCCTGAGTCATCGACCCCTCCACCATCAAGCCGCATCTGCACCGCAGCGGACTGCCTGGTCGTAGCGGCCCGCCGGTGTCGTGGGCCCATCATAGGAATGCGGATCGCGCCATGTGATGACCCAGGGGTGGTGAATCAGAGCAAGAGTCCAGTTCACCGCGGCTTTCGCCCCGATTGGGCCGGGCTTTGACCACCGTGTGACCGTCCTCGCTTTCCTTCTCTTCGCGAGAACGATCCCTTCTCTCCGGGGGACCGGCCCTGTTTCTCCTCAGGGGCGGGACTTTTCTCCGGACCGGGTCCGAGGTACCGGACCCGGGGATTCCCTGGGACCGGAACTACGCCCCTTCGGGGGATCGCGGCGGGCTGACCGTCGTGCGCGGCGGGCGTCGCTGGGACGAGGTGCGCACGATCAGCTCCGTCGGTATCACCTGCTCCACCGGGCGGTCGGATTCCACTCCCTCGATCGCGTCGATGAGGAGTTGCACCACCGCCGTGCCGATGCGGCGCGGCTTCAGGGAGAGCGTGGTGACGGGGGGCTCGGTGTTGGCGTACACGGTGGACTCGCTGCAGCAGACCAGCAGCAGGTCCTCCGGTACGCGCAGGCCGTAGCGGCGGGCGGCGGCGAGCAGGTCGGTGCCGTTCGGGTCGAACAGCCCGTAGACCGCGTCGGGCCGGTCGGGGCGGGCGAGGAGCCGGTCGGCGGCGACGGCGCCCGCGCACGGATCGTGCGCCGGATAGGCCTCGTACACCGGATCCTGGCCGACGCGCTCGCACCAGCGCAGGTAGGCGGTGGTCGACAGGTGGGTGTAGGTGTCCGTCGTCGTGCCGGTCAGCAGGCCGATGCGGCGGGCGCCGGCGTCGGCCAGGTGGTCGAGGATGCCGAGGACGGCGGCCTCGTGGTCGTTGTCGACCCAGGCCGTGACCGGCAGGGAGCCGGCCGGGCGGCCGTCGGAGACGACCGGCAGACCCTGCCGGACGAGTTCGCTGACGACCGGGTCCTGGTCGGAGGGGTCGATGACGACCGTGCCGTCCAGGGCGACGTTCGACCACACGTCGTGGCGGGAGGTCGCGGGCAGGATGACGAGGGCGTAGCCGCGGGCGAGCGCGGCGGAGGTGGCGGCCCGGGCCATCTCGGCGAAGTACGCGAACTCCGTGAAGGTGAAAGGTTCATCCCCGTACGTCGTCACGGTCAGGCCGATGAGTCCCGACTTGCCGGTACGGAGTGTCCGGGCGGCGGCCGAGGGCCGGTAGCCCAGCCGGTCGGCCACCTCACGGACATGGCGCCGGGTGGCGTCCGGGAGCCTGCCCTTGCCGTTGAGGGCGTCGGAGACGGTCGTGATGGAGACTCCGGCGGCGGCGGCCACGTCTCTGATACCCGCCCGACCCGGCCGACTGCCTCGACGTGAGGTTTCCGCGCGGCTCACCTGGTGCTTCCCTGCTGCTGTCATGGCGAGCCGATAGTAGGGCTCATGCGGTGGGGTAGTGCGGACGCATATGCAGACGTTGACAGGTACGTTTCTGCATGATCATTTACCCCCAATTACCTAGGAAACCAAGGGAGTTAAGCGCTCTCATGCCAGTACGTGGCTTGTCGGCCCGCACGAGCCTGCCAAGGGGGCGAGGTTGCGAAGAGGTCTCAACTCACCTGCACGGGGGATGCGCGCCACGGCGTACACCACCGGCGCGTAGATATATGTAGGGCGCGCCCCCGGATTCGTACGCCTTCGTGCGGCGATGCCCCTGATGCCGGTGGGACGCGGGAGTCCGGCGTTCACCGCTCCGCCGCGGGTGTACGCAGCGGCGCCGAATCCTCATAAGGTGAGGAGTATTGGATGTCGGCGGCGGTCATGGGCCGCCGGTCTTCGCGAGGAGGACTGCGGTGAGCGAGACGAGCCCCAAGCTGCGCGGCGAGCTGGAGGGAATCCCCACCTACAAGCCGGGCAAGCCCGCTGCGGCAGGCGGGCCGGTGGCCTACAAGCTGTCCTCCAACGAGAACCCGTACCCGCCGCTGCCGGGCGTGATGGAGACCGTGACGGCGGCGGCCGGCAACTTCAACCGCTACCCGGACATGGCCTGTACGGCGCTGATGAACGAGCTGTCCGAGCGGTTCGGCGTTCCCCTCACCCACCTGGCCACCGGCACCGGGTCGGTCGGTGTCGCCCAGCAGCTGATCCAGGCCACCTCCGGCCCCGGCGACGAGGTGATCTACGCCTGGCGGTCCTTCGAGGCGTACCCGATCATCACGCAGATCAGCGGCGCGACCTCGGTCCAGGTGCCGCTGACCGCCGGTGACGTCCACGACCTCGACGCGATGGCCGACGCGATCACCGACCGGACCCGGCTGATCTTCGTCTGCAACCCCAACAACCCGACCGGCACGGTGGTGCGGCGGGCGGAGCTGGAGCGCTTCCTCGACCGGGTGCCGGGCGACGTGCTGGTGGTGCTCGACGAGGCCTACCGCGAGTTCATCCGTGACCCCGAGGTGCCGGACGGTGTCGAGCTCTACCGCGACCGGCCCAATGTCTGCGTCCTGCGGACCTTCTCCAAGGCGTACGGCCTGGCCGGTCTGCGTGTCGGGTTCGCCATCGCCCACGAGCCGGTGGCCGCTGCGCTGCGCAAGACCGCGGTGCCGTTCGGGGTGAGCCAGCTCGCACAGGAGGCGGCGATCGCCTCGATGCGTGCCGAGGACGAACTGTTCGGTCGGGTCGGTTCGCTGGTGTGTGAGCGCACGCGCGTGGTCGACGGGCTGCGCGCCCAGGGCTGGACGGTGCCCGAGACCCAGGCCAACTTCGTGTGGCTGCGGCTGGGGGAGCGCACGGTCGCTTTCGCGCAGGCGTGTGAGCAGGCGGGCGTGGTGGTCCGGCCGTTCCCGGGTGAGGGTGTGCGGGTCACGGTCGGGGAGACCGAGGCGAACGACATCTTCCTGAAGGTGGCGGAAGGGTTCCGCAAGGAGCTGTAGTGCTCCGTGAGCCAGGCCTTGAGCCAGGCGGCTCTACGACCTGCCGGGCGGCCGTTTCACGTGAAACGGCCGCCCGTGGTGAGATGCGGAGCGGGCCAGGAGGGTCCCCTCTGGGGCCGCCGGGAGGGGCCCCCTTTGGGTCTCGAAAGTCCGTGCTGCATAATGGCTTGTGAATGTGAACGCTTTCACAAGCGTATGTAAGGAGCGGCGACGTGGACCTGGCTTTGGCGCCGGAGACCCTGGCGCGATGGCAGTTCGGCATCACCACCGTCTATCACTTTCTGTTCGTCCCCCTGACGATCTCGCTGGCCGCCCTCACGGCCGGACTGCAGACCGCCTGGGTGCGGACGGAGAAGGAGAAGTACCTCCGGGCGACGAAGTTCTGGGGCAAGCTCTTCCTGATCAACATCGCGATGGGCGTGGTCACCGGCATCGTGCAGGAGTTCCAGTTCGGCATGAACTGGTCCGACTACTCGCGCTTCGTCGGTGACGTCTTCGGCGCGCCACTCGCCTTCGAGGCACTGATCGCCTTCTTCTTCGAGTCCACCTTCATCGGCCTGTGGATCTTCGGCTGGGACAAGCTGCCCAAGAAGATCCACCTGGCCTGCATATGGATGGTCTCGATCGGCACGATCCTGTCGGCGTACTTCATCCTCGCGGCCAACTCCTGGATGCAGCACCCGGTCGGCTACCGGATCAACGAGGCGAAGGGGCGCGCCGAGCTCACCGACTTCTGGCTGGTGCTGACCCAGAACACCGCGCTCGCCCAGGTCTTCCACACGCTCACCGCGGCCTTCCTGACCGGCGGCGCCTTCATGGTCGGCATCGCCGCCTTCCACCTGGTCCGCAAGAAGCACGTGCCGGTGATGAAGACTTCGCTGCGGCTGGGCCTGGTCACCGTCGTCATCGGCGGCATGCTCACCGCGATCAGCGGCGATGTCCTCGGCAAGATCATGTACGAGCAGCAGCCGATGAAGATGGCCGCGGCCGAGGCGCTGTGGGACGGCGAGAAGCCCGCGCCCTTCTCGATCTTCGCCGTCGGCGACGTCGACAAGGGGCACAACAAGGTCGCCATCGAGATCCCCGGCCTGCTGTCCTTCCTCGCCAAGGACGACTTCACCTCGTACGTCCCCGGCATCAACGACGTCAACAAGGCCGAGCAGGAGAAGTACGGCCCCGGCGATTACCGGCCCAACATCCCGGTCGCCTACTGGGGCTTCCGCTGGATGATCGGCTTCGGCATGACGTCGTTCGCCATCGGCCTGGCCGGGCTGTGGCTGACCCGGAAGAAGTTCCTGCTGCCACAGCACCTGAGGGTGGGCGAGGCCGAGGTGCCGCATCTCGTGCTCCTGCCGAAGAAGGCGCTCGGCCCGACCCTCACCAAGTGGTACTGGCGCATGGCGATCCTCACCCTGGGGTTCCCGCTGATCGCCAGCTCCTGGGGCTGGATCTTCACCGAGATGGGCCGCCAGCCGTGGGTCGTCTACGGCCTGTTCCAGACGCGTGACGCGGTCTCCCCCGGTGTCTCCCAGGCCGAGGTCATCACCTCGATGGTCGTCTTCACCACGCTGTACGCGATCCTCGCCGTCGTCGAGGTCAAGCTGCTGGTCAAGTACGTCAAGGCGGGCCCGCCCGAGCTCACCGAGGCCGACCTCAACCCGCCCACGAAGATCGGCGGCGACTCCCGAGACGCCGACAAGCCGATGGCCTTCTCGTACTAGGCCGAGGGAGCTGCACAGTCATGGAACTGCACGACGTCTGGTTCGTCCTGATCGCCGTCCTGTGGACCGGCTACTTCTTCCTGGAGGGCTTCGACTTCGGAGTCGGCGTGCTCACGAAGCTGCTCGCCCGCAACCGGCCCGAGAAGCGGGTGCTGATCAACACGATCGGGCCCGTCTGGGACGGCAACGAGGTCTGGCTGCTCTCGGCGGGCGGTGCCACCTTCGCCGCCTTCCCCGAGTGGTACGCGACGCTCTTCTCCGGCTTCTATCTGCCCCTGCTGCTCATCCTGGTCTGCCTGATCGTCCGGGGTGTGGCCTTCGAGTACCGCGTCAAGCGGCCCGAGGAGAGCTGGCAGCGCAACTGGGAGACGGCGATCTTCTGGACCTCGCTGCTCCCCGCGTTCCTGTGGGGTGTCGCCTTCGGCAACATCGTGCGGGGCGTGAAGATCGACCAGGACTTCAACTACGCCGGCGGCGTCCTGGATCTGCTCAACCCGTACGCGCTGCTGGGCGGGCTGCTCACACTGGCGCTGTTCACCTTCCACGGGACGGTGTTCGTCGGTCTCAAGACCGTCGGGGAGATCCGGGAGCGGGCACGGACGCTGGCGCTGCGCGTCGGGCTGGTCACCGCCCTGCTGGCCCTCGCCTTCCTGCTGTGGACGCAGGCCGACCACGGCGACACGGCGTCGCTCGTCGCGGTCGTCGTGGCCGTCGCGTCCCTCCTCGTCGCGCTGGTCGCGGCACGGGCCGGGCGTGAGGGCTGGGCGTTCGCCCTGTCGGGGCTCACCATTGTGGCCACGGTGACGATGCTCTTCCTGACGCTGTTCCCGAACGTCATGCCGTCGACGCTTAACCCGGAGTGGAGCCTGACGGTCACCAACGCCTCGTCCAGCCCGTACACACTGAAGATCATGACCTGGTGTGCCGGGATCGCCACCCCGATCGTCCTGCTCTACCAGGGCTGGACGTACTGGGTGTTCCGCAAGCGGATCGGTACGCAGCACATCGCCGACCCCGCGCACTGAGGTGTGTTTCACGTGAAACCGATCGATCCGCGTCTGCTCCGGTACGCCCGTGCCACCCGGGTCTTCCTGGGGGCGGTCGTCGCCCTGGGGGCCGTCGGGGCGGGGTTGGTCATCGCGCAGGCGATGCTCATCGCCGAGGTGGTGGTCGGCGCCTTCCAGCACCGCATGCCGGTGTCGGAACTCGGCACTCCCCTGCTCCTGCTGGCTGCCGTCGCGGCCGGCCGGGCGCTGGTCGGCTGGCTCACCGAACTCGCCGCGCACCGGGCGAGCGCGGCGGTGAAGTCCGAACTGCGGGGGCGGCTGCTGGAGCGCTCCGTGCGGCTCGGTCCCGGGTGGCTGAGCGGGCAGCGGACCGGTTCGCTGGTCGCCCTGGCCACCCGGGGCGTCGACGCCCTCGACGACTACTTCTCGCGGTATCTGCCGCAGCTGGGTCTCGCGGTGGTCGTGCCGGTGGCGGTGCTGGCGCGGATCGTCACCGAGGACTGGGTCTCCGCGGCCATCATCGTGGGCACCCTGCCGCTCATCCCGGTCTTCATGGTCCTGATCGGCTGGGCCACCCAGTCCCGGATGGACCGTCAGTGGCGGCTGCTGTCCCGGCTGTCCGGGCACTTCCTGGACGTCGTCGCGGGGCTGCCGACGCTGAAGGTCTTCGGCCGTGCCAAGGCGCAGGCCGAGTCGATCCGGCGGATCACCGGCGAGTACCGGCAGGCGACCATGCGGACGCTGCGGATCGCCTTCATCTCCTCCTTCGCGCTGGAGCTGCTCGCGACGATCTCGGTGGCGCTGGTCGCCGTGACGATCGGCATGCGGCTGGTGCACGGCGAGATGGACCTGTACATCGGCCTGGTCATCCTGATCCTGGCTCCGGAGGCGTATCTGCCGTTGCGGCAGGTCGGGGCGCAGTACCACGCGGCGGCGGAGGGGCTCGCCGCGGCCGAGGAGATCTTCGAGGTCATGGAGACGCCCGTTCCGACGCCCGGGTCCGAGGCCGTGCCCGCGGGTGCGCTGGCGTTCGAGGGCGTGACGGTCCGGTACCCGGGGCGCTCGGCGGACGCCGTGTCGGACGTCTCCTTCACCGTCGAGCCCGGGGAGACGGTCGCGCTCGTCGGGCCGAGCGGGGCGGGAAAGTCGACGCTGCTCAGTGCGCTGCTGGGCTTCGTGCGGCCGGCCGAGGGGCGGGTGCGGGCCGGGGGAGTCGACCTGGCTGATGCCGACCTGGAGCAGTGGCGCTCCCGGATCGCGTGGGTGCCGCAGCGGCCGCATCTGTACGCCGGGACGATCGCCGAGAACGTACGGCTGGCGCGGCCCGAGGCCGATGACGACGCCGTACGGCGGGCGCTGCGGGACGCCGGGGCGCTGGAGTTCGTGGACGCCCTGCCCCAGGGCGCGGAGACCGTGCTCGGGGAGGACGGGGCCGGGTTGTCGGCCGGGCAGCGGCAGCGGCTCGCGCTGGCCCGGGCGTTCCTCGCGGACCGGCCGGTGCTGCTGCTCGACGAGCCGACGGCCGCGCTGGACGGGGCCACCGAGGCCGAGGTCGTGGCCGCGGTACGGCGGCTGGCGGCCGGGCGGACGGTGCTGCTGGTCGTGCACCGGCCGGCGTTGCTGGGGGTGGCGGACCGGGTGGTGCGCCTGGCCGAGCCCGAGACGGCCGCCGTGCCGGTCGCGCCGGCCTCGGTCCCCAAGCCGGGTTCCGTCGAGGGCGAGCTGCTCGTCCCGGCCGATCCGGCCGAGCCCACCGGGGAATCGGCCTCGGGCAACGTCCTCACACGCGTTCGCGCCATGTCCGGTGCCCGGCGCGGGCGGCTGGGACTCGCGCTGCTGCTCGGCAGTCTCGCGCTCGGGAGTGCCGTGGGGCTCATGGCCACCTCCGGGTGGCTGATCTCGCGGGCCTCGCAGCAGCCGCCCGTGCTCTATCTGATGATGGCCGTCACGGCGACGCGGGCCTTCGGGATCGGGCGGGCCGTGTTCCGGTATGCCGAGCGGCTGGTCTCGCACGACGCCGTGCTGCGGATGCTGGCGGACACCAGGGTCGCTGTGTTCCGCAGGCTGGAGCGGCTGGCGCCCGCCGGGCTGCGCCGGACCCGCCGGGGTGATCTGCTCTCCCGGCTCGTCGCGGACGTGGACGCGCTGCAGGACTACTGGCTGCGGTGGCTGCTGCCGGCCGGAGCGGCCGTCGTCGTGTCGGCCGCGTCCGTCGGCTTCACGGCGTGGCTGCTGCCGGAGGCCGGGGCCGTGCTCGCGGCCGGGCTGCTGGCGGCGGGCGTGGGCGTGCCGCTGATCACCGGTGCCGTGGCGCGGCGGGCCGAGCACCGGCTGGCCCCCGCCCGCGGCGTACTGGCGACACGGGTGGCCGATCTGCTCACCGGCACCGCGGAGCTGACCGTCGCCGGCGCCCTGCCCGCGCGGACCGCCCGGGCACGCGAGGCCGACGGGGCGCTCACCCGGATCGCCTCGCGCGCCGCCACCGCCACGGCCCTCGGCGACGGACTCACCGCGCTGATCTCCGGCCTGACCGTCACGACCGCCGCCCTGGTCGGCGCACAGGCGGTCGTGGCCGGGCGGCTGGACGGCGTGACCATGGCCGTGGTCGTCCTCACCCCGCTGGCCGCCTTCGAGGCCGTGCTCGGGCTGCCGCTGGCCGTGCAGTACCGGCAGCGGGTGCGCCGGAGCGCCGAGCGGGTGTACGAGGTGCTGGACGCCCCGGAGCCCGTGGGGGAGCCGGAGCGGCGCCGCCAGGCGCCCGCGTCGCCGTTCCCGGTCGCCGTCAAGGGGCTGACCGCGCGGTACGAGGGTCAGGACCGGGACGCGCTCGCCGGGCTCGACCTCACCCTCGAGGAGGGCCGTCGGGTCGCCGTGGTCGGACCGTCCGGCTCCGGCAAGACGACGCTGGCGCAGCTGCTGCTGCGGTTCCTGGACGCGCGGGCGGGTGCGTACACGCTGGCGGGCGTGGACGCGTACGCGCTGCACAGCGACGACGTACGCAAGCTCGTCGGGCTGTGCGCGCAGGACGCGCACCTCTTCGACAGCTCGCTGCGCGAGAACCTGCTGCTCGCCAAGAAGGACGCCACCGAGGACGAGCTGCGTGCCGCGCTCGGCCGGGCCCGGCTGCTGGACTGGGCCGAGGGTCTGCCCGACGGGCTCGACACGCTCGTCGGCGAGCACGGGGCGCGGCTGTCCGGAGGGCAGCGGCAGCGGCTGGCGCTGGCCCGCGCGCTGCTCGCCGACTTCCCCGTCCTGGTGCTCGACGAGCCCGCCGAGCACCTCGACCTGCCCACGGCGGACGCGCTCACCGCCGATCTGCTGGCCGCCACCGAGGGCCGTACGACCCTGCTCATCACACACCGGCTGGCGGGCCTGGAGGCGGTCGACGAGGTGCTCGTGCTGGATCAGGGACGGGTGGTGCAGCGCGGTTCGTACCCGGAGCTGGTGGCGGTGGACGGGCCGTTGCGGGAGATGGCGGAGCGGGAGGCGGCGTCGGAGGAACTGGCAGGAGCGCGGTAGGGGCGTCAACCCTGAAGCGTCGGCGCGCACTGATCCATTCGGAGCAGCCGGTCCCCCAGCCGTACGACGTGAACAGGACCGGGCCCGCGATGCTGGGCGAGGATCGCTGACATGCGCTCATATCGCCGCTATCGCCTGCTGGTTCCGGTCCTGCTGTGCGGGCTGGCGGTTCTCGCGGCCCGGCCGACGGCGGCGGACAAGGAGCCCGGGGGCGGCGAGGACACGGGCATCAGCGCCCAGGTGGCGCGGTTGTACGAGGACGCGGCGGTGGCGACGCAGCTGTACGAGGCCGGTCGCAAGGAGGCCGACGGGCAGCGGGCCAAGGCGCAGCGGGCGGAGGCTCTCCTGGACACGCAGCGGCGGCACATCGCGGGCCTGAACGAGGACCTGGGCCGGATCGCCCGTGCCCAGTACCGGAGCAGTGGTGGTCTGCCGGTGGCCGCGCAGATGATCCTCGCGAACAGCCCCGACGACCTGATGCGAGGTCAGCACGCCTTCTCGCAGACGAACCTCGCCGTGAACAACGCGATCTCCAAGAGCCGCCGGGCCGAGGCACGGCTCACCGCGGACGAGGCCAAGGCCGCCGCCGCGTGGGAGGCGCTGGAGAAGCGGAACGTCCAACTGGCCGATCTGAAGGCGGGCATCGAGCAGAAGCTCGAGGAGGCCCGCTCAAAGCTCCAGGGGCAGGCGGACGCCTCGGTCGCCGCCGGGGCGTGCCGTGGGGCCGTCCGGCTCGACCAGCCGGAGACCGGGTTCACGAGTGCGTGGGTCGCGCCCGTGGAGACGTACGAGCTGTCCGCGTCCTACGGCAGCGGCGGGGCGCGGTGGTCGAGCCGGCACACCGGGCAGGACTTCGCGGTGCCGATCGGCACGCCCGTACGCTCCGTGGGTACGGGCCGGGTGGTGAGGGTGTCCTGCGGCGGCCCCTTCGGCATCGAGATCGTGCTGAAGCACGCGGGCGGCTACTACACGCAGTACGCCCATCTCGCGTCCGTCGCGGTCGACCAGGGGGAGGAGGTCAGCCCCGGCCAGTGGATCGGCCAGTCGGGCACCACGGGCAACTCCACCGGACCGCATCTGCACTTCGAGACCCGGGTCACACCGGAGATGGGCTCGGCGGTGAACCCGGTGTCCTGGCTGGAGGCGCGCGGGGTGTCGCTCTGACGGAGCGGCTCGACCGCTTCCGAAACAGCGGGCGACAGCTACACCCGCTCGGCCACCAGCTGCTCGATCACGACCGCGACCCCGTCCTCGTTGTTCGCGACCGTCCGTCCCGAGGCCGCGGCGATCACGTCCGGGTGGGCGTTGCCCATCGCGTACGACCGGCCGGCCCAGGTCAGCATCTCGACGTCGTTCGGCATGTCGCCGAAGGCGACGACCTCCTCGTGCGAGATCCCGCGCTCGGCGCAGCACAGGGCGAGCGTGCTGGCCTTGGACACCCCCGGGCCGCTGATCTCCAGCAGGGCGCTGGGGCTGGAGCGGGTCACACTGGCGCGGTCGCCGATCGCGAGCCGGGCCAGGGTCAGGAAGGCGTCGGGGTCGATGTCCGGGTGGTAGGCCAGGATCTTCAGCACCGGCTCCCCGGCCGCCCGGTGGTCCGGGCCCAGCAGTTCCTCCGCCGGGGCGAGGCTGTCGGGGATCTCCATGTGCAGCTTCGGGTACGCCGGCTCCTGGTAGAAGCCGTAGGTCTGCTCCACCGCGTACACCGTGCCCGGAGCCGCCTCGCGCAGCAGCCCTACGGCGTCCAGCGCGTTCTCCCGCTCCAGCTCCCGGACCTTCACGAACTTGTGGGTGCCGGGGCCGCCGTGCAGGTCGACCACGGCGGCGCCGTTGCCGCAGATCGCCAGTCCGTGGCCGTGCACATGGTCGCTGACGACGTCCATCCAGCGGGCCGGGCGGCCGGTGACGAAGAAGACCTCGATGCCCGCCTCCTCGGCGGCGGCCAGCGCGGCCACCGTGCGGGGGGACACCGACTTGTCGTCGCGCAGCAGGGTGCCGTCGAGGTCGGTGGCGATCAGCCGCGGCGGGAGGGTCTCGGCCGCGGTATCGGGCTGTCGGGTCGCTGAGGTCACCGGGTCATTGTCCCGCAGATGCCCGCACGGTCGTGCGGGGCTCCGCACAGGTGAGTGGATGCCGCTCCCACCAGGGCTTTCCCGAGGCAGGAGCCCCGGAAGGAGCCCTCAGAGGCCTCAGCGCAACTGCGCCGGTGCCTCCATGGCGATCTGCTCGAAGACCTTCTCGTCCGCCGCGAAGGGCGAGTCCGGGATCGGCCAGTGGATCACCAGCTCCGTGAAGCCCAGTTCCGCGTGCCGGCCGGCGAAGTCGACGAAGGCGTCCAGCGACTGGAGCGGGCCGGTGCGGTCCGGCGTGAACCCGGTGAGCAGGACCCGGTCGAGGCCGGTCATGTCCCGGCCGACCTCGGCGCAGGTGTCGGCCAGCTTCTCGGCCTGCCCGCGCAGGGCCTGGATCGACTGCTCGGGGGTGCCGTTCTCGTACAGCTTGGGGTCGCCGGTGGTCACCCAGGCCTGGCCGTACCGGGCGGCGAGCCGCATCCCGCGCGGACCGGTCGCGGCGACTGCGAACGGCAGCCGGGGGCGCTGCACACAGCCGGGGATGTTCCGTGCCTCGTGAGCCGAGTAGAAGTCGCCCTCGTACGACACCGTGTCCTCGGTGAGCAGCCGGTCGAGCAGCGGGACGAACTCGGCGAAGCGGTCGGCGCGCTCGCGCGGGGTCCACGGGTCCTGGCCGAGCGCGGTGGCGTCGAAGCCGGAGCCGCCCGCGCCGATGCCCAGCGTGACCCGTCCGCCGGAGATGTCGTCCAGGGAGATCAGCTCCTTGGCGAGGGTCACCGGGTGCCGGAAGTTCGGCGAGGTCACCAGCGTGCCGAGCCGAAGCCGCTCGGTGACGGCCGCGGCGGCGGTGAGGGTCGGCACGGCACCGAACCACGGGCCGTCCCGGAAGCTGCGCCAGGACAGATGGTCGTAGGTGTAGGCGGTGTGGAAGCCGAGCTGCTCGGCGCGCGTCCAGGCCGTACGGCCGCCTTCGTTCCAGCGGCGGTACGGGAGGATCACGGTGCTCAGATGCAGACTCATGGCATCGAGACTAAAGGAGCCCTGCGGGCCACCCGTGTTTCACGTGAAACAAGTCACGGTGGGCGGCTGGTCACGCTCAGCAGGTCAGTGGGGTGCGGGGAAGCGGAGATAGCGCGGCGGTACGGCCGCGGTCAGCCACACGCCGTTCGCGCTCACGCGAAAGACATGGCCGTCGTGGTGCATGGCGGCCGTGTCCACCGTCAGCACGATCGGCCGGCCCCGCCGGGCACCGACGCGCGTCGCCGTCTCGCGGTCGGGTGAGAGATGCACGTCGTGCCGGTTCATCGGCCTGAGCCCCTCGACCCGGATCGCGTCCAGGTGGCGGGCGACGGTGCCGTGGTAGAGGTGCGCGGGCGGGGTCGCCGGCGGCAGCCCGAGGTCGACCTCGACGCTGTGGCCCTGGCTGGCGCGGATCCGGGTGCCCTCGACGGCGAAACGGCGCTTGTCGTTGGTGATGACGACATGGTCCAGTTCATCGCGGGTGAACCGGAAGCCGTGCGCGGCGGCCGCTGCGATCAGTGTGTCGATCTCCACCCAGCCGCCCTCGTCGAGCGCCAGCCCGATCCGCTCCGGCTGGTGGCGCAGATGCTTCGAGAGATACTTCGACACCTTGACGGTGCGTCTTTCGTCCATCCCACCAGAGTGCGGGAGAGACGGGAATCACGCGATCGAGTATTGCTTCCGAGGTTTGATCCACAGCCAAGTATGGTTATCCACAGGGAAATTGGCGGTTCTGTGGACAACAGGCCCTCAAAACAAGGGCCTTGGTCCCGCCGCGCAGCCTTTCACATCGGCGGCTTCATCCGCGCGATCCCCCGCAACACCCCCGGCGCCAGCCGCGACAGCACCCGCGCACCCCGTGCCTCCGGCGTGACCGGAACCACCGCCTCGTCACGTACCACCGCACGCAGGATCGCGGCGGCCACCTTCTCCGGCGGATAGTTCCGCAGCCCGTACAGACGGGCGGCGCGCCGCTGGAGCTTCGCCTCCTCCTGGGTGTCGGCCCCGGCGAAGTGCGCCGTCGACGTGATGGCGGTGTTGACGATGCCGGGACAGACCGCCGTGACGCCGATCCCCTGCCCGGCGAGCTCCGCGCGCAGGCACTCGCTGAGCATCAGCACGGCCGCCTTGGAGGTGCTGTAGGCGGGCAGGGCCCGGGACGGCAGGTACGCCGCCGCAGAGGCCACGTTGACGATGTGGCCGCCCTGCCCGCGGTCGGCCATCCGCCGGCCGAAGAGCCGGCAGCCGTGGATCACGCCCCACAGATTGACGTCGAGGACCTTCTTCCAGTCCTCCGGCGTGGTGTCGAAGAAGGACCCGGACAGCCCGATCCCGGCGTTGTTCACCAGGACGTCCACCACCCCGTACTCGAGGGTGACCTTCTCGGCGAGCTTCTCCATGGCCTGCTCGTCGGAGACGTCGGCCGTCTCCGCCCAGGCCGCCGCGGCGCCCATGAGACGGGACGATTCGGCGGTGCGGGCCGCCGCCTCCGCGTCCCGGTCGACGGCCAGCACGCGCGCGCCCGACTCCGCGAAGGCGAGCGCCGTCGCCCGACCGATGCCGCTGCCCGCCCCGGTGACCAGTACGAGCTGCCCGGCGAACCGCTCGGCGTGCTTCCCGTCCGCTACCGCCGGGGACCGGCCGTCCTCGACGGACGTCACGAAATCCCCGATCCACGAAGCGAGCTGATCCGGACGGGTGCGCGGGATCCAGTGCCCCGCCGGGAGCGTCCTGCGGGTGAGCCGCGGAACCCACTGCTCCAGCTCGTCGTGGAGCTGCTCCGACAGGAACCGGTCCTCCAGGGGCGTGATGAGCTGCACGGGCGCGTGGGCGTGCGCGTCCGGGCGCGGCCTGCGCAGCCGGGGCCGCACGTTGTCCCGGTACAGCCAGGCGCCGTGCGCCGCGTCCGACGGCAGGGACGAGGTCGGGTAGTCGCCGCGCGGGACCTTCTCGACCCGCTCCAGGACCTTCGGCCAACGTTTGCCGAGCGGGCCGCGCCAGGCCAGCTCGGGCAGCACGGGCGTGTGCAGCAGGTACACGTACCAGGATTTCGCGCCCTGCCCGAGGAGCTGGCCGACCCGGCGCGGGGTGGGCCGCTTCATACGCCGGTCGATCCAGTGTCCGAAGTGGTCCAGGGACGGCCCGGACATGGAGGTGAAGGAGGCGACGCGGCCCTCGGTGCGCCGGACGGTGGTGAACTCCCAGGCCTGCACCGAGCCCCAGTCGTGCCCGACCAGGTGCACGGGCCGGTCCGGACTGACCGCGTCCGCGACGGCCAGGAAGTCGTCCGTCAGCTTCTCCAGCGTGAACCCGCCCCGCAGCGGCCGCGGCGCCGTCGACCGGCCGTGGCCGCGGACGTCGTACGCCACCACGTGGAATCGCCCGGCGAGACGGGCGGCGACCTCGGACCACACTTCCTTGCTGTCGGGGTAGCCGTGCACGAGGACGACCGTCGGGCGACGGGGATCGCCCAGCTCGGCCACGCACAGCTCGACTTCGCCGGTCCGTACCCAGCGCTCCCGCGCGCCCGTGAGCAACGTCATCCGGCGAATCTGACAGTTGTTAGAGAAATCGTCAATAGCGTGGAGGGGCTGCTCCCCGGTCGTGGTAACTCTCAGGCAGCAGGTCCCCTAAGGGCGCGTACTACTCGAGGGTGACCCGAATACAGCTCTGCGGAGTGACGACCGCCACGCCCGCGGCCCCTACCTTCGAAGGGTGACTGTGATCGCGACCGAAAGCCTGAGCAAGCGGTTCCCGAGGGTGACCGCGCTTGACCGGCTCTCCGTGGACGTCGGGCCCGGTGTGACCGGACTCGTCGGAGCCAACGGAGCCGGCAAGTCCACACTGATCAAGATCCTGCTGGGTCTGTCCCCCGCCACCGAGGGCCGCGCCGACGTGCTCGGCCTGGATGTCGCCACCAAGGGTGCCGACATCCGCGAGCGGGTCGGCTACATGCCCGAGCACGACTGCCTGCCGCCGGACGTCTCGGCCACCGAGTTCGTCGTCCACATGGCGCGCATGTCCGGCCTGCCGCCCACCGCGGCGCGCGAACGCACGGCCGACACCCTGCGCCACGTCGGCCTGTACGAGGAGCGCTACCGCCCCATCGGCGGCTACTCGACCGGCATGAAACAGCGCGTCAAGCTCGCCCAGGCCCTGGTGCACGACCCGCAGCTGGTCTTCCTGGACGAGCCGACCAACGGCCTCGACCCGGTCGGCCGCGACGAGATGCTCGGCCTGATCCGCCGGATCCACACCGACTTCGGCATCTCGGTCCTGGTCACCTCGCACCTGCTGGGCGAACTGGAGCGCACCTGCGACCACGTCGTCGTCATCGACGGCGGCAAGCTCCTGCGCTCCAGCTCCACCACGGACTTCACGCAGATCACCACGACCCTCGCGATCGAGGTCACCGACACCGACGAGCACCCCGACGGCACCCGCGCGGTGCGCGACGCGCTGCACGCGCGCGGGGTGAGCGTCGAGGACGGCAGCGGCCTGCCGGGCGCCGGCCACGTCCTGCTGCTCACCGCCCAGGGCGAGGAGACGTACGACCTGGTCCGGGACGTGATCGCCGACCTCGGACTCGGCCTGGTGCGCATGGAGCAGCGCCGGCACCACATCTCCGAGGTCTTCACGAGCAGCGACGAGCGCGAGCAGCGGAAGGAGGCGGTCGGCCATGGCGGTTGAGCACTCCACGGGGACATCCGCCCCGGCACCGGGTGACCAGACCCGCATCCACAACATCGGCTACCGCAGCTACGACGGCCCCCGCCTGGGCCGCGCCTACGCCCGCCGCTCCCTGTACTCGCAGTCCCTGCGCGGCTCCTACGGCCTCGGCCGCTCGGTGAAGTCCAAGGTGCTGCCGATGCTGCTGTTCGTGGTGATGTGCGTGCCCGCGGCCATCATGGTCGCCGTCGCGGTCGCCACCAAGGCCAACGCCCTGCCCGTGGACTACACGCGCTACGCGATCGTCATGCAGGCGGTCATCAGCCTGTACGTCGCCTCGCAGGCACCCCAGTCCGTCTCGCGGGACCTGCGCTTCAAGACCGTGCCGCTGTACTTCTCGCGGCCCATCGAGACCGCCGACTACGTCCGCGCCAAGTTCGCGGCGCTGGCCTCGGCGCTGTTCGTCCTCACGGCCGCTCCCCTGCTCGTGCTCTATGTGGGCGCGCTGCTGGCCGAGCTCGACTTCGCCGACCAGACCAAGGGATTCGCACAGGGGCTCGTCTCCGTGGCACTGCTCTCACTGCTGTTCGCCGGCATCGGCCTGGTCATCGCGTCCTTCACCCCGCGCCGCGGCTTCGGCATCGCGGCCGTGATCGCCGTGCTGACCATCACCTACGGCGCGGTCTCCACCCTGCAGGCCATCGCCGACGTCCAGGGCAGCAGCGACGCCGTGCCGCTGATCGGGCTGTTCTCGCCGATCACGCTCGTCGACGGGGTGCAGTCCGCGTTCCTGGGCGCGACCTCCGCCTTCCCCGGCGGGGTGGGCCCGAGCAACGCCGAGGGCGTGGTCTTCGTCCTCGTCGCCCTGGGCCTGATCGCGGCGAGCTACGGCCTCCTGATGCGCCGCTACAAGAAGGTGGGACTGTGACCACGCTCTCCATCGACCATGTCTCCCGCTGGTTCGGCAACGTGGTCGCCGTCAACGACATCACCATGACCATCGGCCCCGGCGTCACGGGCCTCCTCGGCCCCAACGGCGCCGGAAAGTCCACCCTCATCAACATGATGGGCGGCTTCCTGGCCCCCTCCACCGGCACGGTCACCCTCGACGGACAGCCCGTGTGGCGCAACGAGCAGATCTACCGGCACATCGGCGTCGTCCCCGAGCGCGAGGCGATGTACGACTTCCTCACCGGGAAGGAGTTCGTCCTGGCCAACGCCGAACTGCACGGCCTGGGCGCGAAGGCGGCCCAGAAGGCGCTGGCCACGGTCGAGATGGAGTACGCGCAGGACCGCAAGATCCAGACGTACTCCAAGGGCATGCGCCAGCGCGTGAAGATGGCCTCCGCGCTGGTCCACGACCCGTCCCTGCTCCTGCTGGACGAACCCTTCAACGGCATGGACCCGCGCCAGCGCATGCAGCTGATGGACCTGCTGCGCCGCATGGGCGACGAGGGCCGCACGGTGCTGTTCTCGTCCCACATCCTCGAAGAGGTCGAGCAACTCGCCTGGCACATCGAGGTCGTCGTCGCCGGCCGGCACGCCGCGAGCGGTGACTTCCGCAAGATCCGGCGCCTGATGACCGACCGGCCGCACCGCTACCTGGTGCGTTCCAGCGACGACCGCGCCCTCGCGGCCGCGCTGATCGCCGACCCGTCGACGTCCGGGATCGAGGTCGACCACGCCGAGGGCGCGCTGCGCATCCAGGCCGTCGACTTCGGCCGCTTCACGGCTCTGCTGCCGCGTGTGGCGCGCGAGCACGGCATCCGCCTGCTCACGGTCTCGCCGTCCGACGAGTCCCTCGAGTCCGTCTTCTCGTACCTGGTCGCGGCGTAGGAGGCCCTGATGTATGACCCCACAGTCGCCCGGCTCACCTACCGGGCCCTGCTCGGCAGGCGCCGGGCCCTCATCCTCGGTGCCCTGCCCCTGCTGTTGATCGCCATCGCCGTGGCGGTGCGCGGTCTCGCCGGGGCGGACGACCAGACGGCCTCGGACCTGCTGGGCGGCCTCGCCCTCGCCACGATGGTGCCGCTGATCGGCGTCATCGCCGGAACCGGCGCGATCGGCCCGGAGATCGACGACGGCTCGGTGGTGTACCTGCTGTCCAAGCCGATCAAGCGGCCGACCATCATCTTCACCAAGCTGATCGTCGCCGTCGCCGTGACGATGGTGTTCTCCGCGGTGCCGACGCTCATCGCCGGGTTCATCCTGAACGGCAACGGCCAGCAGATCGCCGTGGCCTACACGGTCGCGGCCCTGGTCGCCTCCATCGCGTACGCGGCGATGTTCCTGCTGCTCGGCACGGTCTCCCGGCACGCGGTGGTGTTCGGTCTCGTCTACGCGCTGGTCTGGGAGGCCCTGTTCGGCTCCCTGGTGCCGGGCGCCCGCACGCTGAGCGTCCAGCAGTGGTCGCTGGCCGTGGCCCAGAAGGTGTCCGGCGGGGACCTGGTGACCTCGGACGTCGGCCTGACCACGGCGACGGTGCTGCTGGTGGGCGTCACCGTCCTGGCCACCTGGTACGCCGGCCAGAAGCTGCGCTCGCTGAAGCTCGCCGGCGAGGAGTGACGGGCCCGGGCCTTGACGGGGGCTTCACCTCGGTCGGGGCACACTGGGCAAACGGGATGTAGGGGCACCACACGGGAGTTGGACGGCTGGGAGGAGACCGGGATGGCGGGCGACAAGGCTCAGCATGAGGACGACGCTTGGGACGACCTCGTTCTGGACGACGACTTCATACGCTCCGCCGAGACCTCCGAGCCGTCCGCCCGGGCCCGGATGCTCGCCGAGCGCTGGCGCCGTGAGGAGCCGGAGCCGCAGCCCTGGCGCTCCGACGAGCCGCCCGCGGGCTGGTTCTTCAGCAAGGTCCGGCGGCGCAGGTGGCGCAGGCGCTGAGGCCGGGCGATTTAATCGGTGGCGTCCAATTCGCCCGGCGGGCAGAGTGGTTGTGTTCACCCCGCCGGGCAAGGAAGTCCGGCGCCGAGTTCTGGGAGAGGAGCGGGACGATGCCCATGCACGGCAGTACGTCCAGCTCCCTTCAGGGCAGCCCGCGGCGGGTTCCGGAGTAGTCGCTACCCCACTCCGTAGAGCTCGCCCCATACGGGGAGCTGCCCGGGGCGGCCGCTTCGAGCACGCGAATTCGCACTCGCGTGGGCCGCCCACCCGGAGGATTGGCCGAGCGGTAAGGCACCGGCTTGCGCTGTGTTTGATCAGAAGCGAGTCGCGGTCGGGCTTCAGAGCCCGCGCACGTTCGATCCGTGCATCCTCCGCCCCACGTAAGCCCCGAAGGCTCAGCCCAGCAACCGCTCCAGCACCACAGCGATCCCGTCCTCCTCGTTCGAGGACGTCACCTCGTCCGCCACGGCCTTCAACTCCTCGTGGGCGTCCGCCATGGCGACGCCGTAGGAGGACCAGGCGAACATCGGTATGTCGTTGGGCATGTCGCCGAAGGCGATCGTGTCGGCCGCCTTCACCTTGAGCCGACGGGCCGCCAGGGACAGGCCGGTGGCCTTGGACAGGCCCAGGGGGAGGAGTTCGACGATGCCCTCGCCCGCCATGACGACGGTGACGAAACCGCCGGCGGTGCGCGTGGCCACCTCGCACAGTTCGTCGTCCGACAGCGTCGGGTGCTGGATGTACATCTTGTTCAGGGGCGCGGTCCACAGGTCCGACGCGTCCGTGAAGGGGGTCGCGGGGAGGGTGCCCTGGACCGCGTAGCCGGGGCCCACCAGGATCTCTCCGTCGAGACCGTCGCGGCTCGCCGCCAGATACAGCGGGCCGACCTCCGCCTCGATCTTGGCCAGCGCCACCCCGGCCAGCTGCCGGTCCAGCGTCACCGACGTCAGCAGGCGGTGGGCACCGGCGTCGTACACCTGCGCGCCCTGGCCGCAGACGGCCAGCCCCTGGTAGCCCAGGTCGTCGAGGATGTGCCGGGTCCACGGGACCGCGCGGCCGGTGACGACGATGTGCGCGGCGCCCGCGGCGGTGGCCGCCGCGAGCGCGTCACGGGTGCGGTGCGACACCGACTCGTCGGAACGCAGCAGCGTCCCGTCGAGGTCGGTGGCGACCAGCTTGTAGGGGAAACCTGTGGTCACTTGGCCACCGGCTCCAGGACCTCCCGGCCGCCCAGGTACGGGCGCAGCACCTCGGGCACGCGCACCGAGCCGTCGGGCTGCTGGTGGTTCTCCAGGATCGCCACGATCGTGCGCGGTACGGCGCACAGGGTGCCGTTGAGCGTGGCCAGCGGCTTGACCTGCTTGCCGTCACGGACACGGATCGACAGCCGGCGGGACTGGAACTCGGTGCAGTCCGAGGTCGAGGTCAGCTCGCGGTACTTGCCCTGGGTCGGGATCCACGCCTCGCAGTCGAACTTGCGGGCGGCCGAGGAGCCGAGGTCGGCGCTGGCCACGTCGATCACGCGGTACGGCAGCTCGAGCGAGGTCAGCCACTGCTTCTCCCACTCCAGCAGCCGCTGGTGCTCGGCCTGCGAGTCCTCCGGAGCGACGTAGGAGAACATCTCGACCTTGTCGAACTGGTGCACGCGGAAGATGCCCCGGGTGTCCTTGCCGTGTGAACCGGCCTCGCGGCGGAAGCAGGGCGAGAAGCCCGCGTAGCGCAGGGGGAGGCGGTCGGCGTCGAGGATCTCGTCCATGTGGTACGCCGCCAGCGCCACCTCGGACGTGCCGACCAGGTAGAGGTCGTCGTCGGCGAGGTGGTAGACGTCCTGGGCGGCCTGGCCGAGGAAGCCCGTGCCCGCCATGGACTGGGAGCGGACCAGGGCCGGGGTGAGCATCGGGGTGAAGCCGGCCGCGGTGGCCTGGGCCATCGCCGCGTTCACCAGGGCGAGCTCCAGGAGCGCGCCCACGCCCGTCAGGAAGTAGAAACGCGAGCCGGAGACCTTGGCGCCGCGCTCGACGTCGATCGCGCCGAGGATCTGGCCGAGCTCCAGGTGGTCCTTGGGCTCGAAGCCCTCGGCGCCGAAGTCACGGATGGTGCCGTGCGTCTCCAGCGTGACGAAGTCCTCCTCGCCGCCCACGGGCACGTCCGGGTGGACGAGGTTGCCGAGCCTCTGGAGCAGCTCCTGGGTCTCGGTGTCGGCCGCGTCGCGGTCCGCGTCGGCCGCCTTGACGTCGGCGGAGAGCTGGCCCGCCTTCTTCAGCAACTCGGCCTTCTCGTCCCCGGCCGCCTTGGGGATGAGCTTGCCGAGCGCCTTCTGCTCGGCGCGCAGCTCGTCGAAGCGGACGCCGGACGACCTGCGCCGCTCGTCGGCAGAGAGGAGGGCGTCGACGAGCGCGACGTCCTCTCCACGGGCGCGCTGGGAGGCGCGCACACGGTCGGGGTCCTCACGGAGCAGGCGAAGGTCAATCACGCGCCCAAGGCTACCGGTGTGGGGTGACCGTTCACGACTCACTATTCCGGCTGCGCATTACGTACCGTTATGGGGGAAATGCGCGCAGTGTCAATAAAAAGCCCACCTCTCCCCGGAACGAGGCATCCGCGGGGCGCAGCGTTGACTCGAATCCCTTGCGGGGGAAGGGACTTGGGGTTCAGTTGTCCACAGGGATCCACACCCGGCGAAGAGTTATCCACAGGCTGTGTGGAAGATCTGTGGACTTCGGAATTGATCACTCCGGAAGGTCTGCCCGCCCCTCAGAATTCCCGGTGTAAACCCGCTCTATCCTCACTTTCGAGTGGAATCAGGTCACCCCGAAGAGTTACGCAAAGGAAAACGGTGGACGAAGGGTGACCTGCCCGTCGATGGACGCATCAGGGGCCTGTAGGGCGATTTGTCGACTGACTCACGCTTCGTTGTCGACTTGTCCCCAGGTCGAGAAGCTCACCTGTGGATAACTTCTGTGGATAACGACAATCAGCAGGTACGACAGCCTAGAACCTGCCTGGAACCTGCCTAGAACCGGCCGTCCTGGCATCGCGCCACCCAGTCCGCCGCCTCCACGAACTCCTCGTCCGACGTCCCCAGCCGCGGCGGCTGGACATCCCCGGGCCCCATGTCCGCGCGCGGATAGGAGCCGAGATAACGCACCTGGAGGCAGATCCGCTTCAGACCCTTCAGGGCATCGGCCATCCGGCGGTCGGAGATATGGCCCTCGGCGTCGATGCAGAAGCAGTAATTGCCGATGCCCGCGCCGGTGGGCCGGGACTGGAGCAGCATCAGGTTGATGCCGCGCGTGGCGAATTCGCCCAGCAGGTCGCGCAGACCGCCGGGGTGGTCGTCGCGCTGCCACAGCACGACGGACGTCTTGTCCGCGCCGGTCGGCGCCGCGGGCCGGGCGGGCCGGCCGACCAGCACGAACCGTGTCTGGGCGTTCTCCGCGTCGTGGATCCCCGTCTCCAGGGCCTCCAGGCCGTAGCGGGCGGCCGCGAACTCGCCCGCGAAGGCGGCGTCGTACTGGCCCTCCTGGACCAGCCGGGCGGCGTCCGCGTTCGAGGCGGCCGACTCCCAGTGCGCGTCCGGGAGGTGCTTCTTCAGCCAGTTGCGCACCTGCGGCTGGGCGGCCGGGTGTGCGGAGACCGTCTTGATGTCCGACAGCTTGGTGCCCGGGCGGACCAGCAGCGCGAAGGTGATCGACAGCAGCACCTCGCGGTAGATCATCAGCGGGGCGCCGGCGACCAGCTCGTCGAGGGTGGTGGTGATGCCGCCCTCGACGGAGTTCTCGATCGGCACGAACGCGGCCTCGGCCTCGCCGGTGCGTACGGCGTCGAGCGCGGACTGGACGGAGACGTACGGGGTGAGTTCCCGGGTGGCGGCCTCGGGAAGCGTGCGCAGGGCGACTTCGGTGAAGGTGCCCTCAGGGCCGAGATACGCATAGCTCGCTGGCATGACCTCACCCTAATGGGCGCGCGGAACCGACATCCCCCACAAGACCCCCCAGAGGCGGACTCTCACCCCTCCAGCAACTTCTGCCCCACGTACTCGCCCTCCGCGGCCCCACCCGGCACCGCGAACAGCCCGCTCGACTCGTGCCGGATGTACTGCGACAGGGCGTCGCCGCGGTCGAGCTTGCGCTGCACCGGCACGAAGCCGCGCAGCGGATCGGCCTGCCAGCAGATGAAGAGCAGACCCGCGTCGGGCACGCCGTCGGTGTCGATGCCGTCGTGGAAGGAGAACGGACGGCGGAGCATCGCCGCGCCGCCGTTCTGGTCGGGCCGGGTGATCCGGGCGTGGGCGTTGATCGGGACGACCAGATTGCCCCTGGCGTCCGTCTTCTCCAGGTCCATCGCGGTCTTCTCGGTGCCCCCGGACAGTGCCGCCCCGTCGGACTTGCGGCGCCCGATCACGTCCTCCTGCGCCTTGCCGGAGAGCTTCTCCCAGTCGTCGAGGAGCATGCGGATCCGGCGCACGACGGCGTAGGAGCCGTTCGCCATCCAGGCCGGTTCGCCCTTCTCCGGCACGAAGATCCGCTGGTCGAAGTCGGACTCGGCCGGCTTCGGGTTGCGGGTGCCGTCGATCTGGCCCATCAGGTTGCGGGCCGTCATGGGGTGGGCGGTGGCGCCCGGCGAGCGGTTGAAGCCGTTCATCTGCCAGCGGATCCGAGCCGCCGAGCCGGTGTCCTTCTGGATCGCGCGCAGGGCGTGGAAGGCGACCAGGGAGTCGTTGGCGCCGATCTGCACCCACAGGTCGCCGTTGCTGCGGTTCTTGTCGAGGTGGTCCGAGGAGAACTCGGGCAGCGGGTCGAGGGAGGCCGGGCGCTGCTTCTCCAGGCCCGTCCTGGCGAAGAAGCTGTGGCCGAAGCCGAAGGTGATCGTCAGCGACGAGGGTCCGGCGTCCCGGGCCACGTCGGTGTCGTCGTGCCCGCTCGGCTCGCCCGCCATCAGCCGCCGGGCCGTCTCCGACCAGCGGCGCAGCAGGGCGGCGGCCTCCTTGCGGCCGGCGCCCGCCGCCAGGTCGAAGGCGACGACGTGGCCGCGGGCCTGGAGGGCGTCGGTGATACCGGGCTGGTGTTTCCCGTGAAACATCGCCCGGTCGGTGCCGAGCGAGGTGAGCGGTGCGGCGGCCTCGGAGGGGGCGGCGGCGTATCCTCCGGCCGCGCCCGCCGTACCGAGCACGAGCCCGGTCGCGCCGGCGGTGCCGAGCATCCGGCGCCGTGAGATGCCGCCGGAGGAGGCCGCTTCGGTCTCCCCCGGGGTGGTGGCGGGAGTGCGGGCCTCCGGAACGGAATGGTCAACCATGGTCGTTCAGCCGATCTGAGCGTTCTTGGAGACGGTCACCTCGTCGATGTCGGAGGTCCGCACGGTCACGTCGACCTGCCAGTCGCCGGCCATGGGGATCTGCACTCCGTTCGCCGACCAGTGTCCGGTAGCGATGTGGTCGGGGGTGACGGGCAGGGGCCCGATGTCCTTGGCTTTCAGGGTGAAGTCGACCTTCACCTCGGGGATGTCGAAGGCCCGGCCGTTGGGCCGTTCCACGTAGACGTGCATCTCGTTGTCGCCCACGCGCGCGGGGTCGAGGTCGACCGTGACGATGCCCTTGCCGTCCTCGCCGCCGGTGTCGAACGGCATGTTCAGGGTCAGCGCCCCGGACGCTCCGGCGTCGGCGGAGGCGGCTGCGGAGGACGATGCGGCCGCCTTGGCCTCCTGCTCCGTACGGCCCGGCTCGGTCTGCGTCAGCACGGTGGTGACGGCGAGCAGGACGACCGCGATGCCGGCCTCGGCCAGCACGGAGCGGCGCAGGCCGAAGCGGTTCGGGTCGGCGTCCCGCAGCTGCTTCTGCCGGGCGGTGTCCCGAGCGGCCCGCTGCCGGGCGAGCTGCGCGGCGCGCTCGGTGTCGGCGGGGTCGGCTTCGTCGGACTCCGTGTCGTCAGGCCCAGGGCTGTCGGGCTCGGGGGCAGGCTGCTCGTCGGCGTCACGGCCGGTGCCCGTGCCGGTCCGGTCATCGCCGGAGGCGTCGGCGTCGGCGTCTGTGGCGCCGGAGGCATCAGCCCCCGCACCCACGCGCGCCAACTCCCGCTCCGCCGATGCCGGAACCGCCTCCACCAGCCGCCCGGTCCAGCGCCGCGAGATCCACGCGACCCCGACCAGGACGACCACGAGGGCGATCTTGGCCAGGAGCAGCTGCCCGTACCGGGTGTCGGTGAAGGCCGACCAGGAGCCGAGCTGGCGCCAGGACTGATACGTCCCGGTCGCGATCAGCGCGAGCACGCTGCCGAAGGCGACACGGGAGAAGTTGCGTACGGCCGACGCGTCCACAGGCGTGTCGGCGGGGGCCCGGTACAGGGCGACCAGGAGCGCGCCGAGTCCGCCGAGCCACGCGGCGACCGCCAGCAGATGGACGACGTCGACCGGCATGGAGACGGCCGCCTGGAGCCCGACCGAGGCGTGCTCCGACATCGCCCAGCTCGCGGCGAGTCCGGCCGCCACGACGACGCCGCCGATGGCGAGACCGAAGGTCAGGTCGCGCTTCTCCTGGGGGTCCTCACGCTTGTCGTACGCCCCGAACAGCACGGAGATGAACAGGGCCGCCGCGGCGAGCAGCAGCAGTCGGGACACCAGGGCCGCGCCGGTCTTGGTCTCCAGCACCTGCCCGAGCAGGGACAGGTCGAAGACGTCGGCGACCCTCCCGGAGCCGGTGTAGGAGCCGCGCAGCAGGAGCAGGGCGAGGGTCGCGGCGGTGAGCGCGAGCCACCCGGAGACGACGAACCGCTGCACCGGCCGCACCCCGGAGCCGCGTCGCCAGCAGGCGAGGACGAACGCGGCGCCGCCGGCCATCACGATGAACCCGGCGTAGGACACATACCGACCGGTGCCGTAGAGCCAGCCGACGACCCCGTCGTCGGTTGCCTGCTGGGAGACCGTCGCGGAGGTCTTGGAGGGGGCGCCGATGGAGAAGGTGTAGGCGCCGGCGACGGGATGGCTGTCGGCGGAGACGACCTGGTAGGCCACCGTGTACGTGCCGTCGGGCAGGCCGGGCTTCAGTCCCACGGCATACGTCGTGCCGCTGACGTTGGACGGCTCGGCCGTGTCGACGCGCTTGCCGTCGGGGTCGAGCACACGCAGCGAGTCGTCGGACAGCGCGACCTGCTCGGAGAAGGTGAGCGAGATCCGGGCCGGGGCCTCCTGGACCACCGCCCCCTGCCCGGGGTCGCTGCCGGTCACCGCGGCGTGCGCGGAGGCCGGCCCGGCTCCCGCGAGGAGTGCGCAGGCCGCGGCCAGGAGCAGCAGCACCAGGGTCCGGACGCGGGGGGCGATGGTCTGAGTCACGGGGATCCCTCCCTCAGTGTCCGGTCTTCGGGCTGTAGGTCGCCGACTTCACCGGCATCTCGACCTTGACGGGGCCGGAGTCGGCGAAGCGCAGCTCGAGGGTGACCGTCTGGCCTTCCTTCGGCTTGCGCTTCAGCTGCTCGAACATCAGGTGGTCCCCGCCGCTCTTGAGCACCAGTTCACCGTGGGCCGGGACCTTCAGGTCCTTGACCTCCTGCATGGCTCCGCCGACGGTCTCGTGCACGGTGACCTGCCCGGCGACATCGCTCGTGACCGAGGTCAGTTCGTCGGCGGCGCCGCCCTTGTTGGTGACGGTGAAGAAGCCGGCCGCCATCTCGTCGGAGACCGGCTGCGGCATGTACGCGGAGCCGACGGAGAGTTCCGCCTTGCCGTCCGCGGAGTCACCGCCGGAGTCCGAGCCGCCGCAGCCCGCCAGGGCCAGCGCCCCGGCCAGGACGAGGGCCGGTGGGCCGAGTCGACGCCTCACGGGTTCGCTCCCTTGACGATCTTGGGGAGGTCCTTGGTGTAGTCGTCGACGGAGGCGCTCTCGCCGTAGAGCACATAGCCGCCGTCGGTCTTCGGCGAGAACGCGATGACCTGGGTGCCGTGCTCGGAGATGATCTTGCCGTTCTTGTCCTTCCGCGGCGCGTCCAGGGAGATGCCGAGGGTGCGGGCGCCGGCCTGGATGGTCGCGAAGTCGCCGGTGAGGCCGATGAACTGGGGGTCGATGCCCTTGAGCCACTTGCCGAGCTCGGCCGGGTTGTCGCGGTCGGGGTCGGTGGTGACGAACACGACGCGCAGGTCGTCCTGTTCGGACTTGGGCAGCTGCTTCTTGGCCACGGCGATGTTGCTCATGGTCGACGGGCACACGTCGGGGCAGTGGGTGTAGCCGAAGTAGATCAGGGTGGGCTTGCCCTCGGTCTCCTTGCGGAGGTCGTACTTCTTGCCCTGCGTGTCGGTGAGGACCAGGTCCGGCTTCTCGAACGGCTTGTCGAGGACGGTGGCGGCCTTCTCGGTGCCGGCCTCCTCCGACACCACGGCGACGGGCTGGTCGCTGTCGCCGCCGCTGCCGCAGGCGGTCAGGGTCAGAGAAGCGGCGGCGAGCAGAGCGGCCGCGGCGAAGGTCTTGGTGCGCATAGAAAGGAATCCCAGATGTCGGTGACCCGGCGCGCACCGGAGTGCCCCCGCCCGAGGGGCGAGGACCCGGTGCGCGCCGTACAACGGAAGCAGCGTCAGGCGTTGGAGCGCCGACGCCCGGCGAGCACGCCGTAGGCGACGCCCGCCGCGCCGACCACGATGCCGACGAGGCCCAGGACGCGGGCGGTGGTGTCGGTGCCGTCGGAGGAGCCGGTGTCGGCGGCGGCGGTCTTGGCGGAGGCCTTCTCGGCGTGCTCGGAGTCGGAGGCCTCGTCGCCCGACGAGCCGTGGTGCCCGTCCTCGGAGGCGGCGGACAGCTCCAGCACCGGGGCCGGGTTGTCGGGCTCCTCCTTGCCCTCCTGCGGCACCTCGATCCAGCGGACGACCTCCTTGTTGGAGTACGTCTGCAGGGCCTTGAAGACGAGTTCGTCGGCGTCCTCGGGCAGGGTGCCGATGGAGACCGGGAACTTCTGGAAGAAGCCGGCCTTGATGCCGTCGCCGTCGGCGGTCCAGGTCACCTTGGTGACGGCCTCGGAGATCTTCTCGCCGTGCATCTCCAGCGGCTTGTCCAGCTTGGACTTGGTGACCTTGATGTCCCAGCCGGGCACCGGCTCCGGCATGACGGAGGCCAGCGGGTGGTCGGTGGGGAAGTTGACCTCGAGCTTGGTGGTCGAGGCGTCGTCGCGCTCGTTGGGGACCTTGAAGTCCACGACCGCGTAGCCGCCCTTGGCGGCCTCCCCTTCCGGCTGCACGGTGACGTGCGCGAAGGCGGGGGCGGACAGGGCGAGAACGGCGACGCCGGCGGCGGCACCGGCCGCGGCGATACGGGAAGCCTTCATGGAAGGGGCACTCCGCTGTGAGTCGGGTCGGGATGAGGAAGAGGGATACACGCACACGCGCGTGCCGCACGACGGCGGCCCCTCCTCGAATCCGAAGAAGCGGAGTGGCGGTCGCGTCGCGTCAGGCGGCGAGGGCGAGTGCGGATGCGGGAGACGTGACGGAGGGCGGGCCGCGCCGGATCACCGTGTGCTGCAGTGCGGTGGTGCACGGCGTCTCCGGCACGGGCCGCACGGCGGGCGCGGGGCACGGACGTGCCTCCGGCGCTCCCGGAAGGCCGGCCCGCAGGGCGCGCACCAGCGCGAACGCCGCCCGCAGGGAGCGCATCAGCGCCCCTTCGGTGACGCCCTGCGCCGACAGTTCGGTGAGCCGCAGCAGCGCCAGGTCGCCGTGGCGCAGCAGCCAGCCGGCGGCGATCGCCGCGAGGACATGGCCGAGCAGCATCGGCAGGGACGGCCACAGCGAGGCCGGTGCGGCGTCGGTGGCCACATGCGTGTGGGCGCCGCCCGCCGGCTGGAGCCGGGCGTCGGTGAGGATCTTGTGGGCCTGCGCCGGGCTGATCGCCGCCGCCGTGGTGCCGCACAGGAGCCGCGCGGCCTGCTGGACCAGCGCGGCGTCGCTCGCGCCCGCCGGCACCGAGGACGTGGTGGCCGCGGCCGTACCGTGCTGGCCCAGTCCGAACAGGGTGTGCAGCACCGTCTGGCCGAGGGCGAGCAAAGCCGCGATGCCCGGCAGCGAGCGCACGCGTCCCGCGAGCGGGGCCGCCACCGCGACCACCCCGAGGAACCCGGCGCCCAGCGTCCACAGCGGAATGCCCTCGCACGACGCCAGCGCGTGACCTGCCCCGGCCAGCACGACGCAGACCGCGGCGAACACCGCGGCCCGCAGGACCCGGACCGGGTGTCCGGAGCGCGTCACGCGCGCGTGGGGGGCAGTCATGGCGGGCTCATCATCGCACTGGCCCCGCGGGCCTCGTGCGGCAGGTCCGCAAGATGCCGTACGACCGGAACGTCACCCTCTGGCCCCGCCCGCCCCCACTTGCACCGATGTTCGCTCCCGCATACACCGATCAGGACCAGCGCGCATCCGCCGTATGGGCGGCATCACGTCAACTTCACGCTTACATGCGGGGGCTCGGGGCAATACGTAACGGTATGTCGAGCCGCAGCCAGGAGGCTGGAGCATGAGCATCTGGTGGTCACTCCATCTGCGGCGCGAAGCTGCCAGCGTGCCCCTCGCCAGGCGCCTGCTGATCGGCACGATGGAATCAGCGGGCGTCGACCCGGACATCTCCTACGACCTCTCCGTGGCCCTCAGTGAGGCCTGCGCGAACGCCGTGGAGCACGGCGGGGACATGGCACGCGGCCCTGGTTCCGAGGCGTACCGGGTCACGGCCTACCTCGACGGCGAGAAGTGCCGGATCGAGGTCGCCGACGCGGGCCCGGGTTTCCCCGTGTCCTCCGTCTCCCGGTCCCGCCCGCCGATCCGGCACGCGCATTCCGACGCGGAGGACGGCAGAGGACTGTGCCTCATCCAGGAGCTCGCCGACCACGTTCACATCGGCAACAAGCCGGGCCGGGGCGGGGCCGTGGTGAGCTTCGACAAGGTCCTCAAGTGGCGCGAGGGCGCCGCTCCGCTGATGGCGGTCTGACCCCGCGGTGGTGTTTCACGTGAAACACCACCGCCGTGTGAAACACCACCGCCGTGTTTCACGTGAAACGTCTGCTGCCGTGTCGGCCGCCCCTACAGCGCACCCCAGTCCAGCGTCGTCCGCGCCAGCCCCGCCACCTGCGTGAGCAGCGCCAGCCGCGCCGCACGGACCGCCGGGTCGGGGTCCATCACCAGAACCTCGTCGAAGAAGGCGCTGATCGCCTCGACCAGCGACCCGGAGACCTCGATCAGTGCCCCGAGGTCGTCCTCGCGGCCGTGCAGCGCTTGGCGTACGGCCTCGGCGCTCTCGGCGAGGCGCAGTTCGGCGGGCGCGGTCAGCAGGGACAGGTCCGCCGCCTCGACGCCGCCCTCGGGGAGGATGCGTACGACCCGCTGGAACGCGGCGGCGAGTGCCTCGAACGCCTCCGTGTCGATGTGCCGCTCCAGCGTGGCCAGCGTCCGGTCGCCGTGGGCGGGCCGGTCGGCCCACACCAGGACGGCCTGGACGAGCCGGTGTTCGTGCCCGGCGTCGGTGAGCTGCTGCTCATAGCGCCGGGTGATCAGTTCGGCGGCCTCGGCGACCCGCTCGGCGGGCACCTCGACGCCCTGCGCGGCGTACCGTACGGCCGCCGCGCGCAGGCCGTCGCGCACCCGGATCCCGGCCACGGCGGGCAGGCTCCGCAGCACGTTGAGCAGCCCGATCGCGGCCCGGCGCACCCCGTACGGATCGGAACTCCCGGTCGGTGCGGCCCCGATGATGAACATGCCCGTCACCAGGTCGAACCGGTCGGCGAGCGACAGCACGGCACCCGCGTCCCCGGCGGGAAGGGCACCGCCGGCGGAGCGCGGCAACTCCATCTCGGCGAGGGCCCGGGCGACCTCCGCGGACTCACCGGCCCGGCGGGCGTACTCCTCGGCCATCACCCCGGCCAGTCCCGAGAACTCGATCACCATCTGGGACGCCAGATCGAACTTCGCCAGCGCACCGGCGCGCCGGACGACGTCCACCGCCTCCTGAGCCAGCCCGGCCCGCGCGGCGAGATCGAGGGAAAGGACGGCGAGACGCTCGGCGCGGTCGGCGACGGTACCGAGCCGGTCCTCGAAGGTCAGCTTGTCCAGCCGGCTCCGGAACTCCGCCGGCGGCACCTTCAGGTCCGCCCGCCAGAAGAACGCGGCGTCCTCATAACGGGCCCGCAGCACCGCCTCGTTGCCCGCCCGCACCACGTCGTCGTCGCACAGGGCGTTGGCGAAGGTGACGAAGTGCGGCATGAGGCGGTCGCCGTCCAGCACCGGCAGATAGCGCTGGTGCTTGCGCATCACGGTGGTCAGGACGCTCGCGGGCAGTTCGAGATAGCGCTCGTCGAACGACCCCCGCACGGCGTACGGGAACTCCAGGATGTCGGTGATCTCGTCGATCAGACCGGCCTGGCCCTCCACGTCGATCCGCCCGCCGACCTCGGCCGCCGCTTCCACGGCACCGCGGACCACCGCGCCGCGCCGGGAATCGCGGTCGAGCAGGATGCCGTGCATGTGCAGGAAGTGCGGGTAGCCCTCGGCGGCGGTCACGCGTACTTCCGGATACGGGGCCTGACGCTGTACCCGGGTCGTGTCGCCCGCGGAGAGGGAGGAGACCACCACGGGCAGGGGAGTGCGCCCCAGCAGGGCGAGCAGCCAGCGCACAGGACGCGAGAACGACAGCCCCGGGTCGCTCCAGCGCATGTTGCGCCCGGCCCGCAGCCCGGACACGACCTCGGCCAGCAGCTCGCTGAGCACCTCGACGGCCGTGCGCCCCTCCTCGTGACGGGTGACCGCAACATACTCGACGCCGTTGACGTCGACGGCCCGCACGTCCGCCGGTTCGGCGCCCTGGCTGCGGGCGAAGCCCAGCAGCGCGGGGGTGGGGGCGCCGTCCTTGTAGGCGGCGGCGGCCTTGGGGCCGCGTACGGTCCGCATGGTGTCCCGCTCGCGCGGCTGCACACCGTCGACCGTGATGACGATCCGGCGCGGTGTGGCCATCACGGTGATCGCGCCGTGCCCCAGCCGGGTCGCGGCCAGCTTGGCGGTGACCGACTCGCGCACCGCCTCGGTGGTTGCGGGCACGTCGGCGTACGGCAGTTCCTCCACGCCGATCTCGAACAGCAGTGTCTCGACGCCGGGCACCTTGGGCAGTGCCGGTCGTTCGGCCGGGGCCGGTGCGGCCGCCACGCCGAGCGGATACTCCAGCGAGGCCCGCCGCCGCTCCCACAGCTTCGCCGACTCGTGCGTCAGCGAGCGCATCAGGGAGAACGCCTTGGCCCGCTCGGTGGTGCTGATGGCGCCGCGCGCGTCGAGCACGTTGAAGGTGTGGCTGCACTTGAGCACGTACAGGTACGCCGGCACCGGCAGCTCCAGGTCGAGCAGGCGCCGGGCCTCGGCCGCGTACGCCTCGAAGAGCCGGTGGTTGGTGTCGAGGTCGGCGTCGTCGAGGTAGTAGCGGCTCATCTCGTACTCGTTCTGGCCGAACACCTCGCCGTACGTGATGCCCGGCGCGTAGACGATGTCCTTGAAGTGGGACACGCCCTGAAGGTTCATCAGGATGCGTTCGAGGCCGTACGTGATCTCCACCGACACCGGGTCCAGGGCGACACCGCCGACCTGCTGGAAGTAGGTGAACTGGGTGATCTCCATGCCGTCCAGCCAGACCTCCCAGCCCAGCCCCCAGGCGCCGAGCGCGGGTGAGGCCCAGTTGTCCTCGACGAACCGCACGTCGTGCGCGCCGAGGTCGACGCCGAGCGCCCGCAGGCTGCCCAGATACAGCTCCTGAGGGTTGCCGGGGTCGGGCTTGAGGATGACCTGGAACTGGGTGTGCGTCTGGAGCCGGTTGGGGTTCTCGCCGTAGCGCGAGTCGTCCGGCCGCACGCTCGGCTCCACATAGGCCACGCTCCAGGGCTCGGGACCGAGCACGCGCAGCGCCGTGGCCGGGTTGGCCGTACCGGCTCCGACCTCGGTGTTCAACGGCTGCGTGATCATGCAGCCGTTGTCGCTCCAGTACTTCTGCAGGGTGAGGACGGCGTCCTGCATGGTCAGCGCCGTCTGGACGTTCTTCATGATCGAATCGCCTGTTCCCCGAGTCGGCCCGGCAAGGTCGGCCATGATCTCATAAGCCAACTACCTCTGACCTGGTCCTTTTTGACCTGCGGCCTCGTTGGCCGGATGCCTCCGGTCGATTCACAGCGGGCTCTCAGCCCAGCCTCATGAACCTGACGGCCGGCGTCCTTAGGTTCCACGTCCATGACGGGAAACCACAAGAACACCACCATCACCCGGCGCCGCGCCCTCGCGGTCGCGGGCGGCACGGTCGCCGCGGGCGGCCTGGCCGCGGCCGGCTACCAGTCGGCCTTCGCGGACACGACGTCGTCCACGACCGAGGCGACGGCCGGCTCCTCCATGAGCTCCGGCACCTGCATGGAGCTGATGTCGAGTGTCACGGAGGGGCCGTACTACCTCGACGGCGCGCTGGTCCGCAAGAACATCACCGAGGGCAAGAGCGGCGTCCCGCTGACCCTGCGCCTGACCGTCGTGGACGCCACCGACGGCTGCACCCCGGTCCCCGGCGCGGCCGTGGAGATCTGGCACTGCGACGCCTGGGGCTACTACTCCGGTTACACCACGGCCAACCCCGGCGGCTCGGCCCCCGCCGAGAGCGAGGACGGCTCCACCGCGAACGACAAGACCTATCTGCGCGGCTACCAGGTCGCCAACGCCAACGGGGTCGTCAAGTTCGAGACGATCGTGCCGGGCTGGTACACCCCGCGCACCTGCCATATCCACCTGAAGGTCCACACCGGCGGCGCGAAGGAGGACGGCACCTACGAGGGCGGCAAGGTCAACTACACCGGCCAGTTGTTCTTCGACGACGAGATCGCCGAGTCGATCTTCGCCCTGGAGCCGTACAGCAAGCACACCGGCAGCTACACCAAGCTCGCCGACGACATGGTCTACGACGGCGGCGGCGCTTCCAGCGGTCTGCTCACGCTCAAAGCGGTGCACAAGAAGGACCCGTCCAAGGGCTACAAGGGCTTCCTCACCCTGGGCATCGATCCCGACGCGGAGAGCACGGGTGCGGGCAGCGGCGGCGGAGGCGGCGGCACACCCCCGAGCGGCGCCCCCACGGGCGAGCCGCCGACGGGCGCCCCCAGCCCTTCGTCCTCCGCCTCTTCCTGAGGTACGGCGATGAACAGCCGTGAGGACGAGGCGCTCGCGCAGGCCGCCGTGGACGCGCTGGTCGGCCAACTGGCCCTGGCCCCCAAGCCGGGCCTGCCCGACCCGCGCGATCTGACCGCCCGGGCCACCCGCCGGGACCACAGCGCCCTGCGCTGGTCGGCCAGGGCGCTGCTGCCCGGCCTCACGGCGATGGCCGCGGCGGCCCGCCGCACGGGCGAGCCCAGTGCCCGGCTCCGCGCGGAACTGGGCGCGATCGGCCGCTCCACCGAACACACCGTGGGGCTGACGGGCGGCGGCCACCGGGGCGCCCTGTGGACACTCGGCCTGCTGGTCGCGGCGGCGGCCCTGAAGCCGGGGGTGCGACCGGCCGACACGACGGCCCTGGCCAAGCAGATCGCCGCCCACCCGGACCGCCGCGCCCCGCGCCGCCCCTCACGCGGCTCCACGGTGTCGGCCCGCTACGGCGCGGCCGGCGCGAGGGGAGAGGCCAGGGCCGGCTTCCCCCACGTCCGCCGCGCCCTGACCACCCTCGCCACATCCCGCGCCCAGGGCGCCGACGAGCCCGAGGCCCGCCTGAACGCCCTGCTCACGGTGATGTCCACGCTCCAGGACACCGAACTGCTCCACACGGCGGGACCGATCGGCCTGCGCCATGTCCAGGCGGGAGCGCGGGGTGTGCTGGAGGCGGGCGGCACGGCGACGAGGCAGGGCACTGAGGCCCTGACAGCCCTGGATACAGACCTTCAGGCACGCGCCTGGACTCCCAGGGGCAGCGCCCCTCTACTTGCAGGCGCGCTGTTCCTGGACCGTCTGCTCTAGTCGGTCTTCAAGGAGGCCATCCAAGCCTCCACCTCGTCCGACCGCCGGGGCAGCGCCGCGCTCAGGTTCCGGTTACCGCTCTCGGTCACGAGGATGTCGTCCTCGATCCGCACCCCGATCCCCCGGTACTCCTCCGGCACGGTCAGATCGTCGGCCTGGAAGTACAACCCGGGCTCGACGGTCAGGCACATCCCCGGCTCCAGCACACCGTCGACATACGTCTCGGTCCGCGCGGCAGCGCAGTCGTGCACGTCCATCCCGAGCATGTGCCCCGTGCCGTGCAGCGTCCACCGCCGCTGCAGCCCCAGCTCCAGGACTCGCTCCACCGGCCCCTCGACGAGCCCCCACTCGACCAGCTTCTCCGCCAGCACCCGCTGCGCGGCATCGTGGAAGTCCCGGTACTTCGCGCCCGGCTGCACGGCCGCGATGCCGGCCTCCTGCGCCTCGTACACCGCGTCGTAGATCTTCTTCTGGAGCTCGCTGAACCGCCCGTTGACCGGCAGCGTGCGCGTGACGTCGGCGGTGTAGTACGTGTGCGTCTCCACACCCGCGTCGAGCAGCAGCAGATCGCCCGAGCGCACGGGCCCGTCGTTGCGCACCCAGTGCAGCGTGCAGGCGTGCGGCCCGGCCGCGGCGATCGTGCCGTAGCCGACGTCGTTGCCCTCCACGCGCGCGCGGAGGAAGAACGTGCCCTCGATGTACCGCTCGGAGGTCGCCTCGGCCTTGTCGAGGACCTTCACCACGTCCTCGAAGCCGCGCACGGTCGAGTCGACCGCCTTCTGCAGCTCGCCGACCTCGAAGTCGTCCTTGACCAGCCGCGCCTCGGAGAGGAAGACCCGCAGCTCCTCGTCGCGCTCCGCGGTGACCTTGTCGGTCAGCGCGGCCTCGATCCCGGCGTCGTACCCGCGTACGACCCGCACCGGACCGGTGGCCTCGCCCAGCGCCCCGGCCAGCTCGCGCACATCGGAGGCGGGGATGCCGTACAGCTGCTCCGCCTCGGTGAGGGAGTGCCTGCGGCCGACCCACAGCTCGCCCTGGCCGTCCAGCCAGAACTCGCCGTTCTCCCGGTCGGAACGCGGCAGGAGGTAGATCGTCGCCTCGTGCCCCTCGTCCTTGGGCTCCAGGACGAGGACGCCGTCCTCCGTCTGGTTGCCGGTGAGGTAGGCGTACTCGACGGAGGCGCGGAAGGCGTACTCGGTGTCGTTCGAGCGGGTCTTCAGGTTGCCCGCGGGGATCACCAGACGCTCGCCCGGGAAGCGCGCGGACAGCGCGGCCCGGCGGGCGGCGGTCTCGGCGGCCTGGGCGACGGGCTGGAGGTCACGCAGCTCGGTGTCGGCCCAGCCGCTCTTCATGTTCTCGGCAAGCTCGTCGGACACGCCGGGGTACAGTCCGTTCTTCCGCTGCTTGATCGGCTCTTCGCTCTCGTCCGGGCCCGCTGCGTCAGCAGCAGAATCAGGCACTGCCGGGTTGAGCTCCTCCGCCACGGTCATCCTCCTCGATACGGCACTGGACCGTCCTCCACTGTACGGCGGCGCGGAAGAGGCCTCAGGGCGATGACGAGGAGCGTTACTCGAAGCGCACCGCCAGCAGCACGACATCCTCCGCACCGTCAGCCGCGTCCAGCCCGTCCGGCAGCACGCTCCGCAGGACGTGGTCGGCGATCGCGCCCGGGTCGCAGCGCAGCGCCCTCGGCACTCCGGCCGCCGCCGCGTGCAGCCGGGCGAAGGCACGGTCGGTGGCCTCGCCGGTGCGGTGCAGCAGCCCGTCGGTGTACAGCAGAACCGTCTCTCCTCGCTCGGCGAGGATCTCCACGCTCGGCGCCTCCCAGCAGGCGAGCATGCCCAGCGGGGCGGAGACCGAGGTCTCCACGAATTCCGTGCGGCGCTGTCCGATCAGCAGTGGCGGACTGTGCCCGGCACCGGCCAGCGTGATCTTGCGGGCGGCCGGTTCGCAGTAGCCGAACAGCGCGGTGGCCGAGCGGGCCGGCTCGGTCAGCCGCAGCAGCAGCTCCAGGTCGGACAGGACCGCGACCGGATCCTCCCCCTCCATCACGGCGTACGCGCGCAGGGAAGCCCGCAGCCGTCCCATCGCGGCGACCGCGCTGGGACCCGACCCGGTGACGGAGCCGACGGCGAGGCCGAGGGCGGCGTCGGGCAGCGGCAGCGCGTCGTACCAGTCGCCGCCGCCGCGCGGGCCGGTGCGGTGCCGGGCGGCGAGCTGGACGCCGGACACCCGCGGCAGGCGTGAGGGGAGCAGCTCGTCCGACATCGTCGCCATGGCCGTGCGCGTGCGCTCCAGCTCGAGGAGCCGGGCGAGGTGTTCGGCGGCGTACTTGGCGTAGAGGCCCACGAGGTGGCGCCGGCGCTCGTCCGGCTCGGCGGGTTCGTCGTAGAGCCAGACGGCGGCCCCGAGGCGGCCCGCGGTCCCGGTGCACAGGGGCAGGGCGTAGCTGGCGGCCCAGCCGAGACGGGCCGCGACCTCGCGGTGGCGGGGGTCGAGCCCCTCCGCGGCGAACAGGTCGGGCTCGACGATGCCGTCCTCGCCGCCCGGCAGCCCGTCGAGGATCCGGCCGTAGGACAGGGCGCTGCGCGGCACGGTCTCGATGTGGCCGAGGTCGGCGCGGGCCAGGCCCAGGCCGATGGTGGTGTCCGGGCCGAGGCCGTCGCCGGGTTCCAGTACGACGAGTCCGCGCCGGGCGCCCACGAGGGCGGCGCCGGCCCGCAGCACTTCCTGGAGCGCCTCGTCGAGCGCGGCCGTACGGGCCAGGCGCTCGGTCAGTTCGTGGAGAGTGGTGAGGTCGGAGACCCAGCCGGCGAGACGGTCCTGCAGTACCGCGCCGGGCGGGGCCGGGGCGTTTGCGGGGACAGCCGGGGAGGTGCCCGACGCGCTGGGCGCGACAGTGTGTGCGGGTGCCGGAACCGTTGAATCGATTCCGGCCACTTTCGGAGGGTGCGGGGCGTTCATGGTCTCCGGCCTTCCGACCGGCGCGTACTGCTCAAAAGCATCGCAAACCCCCATGTCATTCTGCGCCGCCAGCAGTGTCTCCACATGTACACGCACTCGTGAGGAGATGTCCAGCATTGTCCTGCCGGGATTCCTGGTGTCCGTGAGCCCCGAGGGAACAACTCCCCTTCCTCTTGCTGAAATGCAAAGTTGGCTTAAAACTGCCGCACTGGACGGCTTATTGCGGTCGACTGGGCTTGCTCGACGGAGCGTCACGACGGTCGTGATGGGTACGTACTCGGTGAAGGCCAGGGGTGGTTGGGAATCACCCGGAACCTGGCGACGGACCCGGGCGTCCTATCCACCGACGACCGTGCCCCATCCTCCCGTGGCGGAGGCGGAGAGAAATACGCGCGACGGCAAACGCCATACTTCGCCACCCCTACGCCACGCCCGTGCTTTTGATACACGCAGTATGGGCGGGACGGCCGCGGAGGCAGCCAAAGCTCGACCCATAGGGGTTCCCCCTGCTCACGGCAGGGGTGTGATGCGCCAACAGGTACGCACAGTGAAGTGATCGACACATGTTGTGATGTGGACCACGGTGTTGCCAGGCGTGCAACGGAAAGGAACGAGCGCTCATGCGCGAGATCCTCGGAAGGCGACGCAGGCTCCTGTCCAAGCGCGGTGACGGGACGCCTGAGCTGATCGGCGCGGCCCTGACCTACGCGACGGAATGGCAGTGGCCCGTACTCCCGGGCGTGGCGGCGGACCCGCAGGGGACGGGCCGTTGCGGCTGCCCCGACCCCGAGTGCACGGTGCCCGGCGCGCACCCCTTCGACCCCGGCCTCCTCGCGGCCACCACGGACGGACGCATGGTCCGCTGGTGGTGGGGCAACCGGCCGACGGCGCCGATCGTGATGGCCACCGGCGGCAAGGCACCCTGCGCGGTGTCGCTGCCCGCCCTGCCGGCCGCCCGCGCCCTCGAGGCGCTCGACCGGATGGGCATGCGGCTCGGCCCGGTCGTCGCCTCCCCCGCCCGCTGGGCGATCCTCGTGAAGCCGTACTCCATGGAGCAGCTCGGCGAACTGCTCTACGCCAAGGACTTCGTGCCCGGCTCCCTCCGCTTCCACAGCGAGGGCGGCTATCTGGCCCTGCCGCCGTCCGAGACGGGCCAGGGCGAGATCCGCTGGGAGCGGGCGCCGCTGCCCGGCTCCGCCTCTCCGTGGGTGCCCGATGTCGAGGCCGTGGTGGACGCCGTGGTCGAAGCCCTCACTCGTACGGGTGTGAGCGCGCCCGAGTTCTAGGAGCGTCGGGCGCGCCGGGCCCGGCGTCGGCCCCGGGGCATTAAGTTCCGGGTTCATGCCGCGTCATGCCCGGGGGCGCTCCCGGGACCCCCGAAAGACCAGACTGCTCGCCCTCGCGGGCGTCGTGGCGGTATGTGCGGTCGCACTGCCGCTGGCGGTGGCGTCCGCGGGATCCGTACATTCCGATCGGCCTTCACAGGACGAGGTACGCCCCTTGCCGGGCGGTCCCTCCCCGGGCGGCTCCTCCCCGGGCGCCGACGACAAGGCGCTCGGGGCGTCGAAGAGCGCGCCCTCCGCCGTTCCCACCCTGCCCACGCTCGGCCAGGGCCTGGCGACCGCCGTGCGCTGCGGTCCCGAAGTCTCCTCCCCCGACGGCATCGAGGCGCAGACCTGTGTCGTGACGCAGGGTGCGCGGACCTGGGCGCGGACCTACTACCGCAACGCGACCGGCGAGGCGCTGGACGCCGTACTGACCCTGATGGAGCCCGGCGCCCGGACCGTGCGGATGACGTGCGCGGTGAGCGCCGAGGACGAGCCGCGGACGTGCGAGACGCCCCGGGAGCCGGTGCGGGGGAATCTGGCGGCGTACACGGCGGTCGCGGAGTTCGCCCGGCGGGCGGGACAGGGGCCGCTGCTGCTGCGCTCGGGAAGCAACTCACCGGCGTGGACAGGCAGTTGACGAACGGCCGCGTTCGGTGAACGGTCGCGGGCACGAAAAGACCCGGTTGCTGGCGACGGGGGATGCACCAGCAACCGGGCTACAGGAACGGTAACAAGAGATCGGCGGTTCGCAAATTCGATCTCGCCCTTTCCAGTCACCGACTGGCTTGTCTCCAGCGGGAGTTGTGAGGGCAGTCACCCGTCCCGGGACGCGCGGGTCCGGCCGGCCGGGGTGTGGCGGCCGGCCGGACCCGTCGGCGAATGTCAGCTGAGCGTGACCTGCCGGTTGGTGAGGCCGCCGCGGGCGCGGCGCTCGTCCGGGGTGAGCGGAGTCTCCGTGGCCAGGGCGGTGGCGAGGCGCTCGGCGAACTCCGCCGCCGGCTTCTCCACGTCCTCGGCGGTGACCCCGCTCGGCAGGTCCCACACCGGCACCGTGAGCCCGTGAGCGCGGAAGGAACCCACCAGGCGGGTGCCCTCGCCGAGGCTGGAGCCGCCCGCCGCGTGCAGCCGCGCGAGAGCGTCCAGAAGCTGCTCCTCGGCGTGCGGCATGACCCACCGCAAATGGTTCTTCTCCGGCGTCTCGCACCAGTAGGCGGCGTCCACGCTCTGGAGCTTGACGGTCGGGATGGCCGCGGCGTTGGCCCGCTCCAGGGAGGCGGTCACCTCCGGCGTGGCGTTCTCCGTGTCCGGGACCCAGAACTCGAATCCGCTGTGCACTTCTGGCGCGAAGGTGCCCTCCGGGTCGAGCAGATCCTGCAGCCGCGGACCGTCGGCCGGGGCGCGGCGGCCCTGCACGGGCGTACCGGGCTGGGCCTCCAGGGCGCGCTGGAGGGTGTCGGCGAGGTCGCGGCTGATGTCGCCCGACGAGGTGTCGTTCTGCAGGCCGAGCAGGACCGAGCCGTCGTCACGGCGCAGGGCGGGCCAGGCCATCGGCAGGACCGTGGCCAGCGTGACCGCGGGGACGCCCTCGGGCAGGCCGTCCTTGAGGGGCAGTTCGACCGTGGCCGCCGGGACCAGCTCGCGCAGGGCCACCCAGTCGCACTCGCCGGGCAGGCCCTCGAAGGGGCGGTGCACCAGCTCGGTCGCGGCGTGGGACGCGGCCCGGCCGTGACAGGCCTTGTAGCGGCGGCCGCTGCCGCAGGGGCAGGGCTCGCGGGCGCCTACAACCGGGACCTCGCCATCCGTGATCTGCGGGCGCTTGGCCTTCGTCTGGGGTCGCTTCTTGGCCATCGATGGTCTCCCGGTTACGGCTCGTCTCGTACGGTCGCGAGCCTAGCCGTTCGGGCCTCGGGCGACGGGATCCTGTGGACAACACTCGGTCCAGCGCGGCGTACGGGCGCTCGGTCCCCGCGCCCGGTCCGGTTTTCAGTCCATGTCGTCGAAGGCGTCCGCGAAGTCGAGCCCCGGTATCTGGGACACCGCCGGGGCGGCGACGCGCGTCACGAAGTCGTCGCGGCGGTGGCCGGCGTCCGGGTCGTACACGTCGTCGTGGACGATGACCCACACCGTGACCTCGCCGCCGATGTCGTCGCGGACACCCCAGTCGTCGGCCAGCGCGGTGATGATGTTCAGCCCGCGGCCGCCGTGCGCCGTGACCGACGGGGTCGCCGGGGCGGGGCGGGTCGGGCCACCGCCGTCCGTGACCTCGACGATGAGCCGGCCGGCCGGGTCCACGCACCACGCGGCGAGGACGTCGCCGTCACCGGACAGAGCGTCGCCGAGCGGTCGGCCGTGTTTGCACGCGTTGCTCAAAAGTTCGGAAAGGATCAGAACGGCGTCGTCGATGACCGAATCCGCTACGCCACCGCTGCGCAACTGTGAACGCATCCGATGCCTTGCTTTCCCCACGCCCGCCGGGCCATGGGGTACGGCCATGCTCGACGACGTGGGCACCTCCTGTGCCACCACCAACGCCACCCCCGAGACCTCCTTCACCCCACGCCACGGTGTGGATGCCCCATTGGCCTGTACCGGAAACCGGCCAATCAACGTCCTGTGACGCACTCACCACGATCGAATACGGACCGAACGCGCCGGAGCACTCCCCGTAATCACATGGCTTGTTTTCGTCGGTGTGGCCGAGACGGGAGGATCCCGCCCGTCAAGGCGTGGGGTCAAGGGGTGTGCGTGGGTCTGGTGCGACTTGTGTGGCCGGCCTCAGCGGCCGAGGCGGTCCAGCACGGCGCGCGGACGGTTGGTGATGATGGCGTCGATACCGAGGTCGATGCAGAGATCCACGTCCTCCGGCTCGTTCACGGTCCACACGTGCACCTGGTGGCCGGCCCGCTTCAGGCGCTCCACATAGACGGGGTGGTTGCGCACGATCCGGATCGAGGGGCCGGCGATCCCCACGCCCAGGGGCAGCCGCCCGTCGCGCAGCCGGGGCGAGACGAACTGCGTCAGATAGACCGTCGGCAGGGTCGGCGAGGCGGCCCGCACCCGGTGCAGCGAGCGGGCCGAGAAGCTCATCACCCGCACCCGGGACTCCTCGGCGGCGGCCGGGGCGTCGAGGCCGAAGCGCTTCAGCAGGGCCAGCAGCCGCTCCTCGACCTGGCCCGCCCAGCGCGTGGGGTGCTTGGTCTCGATGGCCAGTTCCACCCGGCGCCCGGCGTCGGCGACGAGTCCGAGGAGCCGCTCCAGGGTGAGTACGGAGGTCGCCTCGCGGTCCTCCGGGGGGTGCTCCCAGTCGGGTTCCTCGTCGCGCCCCTTCCAGGCCTCGCGCGTCTTCCACGAGCCGAAGTCCAGGGCGGCGAGGTCGGCGAGCTCCAGGGCGGAGACCGCGCCGCGGCCGTTGGACGTACGGTTGATCCGGCGGTCGTGCACACACACGAGGTGGCCGTCGGCGGTGAGGCGCACATCGCACTCGAGGGCGTCCGCACCGTCCTCGATCGCCTTGGTGTAAGCGGCCAGGGTGTGCTCCGGGGCCTCCTCGGAGGCTCCGCGGTGGGCGACGACTTGAATCACATGCTGCCGTGCGTGGGTCACCGCGTCATGGTGCCACCGAGTCCGGGTACGCGTCCGGTCGTACGGACCCGACGGATTCACAGGCCCGTACGGAGGTGCTGGAATTGCATACTTTTCGCCAGTAATGACCTATATAAAGAATGGCCGCGGACCCACAGCCACCGCTTATGGTGCTCTGACGTCCCGTGGGAAAAGCTGACGGCATACAAAGGGACAAGCACAGCTGTATCGCGCCGGACCGTCGCCAGCGTGAAAAGCGTGACCGAGTGCGACCCAGGAAAAGCAGCCGTGGATCGAGGAGAGAAGCTGTGAGCACCGAGAACGAGGGCACCGCGGTACCCCCCGCCCCGTCCGCACCCCCCGTGCCGGTGGATGCTCCCGCTGCTCCGGCGCCCCAGGGGCCGTACGGGCAGGACGCCCAGGGGCAGGCCGCTCATGGAGAGGGCGCTTCCGGTGCCGCCGGGCATCCCGGCGGTTCCTCCTCCGCCCCCGACCCGTCCTGGCCCCCGCCCCCGCCGCCGGCCACCCCGTCGTACGGCGACGGCGGTGCCGGATCGTCGTACGGCGACGGCGGTGCCGGTTACGGAGCGGGCGGCTGGGGTTCCTCCTACCAGCAGCCGGCGCCGAAGCCCGGCCGCGGCCGCGGTGGCCTGGTCGTCGCGATCCTGGCGGCCGCCCTGCTCGCGGGCGGTCTGGGCGGCGGCCTCGGCTACACCCTGGCGAAGAACAACGACGAGAGCTCCGGCTCCACGACGGTCTCCGCCTCCACCAGCGGCGGCGACGTCAAGCGCGACCCGGGCACGGTCGCGGGCGTGGCCGCCAAGGCGCTGCCGAGCACGGTCACGATCGAGGCCGAGAGCAACAGCGGCGAGGGTGGCACCGGTACGGGCTTCGTCTTCGACAAGCAGGGCCACATCGTCACCAACAACCACGTGGTGGCGGGCGCGGTGGACGGCGGAAAGCTCACCGCGACCTTCCCGAGCGGCAAGAAGTACGACGCCGAGGTGGTCGGCCACGCGCAGGGCTACGACGTGGCGGTCATCAAGCTCAAGGACGCCCCCTCCGACCTGAAGCCCCTCACCCTCGGCGACTCGGACAAGGTGGCCGTCGGTGACGCGACCATCGCGATCGGCGCCCCCTTCGGGCTGTCCGACACGGTGACGACGGGCATCATCAGCGCCAAGAACCGTCCGGTGGCCTCCAGCGACGGCAGCGGCAGCCAGGCGTCGTACATGAGCGCCCTGCAGACCGACGCCTCGATCAACCCGGGCAACTCCGGCGGTCCGCTGCTGGACGCGCAGGGCAACGTCATCGGCATCAACTCCGCGATCCAGTCCACCGGCAACGGCGGCTTCGGCACCGGCCAGTCCGGCTCGATCGGCCTGGGCTTCGCCATCCCGATCAACCAGGCCGAGTACGTCGCCCAGGAGCTGATCAAGACCGGCAAGCCGGTGTACGCGAAGATCGGCGCGTCCGTCTCCCTGGACGACAACTCGAGCGGCGCGCAGATCACCGACCAGGGCGCGGGCGGCGCGGCACCGGTCGAGCCCGGCGGCCCGGCCGCCAAGGCCGGCCTCAAGCCCGGCGACGTCATCACCAAGCTCGACGACCGGGTGATCGACTCCGGCCCCACCCTGATCGGCGAGATCTGGACCCACAAGCCCGGCGACAAGGTCACGATCACCTACGAGCGCGGCGGCAAGCAGCAGACGGTCGACGTCACCCTGGGCTCGCGCACCGGCGACAGCTGACCCGTTACCCTTGTCCCCGCGCCGCCGATCACGGCCGGCGCGGGGAGGCGTGCCCGAGCGGCCGAAGGGAACGGTCTTGAAAACCGTCGTGGCAGCGATGTCACCGTGGGTTCAAATCCCACCGCCTCCGCGCAGGTCATAGATGTTGCAGGTCAGAAGGGGTGCCACTCACTGAGGGGCACCCCTTCTGCATGGGACCTGTCTCACCTTGATCCGGCTCTGTCGCGTTGTGGATCACTGCGTGTGGACCAGGCGTGGACCACATCGTTGTTCGCAGAGGTCTCTCACCAGGCCTTTTGGTCCGTATCCGGTGAGGGCTCAGTCTGCGTTTGCGCGGCGGCTTCGAGGATGGCACCGATCGCTTCAGGTCCCATGGCCGACAGGCCCTCGAAGAGGTTGCTCGTGCGCAGGGCGATGACGCCGATCAAACAGGAGATCAAGACCTCGGCCTGGCCGACCGGATCCTCGGCGCCCTCGGCCGCGAATCGGTTGGCGAGGGGAGATATCAGGCGGGTGCGCACTTCGTCTGCCGCTGCGGTACGCGCTTCGGGGACGTCGCTGCGGGAGAGGAGAGCCTGGACGAGAGGCCCCGGAGCGCCTCTGCGGTCGGCTCGGTGCAACGCCTCCACGGTGAAGGCCCCCAAGTCGAGCGTGTCGGGCGACACGGTCACGTTCCGACTGTCCTCGTCGACCACCGCGCGGTACAAGGCAGCCTTGCTGCCGAAGTACCGCGCGATCAGAGATGCATCGACACCGGCATGCTCGCCTATGTCCCGAACCGTCACCGCGTCATATCCGTGGCGGGCGAACAGGTCACGGCCAGCGCCGAGAAGCGCGGTCCGCGTGGCGTCCGCATCACGCTTTCTGCCGCGCCCGCGTTCCGTCTTCGAGCCCATGAGCCGTCCTCTCCCGCTCGAGTCCGTCATCGGCTGGAGCCGCGGCGGACGATACCCGAGACCGGCCTCATACCAGCCCCGCCATGGCGCCACCCCGAACCGAGAACCGCGGCAGCACCGCCGCTATCCCGCCACGGGGTACATCGCCCCGCGCCGCCCCTCCGGCGACGCCAGCCACTCCAGCTTGCCCGCGGTGTCCGCCTCGTTCAGCGGCGTGTGCAGCACGATCGACAGATCCGGCCGCGCCGGCAGCCTCATCACGCTGGACTCGAAGCACAGCAGCCCCAGCACCGGGTGGTCCATCTCCTTGCGGATCTGCCCGGCTTCCTCGATGTCCCGCCGCTCCCACAGTTCGGCGAACTCCGTGCTCGCCGCCTTCAGCTCGGCCGCCACCGCCTGGAACCCCTCGTCGTCCGGGCTGGCCAAGCAGGCGGCCCGGAACTGCGCGACGACCGTGCGCGCGTTCTGCTCCCAGCTCAGCGCACGGGAGCGGTACATCGGGTCGGTGAAGAAGTCGACGAGGCAGTTCTGCGTGATGCCGGGCTTCATCCCGAGGACCGTCGCGGCCGCGTCGTTGAACATCACGGTGTTGTAGTACAGGTCCATGATGTGTGCCGGATACGGCATCCACGTGTCGATCATCCGCTGCAACCCTTCGCGGATGTCCCGCTGCCCGTCCGGCTCGGTCTCAGGCACGGGTGGGTTCATCCCGGCGAGCACGTAGAGATGGCGGCGCTCGGCGTTGCTCAGATGCAGGACGCGGGCGACGGAGTCGAGGACCTGCGGGGAGACCGAGATATTCCGGCCCTGCTCCAGCCACTGGTACCAGGAGGCGCCGACACCCGCGAGCACCGCGACCTCCTCGCGGCGCAGCCCCGGCGTGCGGCGGCGGGCGCCACCGTCCGGCAGTCCGGCGTCGGCCGGGCTGACCCGGGCCCTGCGGCTCATCAGGAACTCGCGCAGCTCGCTACGACGCCGGGTCTTGAGCGCGTCCCCGGGCATGGACAGGTCCTCCTCGTGTCTGGTGGTGCCACCACCAGGAGAACCTGTCACTCCCCACGACTATTCCGCCGGCCGCAGGCTCGTGCCCATGGCGATCGACACCACTCCCAAACCCTCTCCGCTCGACACCCCACGGCTGTCGACGCGCGACAGACTCGTCCTGTTCGTCCTGTGCGCCGCCCAGTTCATGGTGGCCCTCGACTTCTCCGTGCTGAACGTGGCACTGCCCGTCCTCGGCGCCGACCTCGGCATGAGCCAGTGGGCGTTGCAGTGGGCGGTCACCGCGTTCGCGCTGCCGTCCGGCGGCTTCCTGCTCCTCTTCGGCCGCGTCGGTGACCTGTACGGCCGCCGACGGCTGTTCCTGACCGGGCTCGCCCTGTTCGGGGCGGCCTCGCTGCTGGCCGCCTTCGCCTGGGACCCGGCGTCGTTCCTCACCGGACGCGCCCTGCAGGGGATCGGCGCGGCGGCCATCGTCCCGACCGGGATGTCCCTGCTGACCACGACGTTCGCGGAGGGACCGGCCCGCGACCGCGCCCTCGGCATCTCGGGCACGCTGCTCTCGCTGGGCTTCACCGTCGGCATGGTGGCCGGCGGTGTCCTGACCGACGCCCTCGGCTGGCGCTCCACCATGGGCGTGCTCGCCCTCTTCGCGCTGATCGTCCTGCCCCTGGCCCCCGGCCTGCTGCCGGAGTCCCGCACCCCTGAGCGCCCGCGCTTGGACGTGCCCGGCGCGGTCACCGTCACCGGCGGACTGCTGTCGGTGATCTACGCCCTGTCGACGGCCGCCGAGCGCGGCTTCACCCACGTCGACGTCATCGCGACCCTGGTCGCGGGCCTGACGCTGCTCACCGCGTTCGTGCTCGTCGAGTCCCGCACCGAGGCACCGCTGGTGTCCCTGCCCATGCTGCGACGCCGCACCGTGGCGTTCGGCAATCTGGGCGGTCTGGTCACCTTCTCGATGATGTCGACGCTGGTGTTCGTACTGACCCTCTACTTCGAGGAAACTCTGGGTCTGTCCGCCTTCCGGACGGGGCTGATCTTCGGCGTGGCAGGCGTGCTGTCAGCGGTCGCCGGGGCCTACGCCTCCAAGGTCATCGGCCGCTTCGGCGCCCGCCGCACGCTCGTCGGCTCGCTCGCCGGGCAGGGTGTGCTGACCGGGGCGCTGCTGGGCCTGAATACCCACGCCTGGTCGGTGTGGCTCGCCACGGTCGCCGTCTCCCTGGCATGCGTATTCCACCTCGGTGTGATCGTCTCCTACGGCCTGACCGTCACGTCCGGTGTACCGGACACGGAGCAGGGCCTGGCGACCGGTCTGGTCACCTCCACCCAGCAGGTCGGCATCACCATCGGCATCCCGCTGCTGGGCGTACTCGCCACCACCTCCTCGGACCTGCTGACGGGCCTCCACACAGTCCTCGCGGTGGAAACGACGATCGTGCTGGCCACCGCCGTCCTCGTCGCCCTCGGTCTCCGGGGCCGCGGGACGGACGCGGGGTCGGTCTCAGGGCCGGTCGAAGCGGAGGCGCTCGACGCGCGGTAGACCGGCCACGACCAGGTCGTACGAGGAAGTCAACGCGGCGCCGTTGTGACCTTGGTAGGACGCGGTTAGTGCTCGTCGACAGCGTTGAGGGGCCTGTCTCAGAGACAGTGGACCCCGCGCGGACCGCCCTCTCCGCACAGGGCCCGAGACCGGTACGCCGTACCCGCTCCGCCCCTGGTGGACGGGGCAGGAGGTGGGTTGCCCGAGCGGTCGAAGGCACGGTCTTGAAACCGTCGTGGCAGCGATGTCACCGTGGGTTCAAATCCCACCGCCTCCGCGTGGTGAGCAGTGAGAACGGTCCCTGAACTGGGTGTTTGTCGGGGGCCGTTCTCGTGTCCGGCGACGGTGACTGGGGCACAGGCAACAGATCCGGCTTGCTTCCGGTTGATGGCGCGCGCCACTGTACGAACGACCTGGACGCGATGGGCCGCGTCTGCTCGGCTCTGCCTGGGTCGATGGCAGACGGGATGGGAGCTCCTCGCGTACGCCGCTACTCCGCCGGCACTCGCGGACGGCGCCCCCGCCATCTCGGAGCCTGAGCGCTCCCGCCGGAGACATGCTGTGAGCGTTGCCGCGCTCCTGCGGTTCTCGACTCCTGGGAACCGGCCTGCCCTCAGATTTGGCGCGGGCCGGGGTTGCAGCCGCACCGCACCCGCATACGAGCACGCCGACCAGTTACAGACGGAGCAGTGCGATTTCGATGGCGAGCGCCCCGAGCCGTTCCTTCTCCGCGGGGTAGATCTCGCGGATATTTGCGAGCTGTTGCTCACGGGATGAGGCCGGGTTGACGTTCGCTGGGCCCTCTCCGTCGAGCAGGTCCTCGAACGTCTTGTACTCCGTCACTCGCTTCACGCGGACATCGGAGGTCTCGTCGGTGCCCTTGATGCGGAAGCGGATGACGTCTCCGGGGGCCAGGTCTTCGAGGTGGGCGTACTTGACCCGCACCTCGATCGTCTTTTGGCCTGAGGCGACGAGGTCGAAGTACCGGCGGTAGAGGTTCAGTTCGCGGACGCGAGCGGCGGCGGTCTCCGTCATGGGGCGGGAATGCTCCTAGCTGGTGCGGTGGTCATCAGCCGGCCGAGTTCACCGGCCGAGTACGAGCGGAAGAAGTGGCGTGGGTCGCCGAGTAACACGTCCGTCAGACCAAGCAATCGGTCGACGTACTCAGCCAACGACCCCGGCCACTCTCGGGTGTCGAGCATCCAGGGCGCCGCACCATCGGGCAAGGTCGCTCGGCCTGACGACCCAGCAGGGAGAAGCGGACTGCCGCTCCGCCGTGCGTGCCCAGTCCGGCTCGCTGGCCGCCGCGGAGCGTGAAGCCGTGGCGGCGATGGAGCTGACCGACGAGGACACCAGAGCGGAGAAGCGGGGGACCACGCACACCGTGCGGTTGAGCAGCAATCCGCTCGGCTACACCAGGTTCCTGGTGGACCGACAGGACGAAGCGTGGCGCGTGTTCCGCATGGAATAGATCCGACCGCGGTCGGCGGCGGCTGCCCTCAGGGCCGGAGTTCCGTGTGCGGCGGTGCCGTGCTCAGGGGGTCGTGGCGGATGTACCACTCGGTGCCGAGCAGCCGCTCGCGGTCGGGGGCCGGGAGGGCGGCGATCAGGGCCGGGGCGGCTCCTCGTGCCACCTCGGTGTGGTGGGCCAGGACGGCGGCGGTCTTCCGCTCAAGCCAGGGGGTGACGTCGACGGTCGCGGTGACGCGGTCGTCGGGGACGGTGTGCATCGTCTTGCCCATGAGGGCCAGATACCTGCCCCATGCCCGGACGGCGGAGTGCGGGTGCGTGGCCAGGTACAGGGCGCTCGGCTGCCAGGGCTCGCCGGCGTCGGGGTAGAGGCGTTCGAGGCCGGCGGCGTGGACCGCGAGCAGGGTCACGCGGTGGGTGTGCACATGGTCCTCGTGCCCGGTCAGGCCGCCGTAGGCGTCGTGCGTGACGACGATCTCCGGGCGGATGTCGCGGATCTGTGCGACCAGTTCGCCCACCGCCTCGTCGAGCGGGGCGTCGCACCAGCGCGGTCTGCCGGGGGCCGAGTGCGGCACGCGGGAGTCGGCGTGACCGAGCATGCGTGGCCGGTCGGCGCCGAGGAGGTGGCATGCCTCGGCCAGTTCCGTGGCGCGTGGGGTGTCCGGCGCCCAGGTCGCGGTGACGACCGTCGTGCGAGCGCCCGCGGACGCGGAACGGGCGAGGACGCCGCCCGCCACCAGGGACTCGTCGTCGGGGTGGGCGAAGACCCCGAGCAGCGACGGCATGGGCGTCGGCATCGGCAACCGCCCTCGCTACGGCCGGCCCGGCTGCGAGGGCGTGTCCGTGATCGTGATGGCCTGGCTGGGGCACTTCTCCGCTGCTTCCAGGATCTCCGGGGCATCGCCTGCGCTGGACCGGCCGGGGCGGACGAAGCCGTAGCCGTCGACGAACTCGAAGACCGCCGGGGCCCGGTGGGCGCATTCGGCGGAGCCGTAACAGAGTTCGCGGTCGACGGAGACCCTCATGCCCCTTCCTCTGCCCAGTGCGCCAGCGGCCGAACCGGCCCGGCTAGCGGGTGCCGGCTGCGGCGAGCCAGTGGGCGACCCGGCGTACGGCGGGCTCGTCGAGCCGTTCGACGAGGGCCTGGACGGTCGTGTCGTCCTCGGGGGTGAGGTCGTAGAGGCCCGCCTTGCTCAGCCCGGCCATGAGGACCTGGTGGCGGCGGCCGGTCATCCGCTCCGCGAGCACGGTCGGTTCGCCCGGGGACTCCGCGGCGTCCGGGCTCGTCGGCTGCGGTGAAGCCGTCTGCTTCAGCGGTGGGTCGAACAGCTGCCACGCGCCGTCCTTCGGTCCCCAGAGCGCGACGGTCACCTCGTCGCCCCGGGCGCGCATGGTCTGGGTCATCTCGCCGAGCGCGTACAGCACGGGCGCGCGATGGGGCGACTCCGCGACGGCCCGCCAGGACTGCGCGGCAGGCCGGTAGAGCATCGCCACCCAGCGCGGGTCGCCCTGCGGCTCCGGGCTCTCGGGACGTGTCTCCATCGCGCTCACCCCTGTACGTCGCTGGTACGTCGCTTGTACGTGGCTCCGGAAGCGGTACGGCAGGCGCGACCATAACTGACGGATCGTCAGTTATCCAGGGTCGCAGGGCGCGTTGTGGACGGGAGAGTCCAGGGGAGGGGGCGGCCACTTCGTCCGGCACCGGTCCCTCCCCTCGTGGGGACCGGTGCCGAACGGTGGAGCTGCCGTCGTCCGGCGCGGACGCGAGCGAACGCAAACGGACGGAAGCCGACGGAAGTCGACGGAGGTCAACCGAAGCGGGCTGAAGCTGTCCGGAATGGTGCGTCGCTGCGTCCGGATCCTGCCAGTTCAGGCTGCTGAAGAGGAGATTCCGGTGCCGGACGGACGGCATTACCGCAGGTCAGCCGTATAGAGTGAGTTTTCCGGTCCGGACGTCCAGGCGTGACAAGTAAGGAGTGGAGACCTTGAGTTCCGACTCGGGGGCACGCACCGCCTTCGCGGAACGCCTCGCGCTGCTCTACAAGGAAGCCGGGAACCCTCCCCTCAAGCGTGTGTCCGAAGCGGTCGTCCGGCTCCAGCGGGTCGACGAACGCGGGCGGCCCGTTCGGGTGTCCGCACAGCGCATCAGCGACTGGCGGCGGGCCAGGAACGTACCCGCCCAGTTCGCCGCTCTCGCGGCCGTGTTGCACGTACTGATCCCCGAGGCGCGACGCTCGCGGCCCACGCCGGTGTCCCCGGGCCTGTACGACCTCGGCCAGTGGCAGCGGCTGTGGGAACGGGCGGTGGCCGACCCGGTCGCCGAGCGCCCCGAGGCGTCCCCGGCGCGGGAAGGGCCTTCGGCTGAGGCCCCGCCCGCGCCCGGCGGGGTGAGCCCGTACCGCGGGCTGGCCTGCTACCGCCGTCAGGACGCGCGTTGGTTCTTCGGCCGGGAGCGGAGCACGGACGCGCTCGTCGCGCAGCTCGGGGCCGTGGCGGAGGCGGGCGGCCTTGTCATGCTCGTGGGCGCGTCGGGAGCGGGGAAGTCCTCGTTGCTGAACGCCGGTCTGGTGCCCGCCCTGCGGGACGGCGCGCTGAGCGACGACGACGGTGCGGAGCACGGCCGGGCGCGGAAGGTCGCGCAACTCGTCCCGGGCGGTGATCCGCTGACGGAGCTGACCCGGTGCATCCCGGAACTCGCTCCCGTTCTCATATCCGGGGCAGGGGAGTCCGATGTCCCGTCCGTCACGGAACAGGAACCGGAAGCGAGGGCCGAGGAGCCCGACCGCTCGGCCGTAGAGCCCGACCGCTCAGCCGCAGAACCCGACCACTCAGCCGCAGAACCCGAGGAACCGGCGGAACCCGGCGCTCCCCCCACCGCGGACGCCGTCCGTGCCGCCGTCGCCGCCTGGGCCCGGCGCGAGGCGCCCTCCGGTGCGCGTCCGGTCGTCATCGTGGACCAGTTCGAGGAGACGTTCACGCTCTGCCCCGACGAGGCGGACCGGCGTACCTTCATCGAGGTCCTGCACGCCGTGTGCTCACCCTCCGGAGGGGGCGAACCGGCCCCGGCGGTGGTGGTCCTGGGCATACGCGCCGACTTCTACGAGCGGTGCCTCAGATATCCCGAACTGGCCGACGCGCTCCAGCACCGGCACATGGTGCTCGGGCCGCTCACCACCGCTGAGCTGCGCGAGGCGGTGACCGGCCCGGCCAAGGCCGTCGGGCTGGAACTGGAACCGGGCCTGGCGGAACTGATCGTCCGGGAGGTCAGCGCCGACGGCCCGCGCGGGGCCCACGACGCGGGCGTGCTCCCCCTCCTCTCGCACGCCCTGCTCGCCACCTGGCAGCGCAGAAAGGCAGGTCGGCTGACGCTCGCCGGCTACCGCGCGGCCGGCGGCATCCAGGGCGCCGTCGCGGCGACCGCCGAGCGGGCCTGGTCCGGCCTGGACCCCGCGGCGCGCACGGCGGCCCGGCTGCTCCTGCTCCGGCTGGTCCGCCTCGGCGAGGACACCCAGGCCACCCGCAGACGGGGGACGCGGCGGAAGCTGGCCGAGGAGTCGACCGACCCGGGCAAGACCGAGGAGTCCCTGGAGGCGCTGGTCCGCGCCCGGCTGGTGACCCTCGACGCGGAGACCGTGGAGATCACCCATGAGGCGCTGCTGCACGCCTGGCCGCGCCTGCGCGACTGGATCGACGACGACCGGCAGGGCAATCTGCTGCGCCAGCGCCTGGAGGAGGACGGCCGGGCCTGGGAGGAATCGAACCGCGACACGTCGCTGCTCTACCGGGGCTCCCGGCTGGAACAGGCCCACGGCTGGGCGAAATCCGCCGGGGACACGTTCCTGACCCGGAGCGCGGTGGAGTTCCTGGCCGCCTCGGTCAGGCTGCGCCGGCGCATCATCTGGATCAGCCGGGGCGCGGTGGCGACGCTGGTCGTCCTGGCGATGCTGGCCGTCGGGTCGGCCGTCATCGCCTCGAAGCAGCGGGACGAGGCCGTCTTCGAGCAGGTGCTCGCCCAGGCCGACCGTGTCCAGTACACGGATCCGTCGCTGTCGGCGCAGCTCGATCTGGTGGCGCATCGGCTGCGGCCGGACGACAAGGGCGCGAACAGCCGCCTGATGTCGATCGTGAACGCCCCGCTGGCCACGCCGCTGGTCGGCCACACGGGCGCCGTCTACCTCACGACGTTCAGCCCGGACGGGCGGACCCTGGCCACGGCCAGCTACGACCGGACCGTACGGCTGTGGGACGTGGACGACCCGAAGCGTCCGAAGCCCCTGGGCGAGCCGCTCACCGGCCACACCTCCTGGGTGAGCAGCGCGGTCTTCAGCCCGGACGGCCGTACCCTCGCCAGCGCGTCCGACGACGGCACGATCCGGCTGTGGGACGTGACGGACCCCGGCCGGCCCAAGCGGCTCGGCAAGCCGCTGACCGGCCATGACAGCACGATCTACCTGGTCGCCTTCAGCCCGGACGGGCGCACGCTCGCCTCCGTGGGCGACGATCGAACCGTCCGGCTGTGGGACGTCGCCGATCCGCGCCGGCCGCGGGCGCTGGGCAAGCCCCTGACCGGGCACGAGGCCGCCGTGCGCTCGGTGGCGTTCAGCCCGGACGGCAGGACACTGGCCGCCGGTGGCGACGACGGGGCGATCCGGCTGTGGGACGTGACCGACCCCCGGCGCCCGGAGGAGGCAGGGGAGCAGCTGACCGGCCACACCGCCACCGTGCACTCCGTGGCCTTCAGCCCGGACGGCCGTACGCTCGCCAGCGGCAGCTCGGACAACACCGTACGGCTGTGGAACACGGCCGATTCACGTCACCCGGAACCGATCGGTACGCCGCTCACCGGCCATACCGGGCCGGTGTGGTCCGTGGCCTTCAGCCCCGACGGGAAGATGCTCGCCGCCGCCAGCGCGGACAGCACCGCGAGCCTGTGGAAGGTCGGCGATCCGGAGTACCCGTCGCAGGTCGGCGGGCCCCTGGCGGGCAGCAGCGGCGAGATGTACGCGCTCGGCTTCAGCCCCGACGGGCGCACCCTCGCCACCGGGGCGGGCGACAACAAGGTCCGCCTGTGGGCGCTGCCGACGTCGGACATGATCGGCCGGACCGGAGCGTTCCGCCCGGACGGGCGGGTGCTCGCGACGGCGGCGCTCGACGGGCGGGTGCGGCTGTGGGACGTGCGGACGCCGGGCAGGCCCGTGCGGATGGGCGAACCGTTCCGGCCGGAGGGCGGCGTACGGACCCTGGAGTTCTCCCCGGACGGCCGTACCCTCGCGGTGGTGACGGGCGGCCTGGCCTTGCAGCTGTGGAACGTCGACGAACCTCGACGCCCCGTCCCGCACGGGTCCCCCATCCCCCTGCGCACCCGTCTCGCCGACCCGCTGGCGTTCAGTCCGGACGGGCAGGTCCTGGCGACCCCCTCCGACGACCGCACCGTCCAGCTGTGGAACGTCGGCGACCCGTCCCGTCCCCGCCCGCTCGGCGCGCCCCTCACCGGTCACAAGGGGTACGTCAACGCCCTCGTCTTCAGCCCGGACGGCCGTACGCTCGCCAGCGGCAGCGCGGACGGCACGATCAGGCTGTGGAACGCGGCAGACCCCGGCCGGCCGACCCTGCTCCGCCCGCCTCTCAAGGGCCATCTCGGAGCCGTCAACGCCCTCGCCTACAGCCCCGACGGCCGCACCTTGGCCAGCGCCGGCGACGACAACTCGGTCCGCCTCTGGGACATCGAGGACCCCGCCGAGGCCTCCCAGCAGGCGCGCCTGACGGGGCACAAGGAAGCGGTCGTGTCACTGACGTTCAGCCGGAGCGGGCGCACCCTGGCCAGCGGCGGCAACGACAGCACCGTCCGGCTGTGGAACGTCTCCGACCCCTCCGGGGCCACCGCGATCGGCCAGTCGATGGGCCCCAACGCCAAGACCGGCAACTTCCTGGCGTTCAGCCCGAACAGCCACATGCTCGGGGTGTCCAGCGGCGCCGACAGCATCCGGCTCTGGAACCTGGACACCGACGAGGCCGTACGCCGCATCTGCTCGATGACCCGGGGTGTTCTGACGCCCGACACCTGGCGCGAGTACCTGCCCCGGCTCTCCTACGATGTGCCGTGCGCCGGCCGCTGAGACCGCCTTACGACAACAGGGCCTGCCTGTACGGCAGTTGAGTGATACGAGTCACAACCTGGCTTTTCCTGACAGACAGTCGGCTCCTCCCGCGCAAGCGCTTGTTACCCTTGGCCATAGCCCGACCGCTGGTGCATCCCCCGTCGCCAGCGGTCGGGCATTCGCATGCCGGTCCGATCAGTGCAGGTCGAGGCGCATCAGGATGCGGGGATGGCCGGCCAGGACCGAGGTGGTGGGGGCCGCGTAGGTGAAGCCGGCTCGTTCGAAATTCTTCCTCAGTCCGGCGTAGGCCATCGTCAGGTCGACCTTGGCGTCGCCGTTGTCGAGGGGGTACGCCTCGATCGCCGGTGCGCCCTGGGCGCGGGCGAAGTCGACCGCGCCGGAGATGAGCGCGTGCGAGATGCCCTGCTTGCGGTGGCCGGGGCGGACCCGGACGCACCACAGCGACCAGACGGGCAGGTCGTCGACGTGCGGGATCTTGCGGTTGCGGGCGAAGGCGGTGTCCGAGCGCGGTGCGACGGCGGCCCAGCCGACGGGTACGTCACCCTCGAAGGCGAGCACGCCCGGGGCAGGGTCCGCCTGGCACAACTCCGCCACGTAGTCGCCCCGGGCCGGGCCCCGCAGTTCCTTGTTGAGCTTGGAGGGGATCCGGTAGCTCAGACACCAGCAGACATTCGCCCCGGGCGACTTCGGCCCGAGCACGGCACGGACGTCGTCGAAATCCGTGGCCGGGCGGACGTCGATGCTCATGGCACCACGATGGCATGGCCTTGGGGTGTTCGCCGCTTGGTTGTTTCCGGCGGGTGGCCCGGATGCGCGGGGATACGCGCTCACCCGGGAGCCGAGGGAGGAACTCGTCGACCGCTTCGGGCGGTTGCCGCTGTGATGCGAACACCGTGCTCGTGGCCCGGTCCGGCGGCACGATCATCGGGACCCTGACGCTCGTGCTGCTGCCCCTGCCGTCCGGGCTGCGGGGGCGCGTCGAGGACGTGGTCGTCGACGACGCGGCGCGGGGGCAGGGCATCGCGGGCCTGCTCATCGAGGAGGCCCTGTGCCTCGCCCGCCGGGCCGGGGCCCGTACCGTCGACCTCACCTCCCGGCCGGACCGCGCCGCGGCGAACCGGCTCTACGAGCGGCTCGGCTTCCAGGCCCGGGAGCCGACGGTCCACCGCTACACAGGGGACTGAGCCGCCGACGTCGACGCAGCCCGCAGCAGCCGCAGCTGGCCGATCTCGGTCACGTTCTTCATCAGCTCGGCGTTCACCCAGGCCACCATGTGCGCGACGGTGTACTGGGGGTCGCCCTGCGACGGGAACGAAGCCGTGGCGTCCAGATCGGTGTCGGTGAGGTTGTCCAGGATCGCCAGCCACTGAGTGCGCAGGTCGCGCAGCCACTCGATGGTGGGGGCGCCCTCGCCGGGCCACGCGATGTCGGTGCGGTCGCGGGGCGGCAGGCCCCGCACGTGGTCCAGGGTGACGCTCCACCACCAGCCGATGTGCCAGCTCACCCAGGCGATCGTGGGGACGGGCACCGGGTCGGGCTCGGTGTCGGCCCAGTCGGGTACCCACGTGCCGTCGGGCGCCCGGCGCATGGTCCAGCAGTGCGGCGCGGGCTCCCAGAGGAAGTCCTCGGGCTCAAGCCGCTCCAAGTGGTACTCGAACAACGACCAGGTCAACTCGAACTGCCAGCGCGGCAGTTCCGTACGGGAATCGCTCATCGGGCGACCCTACGCAACCGCCCTGGCGTCCCGGGCCAGTCCCGGCCAGTCGATGTCCCGCAACGCCCGCTCCGTGTCGCAGCCCGACGGCAGACGCGGGGCCGGCTGAAACCAGAGGACGGCCAGGCGCGAGCGGTACAGGACCGGGTCGTGGGCCGGGTCGAGGGCGGTGGAGTGGAACGTTCCGAGGCAGGCCACGGCGGGCAGGACCTCGACGGGACCGAGGCCGCCCGCGTACTGGTCGGGGCGCTCGCGCGGGGGCGGGACGAGGTGGACGGGCGTGCCGGGGTGGGACCGCTCGGCGGCGCGCAGCAGCTCGCGGATCCGCAGATCGTTGACCGGCTTGCAGGGATAGCCGCCCAGTGGGTCGCCGCAGGCCGAGAGCAGATCGCCGTACGTCGACGAGAACCGCAGTTCGGCGAGGTCCACCGAGCGGCCGGAGGCGAGAACGAGACGGGCGAGCGCCATGGCCGGCGGTCGGGCGGCGTGCTGGTGCATGGAGGTCTTTCGGTGCGGGTGGACGTGGCCGTGTTCATGGCCGGTGTCCTGTCAGTCGGGTGGCTGACGTGGTTGTCGCGTGGGTGGACGTGGCCTGGCGCTCGTGGTTGGTGTTCGTCGGTCGGGCGGTTGATGTGGTCGTCGTGCGGGTGGACGTGGCCGTGTTCATGGCCGGTGTCCTGTCAGCGGGGCGGCTGATGCGGTCGTCGCGAGGGTCGGCCAGGCCCTGCTCATGGCCGGTGTCTCGTCAGCGGCGCGGCTGATGCGTCGTCACCCGGGTCGACGACGTCCTGCTCACGGCCGGTGCCCCGTCATCCGGGCCGCTGACGCGATCGTCGTCCGGGCCTCACGCTCGGACAGGCCGGTGTGGAGGGCCGCTTCGACCAGGGGATCCACGAGTGCCGGGCCGATGCCGTCCTCGTACGCGCGGCAGGCCGCCCAGAACAGCCGGGTGTTGCGCTGCCCCTCGTGCGCGGCGAGGACGAACTGGACCAGGCCCTGGCCGTGCCCGCCGGCCGACGGGGGCGTGGGGTGGTGGACGCGCGGCGGCGGGAGCAGCAGCCGCAGCAGGGAGCGCGGGCAGGGCGCGGGCGCCAGGTGCGCGGTCCCGGGAGCCGCCGCGTACGCCCCCTGATCCGTGCGGGAGCCTGGGCCGACGAGGTAGCCGCCGGCGCCCCGGATGTCGATGCCGGGGGCGAGACGGCCCGCCGAGTTGGGGACCGCCACGTCGGGCGGGCCGCTCAGCCAGAGGTGACGCCCGCCGGACGGGGTCAGGACGACCACCGTCGGGGGGATGGTGAACAGATGCCGCAGGGCCAGCTCGCGCAGGGCCGCCGAGGAGTCCGTGCCGGTCTTCACGTCCAGGTCGACGCCGATGAGCTGGTGCGGGGGCAGGCCGCAGGCGATGCCGTAGCCGGTCGCCCAGGGCGCCGCGGCGAACAGTTCGCGGATGCGCGTCGGGTCGCTGGAGGCGTCGTACACGCCGTGTCCGAGCCGGCCGCACGCGCCGTGGCAGGGGGAGGGCGCGGGGCCGTCGCGGTGCGGGGAGCGCAGCGCCGGGAGCTTGGTGCGGGACAGAGGGATGACGGCCAGTCCGCGCTCGGCGGCTGACAGGGCGTGTGCGAGGGCCAGCGTCGTGGCCTGCCGGTCGGTGGTGGCCATGGCTCTAGTTTCGTACGTACGTTCGAAAAAGGAAAGAGGGGGCGGGTGCGACGCGCCGGGGCGGAGGCCTGCGCCCGAAAAGTGCCGGAACGCTTCACCCCTTGCGGCACCAGGGTCCGAACCATCCCTTCCACCCCGATCCGGTACTGAAGTGACGCAAAGGGGTTTATCGATATGTCATCACGCTTGAGTGCGAATAGAGGCTTCCGGTGTGGTTCGCCAGGGATTCGGTGGGCAACTCTGGTCTCGCGACGTCGAGCAACGGACCAGGGCGGTCGGCCAACTTCCCTGGAAACGGCAGTACTTCTCCACGCAGTCCTTGGTTCTGAAGTCTCTGAAGTCTCAGCAGTCCTTGGAGGGACAACAACATGGCAAGCATCCGTACCGCCCGCGTCATCGCCGCCGTCTCCGCCCTTCCGCTCGCGGCCGCCCTCTTCACCGGCATCGCGACGGCGGACAACGGTTCCTTCGCGGACAACGGATCGATCGCGTCCGTCACGGAGGCCGAGTCGGGTGTCCTCGGCAGCGGCGTCGGCGGTGACAACTTCGGCACCTCGTCCACCACGAACCAGCAGGCCGTCGGCGAGGGCGCCTCGAACCAGAGCAACACCGCGCAGGTCAACGGCTCCGCCTTCACGGCCGTCAACCAGGGCAACGACAACACCGCCGTCAGCTTCACCCCGCTGTGGTGGTGAGCTGAGCGGGCCGGTGTACCGGCATCGGCCCGCCGTTCGTGTGGGTGTGCGCTTCGTGGGGTGACAAGCGTCTGAGCGGCGGCACTTCGGTGTCGCCGCGCAGGCGTTTTCGCGTCCGTGGGGTGCGATGCCTCGACGCATGCCTTGACGTCGCCGCGTATCTGACGGACAGTCAGAAATCGTGAACGGTGAGCCGGAGGTCCACGAGGAGTCCGAGGCGTCGGAGCGATCCGAGGAGTTCGAGGCGCGCCTGAAGGCCTACGAGGGCCGCCCGGCCGCCGCCACCGGGGTCGGCCGGGACCCCGTCAACGAGCCGATGATCAGGCACTGGTGCGAGGCCATGGGCGACACCAGCCCCGCCTACACCGGACCGGACGCCATCGCTCCGCCCACCATGCTCCAGGCGTGGACCATGGCGGGCCTCTCCCGCAGCCCGGAACGCACGGCGGCCTACGACGAACTGCTGCGCCTGCTCGACGAGTCGGGCTACCACGCGGTCGTCGCCACCGACTGCGAGCAGGAGTATCTGCGCCCCCTGCGCCCCGGCGACGAGATCACCTTCGACTCGGTGATCGAGTCGGTCTCGGACCTGAAGACCACGAAGCTGGGGGCGGGGCACTTCGTCACGACCCGTACGGACGTCCGGGCCGGCGGCGCACTCGCCGGCACCCACCGCTTCCGCATCCTCAAGTACGCCCCCGCACGCCGGCCGAAGAAACAGGCGCCCGGGCCGCCCGAGGAACGCCGCCCCCGCCCGGTCGTCAACCGTGACAACGCCGGCTTCTGGGAGGGCGTGGCCCGCCACGCACTGCTCATCCAGCGCTGCACCGGCTGCGGCGACCTGCGTTTCCCCTGGCTGCCGGGCTGCAACAGCTGCGGCTCCCCGGAGTGGGACACCGTCGAGGCGAGCGGCGACGGCACGGTCTACTCGTACGTCGTCATGCACCACCCGCCCTTCCCGGCCTTCGAGCCTCCCTACGCGGTCGGGCTGATCGAGCTCGCGGAGGGCGTGCGGATCGTCAGCAACGTGGTGGGAGTGCCGTACGACAAGGTGCGGATCGGCATGCCGGTCCGGCTCGACTTCCGGCGCTACGACGAAGAGCTGGTGCTGCCCGTCTTCCAGGGGGTCGCGGAATGAACGTCGGCGACTCCCTCCCGCCCCTGGAGATCCCGGTCACCCGGACCCTGATCGTCGCCGGGGCGATCGCCTCCCGCGACTACCAGGACGTGCACCACGACCCGGACCTGGCCCGGGAGAAGGGCTCCCCCGACATCTTCATGAACATCCTGACGACCAACGGCCTGGTCGGCCGCTACATCACCGACCACTTCGGCCCCCGGGCCGTGCTGCGCCGCGTGGCCATCCGCCTCGGCGCGCCCAACCACCCCGGCGACACGATGGTGCTGACCGGCACGGTCGAGGAGGTCGACGGCGACACACTGACGGTCCGGGTCATCGGCGCGAACGCCATCGGCCAGCACGTCACCGGCACGGTGACGGTCACGATTCCGGCGGAAGCCGGGACGACGACGGCTCCCGGTGGACGGTCATGACCGACGACACGGTCTCCGCGGCCGTCGTGTGTCGTGTTTCCGCGTCCGCCGTGAGCCGAGGAGGCCCGGCAATGCCCCCAAGAAGCCCGGCAACGTCCCCAACAGGCCCGTCATGAGTCCCCGTCGGCATGACACCCTCGGCGGTCGGGCGGCCATCGTCGGGATCGGGGCCACCGAGTTCTCCAAGGACTCGGGCCGCAGTGAGCTGCGCCTGGCCGTCGAGGCAGTGCGGGCGGCCCTGGACGACGCCGGGCTGACCGCCGCCGACGTCGACGGGCTGGTCACGTTCACCATGGACACCAGCCCGGAGATCACCGTGGCCCAGGCGGCGGGCATCGGTGAGCTCTCCTTCTTCTCCCGGATCCACTACGGCGGCGGCGCGGCCTGCGCCACCGTCCAGCAGGCGGCCCTCGCGATCGCCGCGGGCGTGGCGGACGTGGTCGTCTGCTACCGGGCGTTCAACGAACGCTCGGGCCGCCGCTTCGGCTCCGGCGTCCGGCACCGAGAGCCGTCGGCCGAGGGCACCGCGCTCGGCTGGTCGCTGCCGTTCGGCCTGCTCACCCCGGCCTCCTGGGTGGCGATGGCGGCCCAGCGCTACCTCCACACGTACGGGCTGAAGCCGGAGGTGTTCGGGCACGTGGCCGTGACCGACCGCGCGTACGCGGCGACCAACCCGGCGGCGTACTTCCACAACCGGCCCATCACCCTGGCCGACCACGCCGCGTCCCGCTGGATCGTCGAGCCGCTGCGGCTGCTGGACTGCTGCCAGGAGACCGACGGCGGACAGGCCCTCGTCGTCACCTCCGTGGAGCGGGCCCGCGACCTGCCCCATCCGCCCGCCGTGATCGCGGCGGCCGCCCAGGGCGCGGGACGCGCGCAGGAGCAGATGACCAGCTTCTACCGCGACGACCTGACCGGCCTGCCCGAGACGGCGGTGGTGGCCCGGCAGCTGTGGCGGACCTCCGGACTCGCACCGGCCGACATCGACGTGGGGATCCTCTACGACCACTTCACGCCGTTCGTCCTGACGCAGCTGGAGGAGTTCGGCTTCTGCGGCCCCGGCGAGGCCCCCGACTTCGTGGCCGAGAAGCGCCTGCCGCTCAACACCCACGGGGGACAGTTGGGTGAGGCGTACCTGCACGGGATGAACGGGATCGCGGAGGCCGTCCGGCAGATCAGGGGCACGGCGGTGAACCGGATCCCCGGAGCGGAACGGGTCCTGGTGACGGCGGGGACGGGCGTGCCCACGTCGGGACTCGTACTCACCGCCGACCCGCAGGGGACAACCCGCAGTACCCCGGTCCCCCCGCTCCACCTGTAGGAGGTGCAGCAGGCCCTACCACTACAACCTGAGGGGGACTTCGCTTCGGGACCTGCGGCCGATCCGCCGGACCCGGCCCGCTCCTAGCGTTGAGCCATGACCACAATCGTCTGCACCAGCGCGTCGAAGGCCGCTGCACCAGCGGCGCAGACCCTTCCGTATCCGTCGTTCTCGTCGTACGTCAGGGCCCGCCAGCCGGTGCTGCTGCGTACCGCACGCTCGCTCACCGGCAACCCGAGCGACGCGGAGGACCTGTTGCAGACCGCGCTCACCAAGACGTACGTCGCCTGGGAGCGTATCGAGGACCACCGCGCCCTCGACGGCTATGTGCGCCGGGCGCTGCTGAACACGCGGACGTCGCAGTGGCGCAAGCGCAAGGTCGACGAGTTCGCCTGCGACGAGATGCCCGAGCCGGAGCCGGTGACCGGCAGCGACGACCCGGCCGAGCAGCAGGCGCTGCGCGACGCGATGTGGCGGGCGATCATGCGGCTGCCCGCCCGGCAGCGGGCGATGGTCGTCCTCAGGTACTACGAGGACCTGAGCGAGGTCCAGACGGCCGAGGTGCTCGGCGTCTCGGTGGGCACGGTGAAGTCGGCCGTCTCGCGTGCGCTGGGAAAGCTCCGCGAGGACGCTGAGCTGGGACTTGTCCGCCAGTGAGCCCCGCCTCGCCCGCCACTCGCAGGCCGCTCGCACGCCGCCTCGGCCACGTCTGAACCCCTCCCTCCGCTTGGCGTGATGTGATCGATCGCCCGGTCCTAGTGACATACCGCGCGGTATGTGCGCAGAATCAGCGCAACCCTTACCACCGCGTAGGCAATGTCGCCCCCGGGAGGACGCCGTGCTGAGCACGATGCAGGACGTACCGCTGCTGATCTCGAGGATCCTGACCCACGGGTCCACGATCCACGGGACATCGCAGGTGACCACCTGGACCGGTGAGGACGAGCCGCACCGCCGCTCCTTCGCGGAGATCGGCGCCCGCTCCGCCCAGCTGGCCCACGCGCTCCGGGATGACCTCGGCGTCGCCGGCGACGAGCGCGTCGCGACTCTGGCCTGGAACAACGCGGAGCATGTGGAGGCCTACTTCGCGATCCCGTCCATGGGCGCGGTCCTGCACACCCTGAACCTCCGCCTCCCGCCCGAGCAGCTGGCCTGGATCGTCAACCACGCCGCCGACCGCGTGATCATCGCCAACGGTTCGCTGCTCCCCCTGCTCGCCCCGCTGCTCCCGCACCTGAAGACGGTCGAGCACGTGGTCGTCACCGGCCCCGGTGACCGCTCCCTGCTCGCGGACGCCACCGCGCGGGTGCACGAGTACGAGGACCTGATCGCCGGGAAGCCGACGTCGTACGACTGGCCCGAGCTGGACGAACGCCAGGCCGCCGCCATGTGCTACACCTCCGGCACCACCGGCGACCCCAAGGGCGTGGTCTACAGCCACCGCTCCATCTATCTGCACTCCATGCAGGTCAACATGGCCCAGTCGATGGGCCTGACCGACGAGGACACCTCGCTCGTCGTCGTCCCCCAGTTCCATGTGAACGCCTGGGGTCTGCCGCACGCGACCTTCATGACCGGCGTGAACATGCTGATGCCGGACCGCTTCCTCCAGCCGGCCCCGCTCGCCGCGATGATCGAGAGCGAGAAGCCCAGCCACGCGGCCGCCGTCCCCACCATCTGGCAGGGCCTGCTCGCCGAGCTGACCGCGAACCCGCGTGACGTCTCCTCCCTCGGCCAGGTCACCATCGGCGGCGCGGCGTGTCCGCCGTCGCTCATGGAGGCCTTCGACAAGCTGGGCATGCGGGTCTGCCACGCCTGGGGCATGACGGAGACGTCCCCGCTCGGCACGATCGCCCGCCCGCCGGCCCGTGCGATCGGCACGGCGGAGGAGCTCGCCTACCGCCTCACCCAGGGCCGCTTCCCGGCCGGTGTCGAGGGCCGCCTGACCGGCCCCGGCGGCGAACGCCTCCCCTGGGACGGCGAGTCGGCCGGTGAGCTGGAGGTACGCGGCCCGTGGATCGCCGGTGCCTACTACAACGGCCCGGACGCCGACCCGCTCCGCCCCGCCGACAAGTTCAGCGAGGACGGCTGGCTCAAGACGGGCGACGTGGGGACCATCTCCCCCGACGGCTACCTCACCCTCACCGACCGGGCCAAGGACGTCATCAAGTCCGGCGGCGAGTGGATCTCGTCGGTGGAGCTGGAGAACGCGCTCATGGCCCACCCGGACGTCGCCGAGGCGGCCGTCGTCGCCGTCCCCGACGACAAGTGGGGCGAGCGCCCCCTGGCCACGGTCGTCCTCAAGGAGGGCTCCACCGCCACCTTCGAGACCCTGCGCGCCTTCCTCGCCGACGAGGGCCACATCGCCAAGTGGCAGCTCCCGGAGCGCTGGACGGTCATCGAGTCGGTCCCGAAGACGAGCGTCGGCAAGTTCGACAAGAAGGTACTGCGCAGGCAGTACGCGGAAGGCGACCTGGACATCACCCGGCTCGGCTGACCCCGCCGAACACCCCTGAGCCCCCTGGCCGCCGCCAGGGGGCTCACCCCTGCCCGGCGCTCCCCGCGTCCCACTCGTCCTCGAGCACGCCGAAGACCAGCGAGTCCCGCCAGCCGTCACGGATGAGCTGGGTGTGCCGCAGGCGCCCCTCCAGCGTCATGCCGAGCTTGGCCAGGATCCGAGCGGAGCCGAGATTCCGCGGGTCGCAGGTGGCATGCACGCGGTGGAGCCGCAGCTCGCCGAAGGCCTGCGCGAGCAGCAGCCGCCCGATCTCCGTCCCGATGCCCCGCCCCCAGACACGCGGATGCACGATGTAGGAGATCTCGCCCTGGCGCTGGGGTCCGCCGCGCACCCGCAGTTCCCCCATCCCCACGACCTCCCACCCGAGGCGAGCCACATAGGCGAACCGGCGCTGGGGCCTGTCCGACCAGGCGCCGACCGCGCCCGCCACGAACTCCCGCGTCTCGTCCGGCGCGTTCGGCCCCCACGGCTGATAGCGGCAGGCCTCGGCCAGACTCGCCCAGGTGTGGACGGCGGCCCAGTCCTCCGAAACGATCCTGCTGAGGGTCACGGCTTCCCGGTGCACAAGACCGATCATGTCCACCTCGGCGTACGGCTGTCCACGGCCCTTTCGCACCCGGGAGCCTCATCTGCCCGCCCGCCACCCCGCGTTCCCGCCCTGCGCCGTCACCTCACCGCCGCACCGCCGTCAGCCCCCACCCCAGCACCAGCCACACCCCCGCCACCGCGCACACCCCGCCCCAGCCGAAGTGGCTGAAGGCGGCCCCGCCGAGCGCCGAGGCGGCGGCGCCGCCCGCGAAGCCGGCGACCACGTAGGCGGTGTTGGCGGTGGCCGGGGTGGATGTGGAGGTCAGGGCGAGGGTCTGGTTGGCGACATGGGAGGCGACCAGCGCCGCGTGGATCGCGATCGCGGCGGCGAACAGCGCTGCCAGAGCGTGCCCGCCCAGCCAGAACAGCGGCACGGACACGGCCGCGAGCAGATACGCGGACCGCACGACACGCGCCGCGCCGAACCGGTCCACGAACCCGCCCGCCAGCGGAGCCACCGCACTCGCCGTCAGCCCGAAGAGCCCGAAGAGCCCGGCGGTCGCGGGGGACAGCCCGTACGCGGGTCCGGTCAGCAGCAGGGAGAGCGCGGTCCACAGCGCACTCCACGCACCGAACATCCCGGCCTGCCGCAGGCACGCCCGCCACAGGTCGGGCGAGTGCCGCAGCACCGAGGGCAGCGCGGCGATTCCGGCGAACAGCGGGCCTTCCCGGCGCCGCCGCGACGGCAGGACGAGCGCGGTCGCGAGCCCCAGGACGAGGGTGAGCAGGGCCGCGCCCGCGAACACCCAGCGCCAGCCGAAGGCCTGCCCGGCCAGTCCGCCCAGGACCCGGGCCCCGACGATGCCGGTGAACAGGCCCGCGATGACGGCCGCGACATGACGGGCACGCCGGTCGGCGGGGGCGCGTTCGGCGACCAGCGGGACGAGCAGCTGGGGGATGACGGTCGTGGCCGAGGCGACGAACATGGCGACCGCGAGGGCGGTGGCGCCCGGGGCGGCCGCACTGGCACCCAGCGCGACGGTCGTGACGAGCGTGAGCCCGGCGACCAGCCGGCGCCGGTTCGCGCTGTCGCCGAGCGGGGCGAAGAACAGCAGGCCGACCGCGTAGCCGAGCTGGGCGACCGAGGCGATCCAGGCGACGGCCGAGGGGGCCGAGCCGAAGTCGTCGGCCATGAGCGAGAGCAGCGGTGCGGCGAGGTAGATGTTGGCGGCGGTCACCGCGCTGCACACGGCGATCAGGGTGAGGAAGAGGCCGGGGGCGGGCGTACGCGCCTGCCGAGGAGGGGCCTGGCCGGCCCGGCGGGACGTGGTCGTGGTCGCTGACGGCATTGAGGGGGACTCCTTGGAGTCGGCTCTAGCAACTAACTGGTTGGTTGGATAACGGGGCAACAGTGTGAGCCGCCCGTGGATTCCCTGTCAACCAAACAGTTGGTTACTCGGCGCGCTACCCTCTCCCCCATGGCACCAAGGGACCCCGAGGCCACCAAGGCCCGGATCTTCGAGGCGGCGGTCGCCGAGTTCGCCCGGCACGGCATCGCCGGCGCCCGCATCGACCGCATCGCCGCCGAGGCGAAGGCCAACAAGCAGCTGATCTACGCCTACTTCGGCAACAAGGCGGAGCTGTTCGCGATCGTCCTCGAGAAGAAGATGCTCCACCTCGCCGAGGACGTCCCCGTCGTCCCGGACGACATCGAGAGCTGGGTCGACCGCGTCATGGACTACCACGCCGCCCACCCGGAGCTGCTGCGCCTGCTCTTCTGGGAGGGCCTGGAGTACGGCAGCGCCGAACTGCCTCACGAGTCCGACCGCCAGGAGCACTACGCCCGCAAGGTCGCCGCCCTCCAGGACGGCCAGGACCGGGGCGTCATCACCGACGCCGTCCCCGCGGCCGACCTGCTGTTCCTGCTGACCGCCCTGGCCAACTGGAGCGCCGTCGTCCCGCAGATGCGGCGCATCCTGGTCGGCGACGGCGAGGACGCCCGGGACCGCCTGCGCACGTCGGTCAAGGAGGCGGCACGCAGGCTGACGGCCCGGTAGGACCGGCTCGCCGACCGCCGACCGCCGACCGCCGACCGCCGACTGCCGACCGCCGACCGCCGACCGCCGACCGCCGACCGCCGGCTCAGCCGGTCCCGAACCAGGTCAGTCGGCCCCGAACCGACTCAGTTGGTCCCGATCCTGCTCAGCAGCTCGACGATCCGGGTCTGCACGTCGCCGCTGGTGGAGCGTTCCGCGAGGAACAGCACCGTCTCCCCGGACGCCAGCCGCGGCAGGTCGGCCTGGTCGACGGCGGCGGTGTAGACGACGAGCGGGGTGCGGTTCAGCTGCCCGTTCGCACGCAGCCAGTCGATGATCCCGGCGAACCCGGCCTGCCGCCCGTGCACCTGCATCAGGTCCATCACGACCAGGTTCGGCCGGAAGTCGCTCGCCAGCGTCACCGCGTCCGCGTCGCTCGCGGCCCGCGCGACCTGCATCCCGCGCCGCTCCAGCGTCGCCGTCAGCGCCAGCGCGATCTCCGCGTGCTCCTCGATCAGCAGCACCCGCGGCGGGTGCTGCTCACTGTCGCGCGGCGCCAGCGCCTTCAGCAGCACGGCCGGATCGGCACCGTAGGCAGCGTCCCGCGAGGCCTGTCCGAGCCCGGCGGTCACGAGTACGGGCACCTCGGCGGCCACGGCGGCCTGGCGCAGCGACTGCAACGCCGTACGGGTGATCGGCCCGGTCAGCGGGTCGACGAACAGCGCGGCGGGGAACGCCGCGATCTGCGCGTTGACCTCCTCGCGCGAGTTCACGATCACCGGCCGGTAGCCGCGGTCGCTCAGCGCCTGCTGGGTGCTGACGTCCGGCGCGGGCCACACCAGCAGCCGCCGCGGGTTGTCCAGCGGCTCCGGCGGCAGCTCGTCGTCCATCGGCTGCGGACGCGGCGGATCGGCCACCTCGACGGCACCCCCGGGCCCGTCCAGCGGCTCGGGCCCCTCGGCGGCGTTCTCGTCGGGTGCGCCTATGGCGTACGACCGCCCGCCGCCCTCGGTCAGCTGCGCGAGCCGGGACTGACCGGCGAGGGACGGCTGCGCCGGGGCGGGCGCGGACGCCGGGGCGGGCACCTGGGCGGCGACCGGCGGGGGCGTCGGCTCGGTCGTCGGATGCGGGCGAGCCGCCTGCTCCGGACGCGCCGCCTGCTCGGGGCGCTGACCCTGCTCAGGACGGGACGCCGGTTCCGTACGCGTGGCCTGATCGCTGCGCGTGGCCGGGTCGGGCGGGGTGCCGAGCTTGCGGCGCCGACCCGATCCGCCCGGCTGGTGCGGGGGAGGCGTCGCCGTCGGCAGGGGGACGGACAGGGACGGCGGCTGCTGGACCTGGGCCGCCTGCCGGTTGAACGGCACGCCCTGTCCCAGCGTCCGCACGCTGATCGCCCGCCCCTGCGTCGAGTTCGGATCGACGGGCGCCGAGGCCTCCGCGGGCAACGGCTGGGCCGCCCGCTGCGCCTGCGCCGCGCCCTCCGGGGGCAACGGGGCGCCCGGAGCCGGAGTGTTCGGGGCCGGGGTCTTCGGCTGCGGCGCCTGAGGGGCCGTGCCGTTCGGGGGCAGGGCGAAACCGGCCCCCGTGCTGTCGTCGTCGGCGGCGGGCCAGGGCTGGGGTGCGGGGATGCCGCCCTGAGCCGGAGCGCCCTGGGCGGGAGCGCCCTGAGCCGGAGCCCCTTGAGCCGGAGCCCCTTGAGCCGGAGCCCCCTGGGCGGGAGTGCCCTGAGCCGGGATGCCTTGGGCCGGTGTTCCCTGCCCCGGGGCCGCCTCGGCAGGGAGCGGCTGCCCGGCGGAGGACTGCTGCGCCGGTGGGGTGACGCCCTGCTGCGGCAGGGGCTGCGCACCCTGGGCCGGAGGCTGCAGCGCCTGCCCCGGGAGGGCCGCCCGCACACTGTGCCCGAGCCCGCCCTGCACGGGTACGGACACGCCCTGCGGGGCGCTTCCTTGGGCGGCCGCGTTCCCCTGGGGCCGAACGGCGTCGCCCTGCGGCGGCACGGTCGCACCCGGCGCGACCTGGGCGGCGGCCACCCCGACCTGGACGGGCGCGCCCAGCCCCGGCGGAACCTGACCCGCGGCGTCCTGCTGCGCGGGAACCCCTTGCCCGGGCCCCGCAGGCACGGAACCGGGCGGTACGGCAGCAGCCGGTTCGGCGCCGGCCGGTACGGCACCTGCCGGCGCGGCACCCGCCGCACCGGGCGCCTGCACCGCACCGGGCGCCTGCACCGCGGCGGCCGCCTCGCCCTGCTGCGGTACCACGGCCCGCCGGCGACGGCCCGTCGGCGCACTCGTGGGATGCGGCTGCGGCGGAGTGTGATCGGCGGACTGGTCGTGGGGTACGGCGTCGTGCCGCCCCTCCTCGGCCACGGCGTCACCGGAGGCGGCCGCCGCGGCAACCGCCACGGCCTCCTGCCCCTGGTCGGTCTGTCCGGCCGGAACGCCCTGCGCGGGGACGGACACGCCTTGGTGGACCGGTTCGTCCGGGGTCGTCTGATCGGCCTCGGCCGGCGGCAGGGCGAACACCGGACGCGGCCCGGAGGCCTGCTGCGCGGCCGCCCGCTCGTTGGCGGCGGCCAGCGCACGCCGTCGGCGCCCGGTCGGCTGCTGGGCCTGTCCCTGCGCCTCGTCGGCCGAACCGGAGCCGGCGTCACCGGACGGCGCGGGCAGCGCCGGCGGCAGCGCGCGCTGCTCCCCGGGTTCACGCCGGGCCCGCCGCCCGGAGGCCTCGGGCACACCCTGCGGCGGAACGGTCCCGCCCAGCCCCGTGTTCGAGGCGGCGGTCCCGGCCGCATGCTCGGCGGCCGTGACGACGGCCCCCTCGGCGACACCCTGGACGGCGCTCCCGACGGCCTCGATGGCGAGGGCCTCCGAGACGGCGCCCTCGGCCGGACGCCCGCGCCGCCGCCCGGTACCGCCCGACCCGGCGCCCTCACCGGAAGCCTGCGCCGGAAGAGCGGCCGGTTCCCCGGCACCTCGCCTCCGGCGCCGCCCAGTAGCCCCACCGGAAGCACCGGAACCATCGGCCTCGTCGCCCTCGGCCGGAACGTCTCCGTCCAGGAAGGCATCGGTGGTGGCACGGCGCGCCCGGCGCCGCCCCCCACCGGAGGTCTGCTCACTCAAGGCCTCGGGAACGCCCTCGTCCACCGCCTCGGCGGCGGCATCCGCGGCAACGGCCCCGGCCCCGCCCCCGATCGGCACCTCGAGGACGTACGCGCTCCCGCTCATCCCCGGCACGTCATGCGTCTGCAGCACGCCGCCGTGCGCCCGGACGATGCCCCGCACGATCGGCTCGTGCACGGTGTCGCCCCCGGCGTACGGCCCGCGCACCTCGATGCGTACGACCTCGCCGCGCTGCGCCGCCGCCACCACGACGGTGTTGTCCAGATAACCGCCCGCCGACAGGGGCGTGTTGCCGGTCGCGTCGACCCCGGCCACGTCCGCGACCAGATGCGCGAGGGCGGTGGCGAGCAGCCGGGGATCGACCTCGGCCTCGATGGGCGGCGCGTGCACGGCGAACTGCACCCGCCCGGGCCCGATGAGCTCGACGGCCCCGTCGACCCCGGCGGCGACGACGGCGTCCAGCATCACCTTCGTACGGGCGATGTTCTCGCTGCCCGTGTCGAGCCGCTGGTAGCCGAGGACGTTGTCGATGAGCGTCGTGATCCGCGAATAGCCGGCGGACAGGTGGTGCAGCACCTGGTTGGCCTCGGGCCACAGCTGCCCGGCGTCGTCGGAGGCCAGCGCGGCCAGCTCGCGGCGCAGCTCTTCCAGCGGCCCGCGCAGCGACCGCCCGAGCAGGGTCAGCAACTGCTCGTGCCGGGCGGCGAGCGCCTCGAACCGGTCCTTCTCCCGCTCCCCGAGCGCGGCGTAGCGATCCTCGTTCGCGCCGAGTTCCTCGGCGTGCCGCTCGGCCAGCTCCTCCAGCTCGGTGATGTGCCGCTGGCGCAGCGCGGTCAGCTCGGAGGCGTGCTCCTCGGCGACCTTCTCCAGCTCTTCCTCATGCCGCTTCTCGGCCGCGTCCTTCTCCTCGACGACCGTGTCGTACGGCCGCCGGTCGGTGAAGGTCATCACGGCGCCGACGAGCTGGTCGCCGTCGCGCACGGGTGCGGTCGTCAGATCGACGGGCACCTTGCCGCCGTCCTTGGCGTACAGGACCTGGCCGCGCACCCGGTGCTTGCGCCCGGAGCGCAGGGTGTCGGCGAGCGGCGACTCCTCGTACGGGAAGTCCGACCCGTCGGCACGCGAGTGCAGCACGAGTTCGTGCAGTTCCCGCCCGCCGAGATCGCTGGCCCGGAAGCCCAGGATCTGGGCGGCGGCCGGATTGACGAGCACGATCCGCCCGTCGGTGTCGGTCCCGACGACGCCCTCGGAGGCGGCCCGCAGAATCATCTCGGTCTGCCGCTGCGACCGCGCGAGCTCCGCCTCGGTGTCCACGGTCCCGGACAGATCGCGTACGACGAGCATGAGCAGCTCGTCGCCGGTGTAGCCGTAACCGTCGTAGGCCTGCTGCCCGTTCTCCAGATTCGCACTGGTGACCTCGACGGGGAACTCGGTCCCGTCCGTCCTGCGCGCGATCATCCGGTGCGGCTTGGTCCGGCCCTGCGGATCGAGGTGCTCCGGCCGTCGCATGGAGCCGGGGATGAGCTTGGAGTCGAACTGCGGCAGCAGATCGAGCAGCCCGCGCCCCACCAGAGCGGTGCCCGGAGTCTCGAAGGCCTCCAGGGCGATGGTGTTGGCGTTGACGACCGTCCCGTTGGCATTGACCAGCACCAACGCGTCGGGGAGCGCATCCAGTATGGCTGCGAGGCGAGCAGCGCCTCGGGATGGCCTGCTGCTCACGAGACGCTTCCTCCCTGTTACCGCACCTTGCCGACCGCTCGGGCCATCTTGCCAACCGTCCCGCAGCGTGTCACGCGAGGGAGTCTAAGGGCTGCGGTTGCGCTCGCGACGCCGGATGAGAGCGAGGTCGCACGAGCAAGTGACCCCGAACTGACGACCGAGTAACCGCCAAACGCCCGCCCTCCTGCGACGACGTCGCGGGACCTTCGCGGGACCTTTACGACGAAGGTGGTTCTGTACCTTTTGGCCGGGCCGGCGAGAAGGAGGGCGGGGAGGGGCGAAAACCGGACGAGGTACGGAGGGACGAAACGGGGCGGGGGCGGGGCGGGGGTGTGGGTCTGTATGGGCCGGCGCCGGAGTCGATGAGGGGGACGCGACGCGCCTCAGGCGCCCTGCCCGGCCCTCATGTCCGGCAGGAGCGGCACGAGCCGGTCCCAGCGGGAGATCTGGCAGCCGTCGCGGCGGTCGTACGTGGCGTCGACGGGGCGCCCGGCCCAGGTGCCGGTGACGCGCGCGGTGGCGGGCCCGCCGTACTGCATGGTGCAGAAGCCACCCTTGGGGGCGGGAGCGAAGGTTTCCTGACCCCACCGCGTGTCCCGCTCCAGGGCGGCACAGGCGCCGCTCGGGTCGGGGTGGCTGCCGCCGGCGGGTCCGCAGTACAGCTCGAAGGTCCCGTCGGCCCCGTTGCCCGCGTTCCGCACGGTGACGGTGAGGTGATCCCGCTCCTTGTTCTTGTTGTTCTTGCTCTTGACCTCGCCGAGCCCGGCCTGGCCGTACGCGGCCGGCGACACCGCGGCCAGTGCCCCGAGGGCGGCGACGGAGGCGGCGGCACCGAGGGCGAGGCGCCGCAGACCGGTGCGGGGGGTGGTCCGGGGCGCGGTTCGGGCGGTGGCCCGGGAAATGGCAGTCGACATGTCCTGACTAACGCGGCGTGCCCCGGGACGTTGCGCGACAGCCCGAGAAGCCTTTTGCCCTGCGACCTTCCTGCCTAGTACCGTGGGGGGCGATTGGTGACGCGGCGCTCGACTGTGTCATCATCGGCAAGCACCGACTCGCGCTCGCGCGGGAGGATGTGCGTGGAGGCGTCGCCTAGTCCGGTCTATGGCGCCGCACTGCTAATGCGGTTTGGGTCTTAAAGCCCATCGAGGGTTCAAATCCCTCCGCCTCCGCACCTGATCACGAAGCCCCGGTCACCCGACCGGGGCTTCGCTGTCATACCGGCCGGAACAGCCGTTTCCCCAGCTCACAAGGGGTACGGCAAACGGATTTCACATGGCGGCGGCAGTCATGTAATGTTCTTCCTGTCGCCGCGAGCGAGCCGGAAGGCCCGAGAGCGGCGATAAAACAGAACAAGCACTCGTAGCTTAACGGATAGAGCATCTGACTACGGATCAGAAGGTTGCAGGTTCGAATCCTGCCGAGTGCACAGCAGACCAGAGGCCCTGTGGAGAGATCCACAGGGCCTCTGGCTTTTGTCTTGACGGCAGCCGGGCGCGCTAGCGGCTTCAAACTGACGATATTTACCGGACTCGCGGCTCACCGTGGGCCGCCGCTGGACGTTTCCGGTCCACCCGCGGTCCGTCCATCGCTCAGGAGGCAGCAAGCTCTGATCTTGCTCAAGGCGCTTCACGATCCCCTCACGAAGGTCATACGTTCTATTTCGACCACCGAGGCGCAAGACGCCTCGGACAAGTGAACATGGAACACGGGGAATCTCGTATGACCACCAGTACCAGGCCGCGGAGCGTAATCCAGCGCACCAGCGCCATGATCGTTGCAGTGGTGACCGCCGGTGCTCTGTTCGCCACCGCCACAGGTGCCCATGCTGCGGAGCCGGTATCGCAGACCAGCGTCAACGCCACTCTGGCCGCAGACGACTCGGACTTCACGCCCGAGGAGCAGGAGCAGGGTGCTGTGCTCGCGCAGAGCGTGGCTGAACTCGGAGTGACCGAGGAGCAGTTCGCCGCCGCGCTGGACGTCGCCTTGACCCGCCCTGCCCCGGACGCAGACGCCTTCCGTACGCGTCTGGCCGCACTGCCCGCGAAGCCGACCGCCGAGAAGTTGGTGCAGGCCGCGTACCCCGGCGATGCCGAGGCCCAGGCCGCGCTGCTGCCCGTCTTCGCCAACGCCGAGGTGCGCGAATCCGCCCTCGCCCAGCTCACCGGCGGCAAGGGGAGCCAAATGGGGAGCCGCATGGTCACCACCTTTGGGTGGTGGGACAAGACGAAGTTCGCCGTCAAGTGCGGTGCCGCCGTCGCGGCCGTTCTGATCAGCTTCGCGCCGGCAGGCTCCAGCATCAAGGTCGCCCGTGCTGTTGCGCTGTTCAAGAGGTACGGGGCGAAGAAGACCGCGAACATCATCTGGCGCTTCGTGAACGGCAAGCACGTCGGTTCCAAGGAGCGTGAGGCGGTCAAGGCGTTCATCGGTATCTCCGCCATCTCCCAGGCATGCAGCAAGTGAGGTGATGTCATGACGATCGAACGAGTCGCGGTGATCGCACTTGTTGTCGAGGTGGCGATCATGGCGCTGGCGCGGTTCGGCACCGAGCGCCGTCACTGGAACCACCACAAGCGGCGCGGTCCCGCTCCGTTGAAGAGGGACGACCTCACGCTCGTGTCGGGGGTCCTATACGCCCTCGCCGCCGCGGCGATGCTGGTCGGTGCGGTGACAGCGCGCATCGAGTGGACTCTGTCCGCCGTCGGCACGTTCGCGCTGTTCGGCATCCTGCTGCCGGCGTTCGCCGCCAACTCCGTCATGGTGATGGCGACGCGAGGCCGCCCCGAAGCGGTCACCTGGTGGCAGCGCGGCATCGCCTGTGCGGTCGCCGCGGGTGGTGGCCTGGTGTCGGTCGGCCTCGTCGGCTGACCTAGCCGGATCGCCGCTCGAGCGGCCTGCCGATCCAACGGATCAGAGGCTCGCAGGGGGGAATCCTGCCGAGTGCGCGTAGACCAGAGGCCCCGGAGTGATCCGGGGCCTCTGGCGTTTCGGTGGCGGGTTGCGTGGTGAAAGGGGACGCTGGAGCCAGGGGCTACGTGAGGGAGAGGCACCCCATGGCCCAGACCAGCCCAGACCACAAGGCGCGGACGCCGTTCCTTTCCCGCCCGGGCGTCCGTCGCTTCATCCCGTTCGTTCTGATCACCGCGGTCGCTCTGGTCTTCATCTTCGAGAACCGCACGAGTGTCGAGATCCGCCTTCTCATCCCGATGGTGACCATGCCGCTGTGGGGCGCCCTCCTGATCGCCTGGGCTCTCGGCATCATCGCCTCCCTCTTCACCGTGCGCCGGCGGTCGAACCGGCACTCACGGAAGTCGGGATAGCTCGCGGTCAGCGAGTCGCCTCGTCCAGGAGCAGGTGCAGCAGGCCCACGAGCGACCCGCTGCTCACGATCTCGCGGCGGTCGATCATGCCGCGGATCTCTGTGAGGGGGATCCACTCGATGCGGTCGGACTCGTTCTTCTCCGTGGGCGGGCCGACGTACGTCGCGTCGTCGGCGCGGAAGACGTGGTGCTGTGAGTCGGTGATGCCGTTGGCCGGCTCGGCGTAGATGAGGGGCTTGACGCGGCCCGGGCGCCAGCCTGTTTCCTCCAGGACCTCGCGGGCGGCGGCCTCCTCGGGGGTCTCGCCGTCCTCGACGAGGCCCATGGGGAGTTCCCAGGCCCAGGTGCCGGTGACGAAGCGGTGCCGCCACATCATGAGGACCTCGCGCCGGTCATTGAGCACGGCGGCCACGGCCAGGTGGCGGAGGCGGACGATCGAGTACTCGCACCGGCTGCCGTCGGGCCGCTGGACATCGGCCAGGCAGAGGTTCACCCACTGGTTGGTGTAGACCTGCCGCTCGCCGTGGGTTTTCCATTCCATGGCTCTGCCCCTCTCGCCCCGGTCGTCAGGGTCTCAGGCCAGCTGCCCCGCTGCGATCGTGGGGCCATGGGTGAACCGGTGGAGCGGGGCGAGAGGCGCTGGCTGCACCGTGTCGCGACGACCGTCTGCCGGGATTCGGAGGGGCGCGTTCTCGTACATCGGAGGCAGGAGGGCGTGTCCCGGTTTCCGGGGCAGTGCAACTGGCTGATCGGCGGCGCCGCGGAGGTCGGGGAGTCGTACGAGGAGGCGGCGGCGCGTGAACTCACCGAGGGCGAGTTGCGGGAGGCCTTCGGGCAGTGGACGTTCGTCGAGGACGGGGTCGATGCCTTCAGGCGTTACGTGGCCCGGCCGGTCCCCGGTCGGTCGGGGCGGCAGTGTTCCTCCAAGTAGTCCGCCGCCACGGCGCTCGCGCGGGTGAACCAGTCGTTGAGGAGGGCGACTTCGGCAGGGGAGTAGTCCGCCATGAGTTTCGTGAGGCGGGCCTGGTACGGCTCGTAGACCTCGAGGACGCGGGCGACCGCGTCGGGGCGGGCGGCTACGCGGATGCGGCGGCGGTCGGTCGGGTCGGGGCGGCGGGTGATGTAGCCGGCGCGTTCCAGGCGGTTGAGGATGCCGGTGACCGCGCCGGTCGTGACGTGGACGCGGGCTGCCAAGTCGCCTGCGGTGAGGAGGTTTTCGCCGGCCTCCATCACGTAGGCGAAGGAGGTGAGGTCGGTCACGCTCATGCCGACCTGCTCGGCGATCTCGTGCTGCCCGACCAGGTGGGTCGCGATGAGGTGGTCCATCGCCGACAGTGCCTGCTCCGGCGTTGCGGCCGCACGCGGCTTGGCTGGCATTCCCCATTCCCTTAGTTCGTGAGAGGTTTGGGCCCTGCATGGCTGGGTGGTGAGGGGTTCGGGGTGCGCCCGGGAGTCCTCGGTGTGATGAGGGGGCAGCGCGTGAGCGCACATCAGTATGACCACGGGCACACGTTCGCGGGATGGGTCGGCTGCGCGATCGGTAGCGTCGCGGCCGGTGTGGCGGGTGCCGGGGTGGTCCTGGTCTCGGGCCTGCTGATCGCCGGTGGGGCAGCCATCGGGGTCGTGGCTCTGCTCGTCACCTGGGCGCTGCACCTCGCCGGGTGGGGCAAGGGGCCCGGCCTCCGGCCCCGGGCGGAGTGGGGCTGGCGGGTGCGGGACTCGTCGGCGCCGGGCGGGCACGAGGAGTGCCTGGGGTGCCGGCTGGCCGGGCGGCGGCCGGTGCGTGCGGCCGGAGTCGTGCCCGTGCAAGCGGCTGGGGAGAGGGATGCCTCTGCTGCCGTCGGGGCCGATTCCGTGAGGTGACCCCCTTCTTCCTGTCCCTGTCGGCGGCCTGTTCGGCGTCGTACCCGTTGATCGCCCCGGCCGGGCGCCCCGGTGCCGTTGTCAGTGGTGCCCTCTAGTCTCGGCAGAGATGGCACAGGCATGGAAGTGCTCGGGGCTGCGATGGGCGGCGGACGGCCCCGTGCTGGTGTGGCACGGCGGGCGGCGCAGTGCGCTGACCTGGGGGAAGCGCGTGGCCTTCGGGGTCGCGGAGGGGGGCGTGCGGACATGTGTGGGGGCTCGGGGGCATGCGTGTCCGGCGCGGGTGGCCGTGCCGGGGCGGAGCACGGGGGCGCGGTGCGAGGAGTGTGCGCGGCTGGACCGGGCGCACTCGGTGGCCGCCGACACCATCGCGGACGATCCGCGGCCGTATCACGTATATCTGGCGTGGTTCGGGCCCGGCATGACCAAGGTCGGGATCACGGCGGTGGAGCGGGGATCGGCCCGGCTGCTGGAGCAGGGTGCCGTGTGCTTCAGCTGGCTGGGTGCCGGGCCGCTCATGGCCGCGCGGCGTACCGAGGAGCTGCTGCGGGCCGCGCTGGGGGTGCCCGACCGGATTCCCTATGCCGAGAAGCGGGCCGTGCGGGCCGCGTTGCCGCGGGTGGCGGCCGATCGGGCCGGTGAGGTCGCCGAGTTGCATGCGCGGGCGGTGGCGCTCGGGGGGTGGCCGGAGTCGCTGGTGCGGGAGCCGTTGCGGGTTGTCGATCATGTGGAGGCCTTTGGGCTCGCCGGAGTGGCCGGCGCCTTCGGGAGCGTGAGCGAGCTGGTCGCCGGTGGGGTCGTGAGCGGGGAGCTCGTGGCCGCCGCCGGGCCCGATCTGCATCTGGCCACCGAGGGTGGGGTCGTCGTGGTCGATACGCGGTTGATGACCGGGTGGGAGCTGGTGCCCGTCGGAGGCGCGGTAATGACCGTTCCCGTGCGGGAGTTCAAGGAGGAGGCGGGGGTGCAGGAGGGGTTGTTCTGATCAGCCCCTCTTGATGCGCCCCTCTTGATCCGCCCAGCGGACCCACAGCTTCCCCGACACCCCTCACCTCACCGAACTCGGTCATTCCCAGGCGTTCCCTGAGAACCGCCTGTGCGTTTCTCAGGGAATTCACAGGTTGCCGAAAGGGTGCTCTCAGAGGTCCCCGACATCGTGTTCACATGACCACGACCTCGCCCCACGGGCGCACCGAACTGCTCAGGCCGGACGGGAGCCCCGTCCGCGTGCTTGTGGTGGACGACGAGCTGTCGATCACCGAACTGCTCTCCATGGCCCTTCGCTACGAGGGCTGGCAGATCCGGAGCGCGGGGGACGGCCAGGGCGCCGTCCAGACCGCGCGCGACTTCCGGCCCGACGCCGTCGTGCTCGACATGATGCTGCCCGACATGGACGGGCTGGCGGTGCTCGGGCGGCTGCGGCGGGAGCTGCCGGACGTGCCCGTGCTCTTCCTGACGGCCAAGGACGCCGTCGAGGACCGGATCGCCGGGCTGACGGCCGGCGGCGACGACTACGTCACCAAGCCGTTCAGCCTCGAAGAGGTCGTCGCGCGGCTGCGCGGGCTGATACGGCGGTCCGGTGCGGCCGACCGGCGCTCCGACTCCACGCTGGTCGTCGGCGACCTCACCCTCGACGAGGACAGCCACGAGGTGACCCGGGCCGGCGCGAACATCCACCTCACCGCGACCGAGTTCGAGCTGCTGCGCTTCCTGATGCGCAACCCGCGGCGCGTGCTCAGCAAGGCGCAGATCCTCGACCGCGTGTGGTCGTACGACTTCGGCGGGCAGGCCAATGTCGTCGAGCTGTACATCTCGTATCTGCGGCGGAAGATCGACGCCGGGCGCGAGCCGATGATCCACACCCGGCGTGGTGCCGGTTACCTGATCAAGCCCGCGGTGTCATGAGCGGGCGACGACGGACGCGTACGCAGCAGAGAGCGGGCAAGCAGGCGCGAGCGGGCAAGCCGCGCACTCTGCGGTCGCGGCTCGTCGTCGCGTCCGTGGTGCTGATCGCCGTGGTGTGCGCGGTGATCGGGACCGTGACGACCCTCGCGCTCAGGTCGCATCTGTACGAGCAGCTCGACGCGAAGGTCGACGACGCCGGCAAGCGGCTGTCGGGCCCCATGAAACCCGGGGGCGGGAACGACGGGGACGGGCAGGACGGGACCGGGAACTCCGGGAACGGGACCGGGAACTCCGGAAACGGGACCGGGAACTCCGGGAACAGCGCAACCGGAAACTCCGGGACCGGGAACAGCGGGACCGGGAACAGCGAGAACGGGAACTCCGGGACCAGGCAGAGCGCGGAACAGCAGGACGCCGGATCGCAGGACAGGATCACCGGCTTCGCCAAGGGACCCGCGGAGCCGGACACCGTCGCCGCCGAGGTCGGTGCCGACGGCAGCGTCACCCAGGCGGTCTTCGCCCAGGAGACCTCCAACGACAACGGCCCCTTCCAGCGCAACCTGCCCGTCGAGCTCAGCGACGCGCAGAAGGCCGCCCTCGCCGAGGTGCCGAAGACGCGCGGCATGTACACCATCGACATCCCCGACCTCGGCGAGTACCGCGTGCAGTACGTCACCGAAGTCGACGGCAGCGGCGGCTACTACGTCGCCCTGCCCACCGAATCCGTCACCACCACCATCAACACCCTCATCCTCGTCGAGGTCAGCGTCACCGGCGCCGGACTGGTCGCCGCCGCCATCGCCGGCTCCGTGCTGATCGGCGTGGCCACCCGTCCCCTCCGACGGGTCGCGGCCACCGCCACCCGGGTCTCCGAACTCCCCCTGCACACCGGCGAGGTGAACCTCAGCGAGCGCGTCCCCGACTCCGAGACCGATCCGCACACCGAGGTCGGACAGGTCGGTGCCGCGCTGAACCGGATGCTCGATCACGTCCACGGGGCGCTGCACGCACGGCAGCAGAGCGAGACGCGGGTCCGGCAGTTCGTGGCCGACGCCAGTCACGAGCTGCGCACTCCCCTGGCCTCCATCCGCGGATACGCCGAGCTGACCAGACGCGGCAGAGAGGACGTCGGGCCCGACACCCGGCACGCGCTGGGGCGGATCGAGTCCGAGGCCGGGCGGATGACGCTGCTCGTCGAGGACCTTCTGCTGCTCGCGCGTCTGGACGCCGGGCGGCCGCTGCAGTTCGAGCAGACCGACCTCGTACCGCTCGTCGTGGACACCATCAGCGACGCCCGTGCCGCAGGCCAGGACCACAACTGGCGCCTGGACCTGCCCGACGAGCCCGCGCTGGTGTCGGCGGACGCGGCCCGGCTGCAACAGGTCCTGGTCAACCTGCTGGGCAACGCCCGCAATCACACACCGGCCGGTACGACCGTCACCGCGCGGGTGGAGCGGCGCGGGCCGTGGCTGTGCGTGGACGTGGAGGACAACGGGCAGGGCATTCCGGCCGAGTTGCTCCCGCATGTCTTCGAACGGTTCGCGCGCGGCGACTCCGCGCGTTCCCGCAGCACCGGTTCGACCGGTCTCGGCCTCGCCATCGTGCAGGCCGTGGCGACCGCGCACGGCGGTGCCGTGACCGTCGACAGCGTGCCCGGGCGGACCGTCTTCACGGTGCACCTGCCCGCGCTCCCGGCCCAGCCGCAGCCGGAAATGAGCTGGCAACAGCACTCACAGGCACGCCACAGCGTCACCACATCGGTACAACAGGGCGCCTGACGAAAGTCGGTTCCATGCGAACCGACTCTTCTCCCGGCACCCTGCCGGCGCGGGAGCACCTCCCGGCCGCGCCAGCCGGTACGCCTGTCCTGGACGTAGTGATCCCCGTCTACAACGAGGAGAAGGACCTCCAGCCGTGCGTCCGCAGACTCCACGAGCACCTCGTGAGGACGTTCCCGTACGCGTTCCGCATCACGATCGCGGACAACGCCTCCACGGACACCACCCCGCAGGTGGCGGCGCGGCTGGCGGCGGAGATCCCCGAGGTCACCCTCTTCCGGCTGGAGCAGAAGGGCCGGGGCCGGGCCCTGCGGTCCGTCTGGTCGGCCTCCGACGCCCCGGTGCTGGCGTACATGGACGTGGACCTGTCCACCGACCTCAACGCCCTGCTCCCGCTGGTGGCGCCGCTGATCTCCGGCCACTCGGACCTCGCGATCGGCTCCCGGCTCGCCCGTAGCTCGCGGGTGGTGCGCGGCCCCAAGCGGGAGTTCATCAGCCGGGCCTACAACCTCATCCTGCGCGGCTCGCTGCAGGCCCGCTTCTCGGACGCCCAGTGCGGGTTCAAGGCGATCCGCCGGGACGTGGCGCAGGTGCTGCTGCCGCTCGTCGAGGACACCGGCTGGTTCTTCGACACCGAGATGCTGGTGCTCGCCGAGCGCGCGGGGCTACGTATCCACGAGGTGCCCGTCGACTGGGTCGACGACCCCGACTCGACCGTGCACATCGTCAAGACCGCGACCGAGGACCTCAAGGGCGTATGGCGGATCGGCAGGGCCCTCGCCACCGGTTCGCTGCCGCTGGACCGGATCGTCCGGCCGTTCGGGGACGACCCGCGCGACCGCGAGATCAAGGACGTACCGAAGGGCCTGGCCCGCCAGCTCGTCGGGTTCTGCGTGGTCGGCGCCCTGTCCACCCTCTTCTACCTGCTGCTCTACAGCGGCTTCCGCGTCTTCACCGGGTCCCAGGTCGCCAACGCGCTCGCCCTGCTGGTCTCGGCGATCGCCAACACGGCGGCCAACCGGCGGCTCACCTTCGGGGTGCGCGGGCGTGGCGGGGCCGTACGGCACCAGGCGCAGGGCCTGGTGGTCTTCGGCATCGGACTCGCCCTGACCAGCGGCTCGCTCGCGGCGCTCAACGCGGCCACCTCCGAGCCCGCGCACTCCACCGAACTGGCGGTGCTCATCGCCGCCAACCTCGCGGCGACCGTGCTGCGCTTCCTGCTCTTCCGGGCGTGGGTGTTCCCGGACCGGCGCGACGGCGACCCGGCGGTGGTCGCCTCGCACACCCCGGTCCACCCGCTGTCCTCGCCGACCTTTTCCACCGCGCGCCACGACCCGTACGGGCCGCTGCCGCAGCGCACCCCCCAGTACGCGCACGACACCGCCCAGTGGGGGAGGGACGCCACCATGCAGCTCCAGCCGGTGCGCCCGCACGACACCGACCCGAGGGACTCCCGATGACGATCCACTACGACCAGCAGACCGCGGACAGAGACACGAGTGCCGGCGACTGGACCCGGCCGCCGATGCCGGAGGCACCCGCGCCCGGCGCCGGTGAACCGAAGCGGCCCTTCCTGCGACGCCTGTGGCAGGGCCGACCCGAGGACCCCCGCTGGGCCCGCCCGGCCTTCCTCGGCCTGCTCCTGGTGACCACCGCGCTCTACCTCTACGACCTGAGCGCCTCCGGCTACGCCAACTCCTTCTACTCGGCGGCCGTGCAGGCCGGCAGCCAGTCCTGGAAGGCGTTCTTCTTCGGCTCGCTGGACGCGGCCAACGCCATCACCGTCGACAAGCCCCCGGCCGCGCTGTGGCCGATGGCCCTGTCGGTACGGCTCTTCGGACTCAGCTCCTGGGCGATCCTCGTCCCCGAGGTCCTGATGGGCGTCGGCACGGTCGCCGTCGTCTACGCGGCGGTGCGCCGCCGGTTCAGCCCCGCGGCCGGGCTGATCGCGGGCGCGGTGCTCGCGCTCACCCCCGTCGCGGCGCTGATGTTCCGCTTCAACAACCCCGACGCGATGCTGGCGCTGCTGATGGCCGCCGCCTGCTACTTCGTCATCCGGGGCCTGGAGGACGGCCGGACCAAGTGGCTGCTGTGGGCCGGTGCCGCGATCGGCTTCGCCTTCCTCGCCAAGACCCTCCAGGCCTTCCTGATCCTCCCGGCACTGGCGTTGGTCTACGGCGTCTGCGCCCCGGTGACGGTGAAGAAGCGGATCGGCCAGCTCGCGGCGGGCCTGCTCGCGATCGTCGTCTCCGGCGGCTGGTGGGTCGCGATCGTCGAGCTGTGGCCCGCGTCGTCCCGCCCGTACATCGGCGGCTCGCAGAACAACAGCTTCCTTGAACTGACCTTCGGCTACAACGGCCTGGGCCGCCTCAACGGCGAGGAGACCGGCAGCGTCGGTGGCGGCGGCGGAGGCGGCAACGGCGGCGGCGCCTGGGGCGAGACCGGCTGGGACCGGATGTTCGGCTCCTCCATCGGCGGCCAGATCTCCTGGCTGATCCCGGCCGCGCTGATCCTGCTCGTCGCCGGCCTGGTGGCCACGCGGAAGGCCCGCCGGACCTCCGCGACGCGCGGTGCGTTCCTGGTGTGGGGCGGCTCGCTGCTGATCACCATGGTGGTCTTCAGCTACATGCAGGGCATCTTCCACGAGTACTACACCGTGGCCCTCGCCCCCTACATCGCCCCGCTGGTCGGCATGGGCGCGGCGCTGCTCTGGGAGAAGCGCGACAAGGCCTGGGCGTCGCTGACCCTGGCGGCCGCGATGACGGCCACCGCGGCCTGGGGCTACGTCCTGCTCAACCGCTCCTCCGACTACCTGCCGTGGCTGAAGTGGCTCGTCCTGGTCGGCGGTCTGACCGCGGCCCTCGGCCTGATCTTCGCGGGACGGCTGGGCCGTCGACTGGCCCTGGGCGCCGCGGGGCTCGGCCTCGTCGCCGCGCTGGCCGGTCCGGCGGCGTACACCCTCACCACGCTGAACGAGGGCCACTCCGGCTCGATCGTCACCGCCGGTCCGGCGGTCTCGGGCGGTCGCGGCGGCCCCGGCGGTGGCGGCGGCATGGGCGGTGGCCCCGGCGGGGGCGGCTTCCCCGGCGGGGGCCAGAACCAGCAAGGTCAGCAGGGCCAGAACAACCAGCAGGGCCAGGGCCAGGGACAGCCGCCCGGCAATGGCAACGGCAACGGCTTCCCGGGCGGCGGCCAGAACCAGCAGAACCAGCAGGGTCAGCAGGGCCAGAACCAGCAAGGCCGGCAGAACGGCGACGGCCGTATGGGCGGCATGGGCGGCATGGGCGGCGGCGGTGGCGGCATGGGCGGTCTGCTCAACGGCGCCAGCGTCAGCTCCGAGGCCAAGGCGCTCCTGGAGAAGAACGCGGACGACTACACCTGGGTCGCGGCGGCCATCGGCGCCCAGAACGCGGCGAGCTACCAGCTCTCCACCGGAGACCCGGTGATGGCCATCGGCGGCTTCAACGGCACGGACCCGTCCCCGACGCTGGCCCAGTTCAAGCAGTACGTGGCGGACGGAAAGATCCACTACTTCATCAGCTCGGGCAGCGGGGGCGGCATGGGCGGCAGCAGCGACGGCACGTCCTCCCAGATCACCTCCTGGGTGGAGTCCACGTTCAAGAAGGTCACGGTCGGTTCGTCCACCTTCTACGACCTCACGCAGAAGGCGAGCGGCTGACAGTCACCAGCAAGGCCGGCAGAACGGCGACGGCCGTATGGGCGGCATGGGCGGCATGGGCGGCGG
>NZ_JBHUTX010000028.1:0-99166 GCF_042671245.1 Streptomyces sp. NPDC057099
GCCTGTGCCCCGGTGCCGGGGGGGTAAACGCCGTGACCGGGTGAGGCGGACCGCCTCACCGGGACACGGCGTTTCGGGGTCCCCGCCGTCAGCCCGCGTGGTACAGGCTGTGCAGGCAGGCGATCAGGCTGCGGGCCTGGACGTTGACGTAGTGGCTGTGCCGCAGCAGTTCCGACAGCTGGTGCAGCGTCATCCAGCGGTGGTCGGGATGGTCGCGGGGCACGTCCTGGTCGGTCTCCACGATCAGGTAGCGGTTCAGCGCGTGGAAGAAGCGCCCGCCCTCCTCGGAGAGCACCGTGTCGAACCGGACGCGCTCCGCGGGAGCCCCCAGCACCTCGTCGAGGAACGGCGGCGCGGTCCCGGCGGGCAGCTGCGCGTGGCTCTCCGCGACGCACTGCACGGTGGGGCCCAGCTCCACCACGTCCGCGAAGCCCGGCTCCACGCGCGCGTGCACGAGGACGTGCAGCACCCCCTCGAACCGCCGGACGAGGAAGGCGATGACGCCCTGCCCCACCGGTTCGATCATGGGCTGGCTCCACCGGTGGACCTCACGGCCGCCGGCGTCGACCTGGACCCCGATGACGTCGAAGAAGGCGCCCGCGTCATGGCGGATGCGGTCGTCGGTGCGGCTCCAGTCGCGCAGTTCGCCGAGCGCGACCCGGCGGACCGCGATGTCGCTGCTGGTGCGCCGGTCGGTGATCCAGCCGAGGATCTCCGCCGCGCTGTGCACACTCACCGCCCCGGGATCGCCCGAGCGCAGCAGCGCCGACCCGAAGTCGTCCCCGTCGGGCTTCTCGGTGTCCGCACCGGTGAACGGCAGGCACGACAGCACGGTCCGGGCGTCCATGTTGACCGTGTCCCGGCGCCCCAGCAGCTCATGGATCTGGCCGAGCGTCATCCAGCGGTACCCGTCGAGGGCCTCCACCGGCTCGGGCAGCTCGACGACCACGTTGCGGTTGCGCTTGCGGTAGAACCACGACCCCTGCTCCGACTGCCGTACGTCGGCGAGCACCCCGGGACGGCTGTGGATGTCCATGAAGTGCTCCAGATACGGCACCGCCCGCCCCTGGTGGACCCGGGTGTAGTTGCTCCGGGTCGCCTGGACGGTCGGGGAGAGCTGGAGCCCCTCGGCGTTGCCGGGCTCGACCTTCGCCTGCATCAGGCAGTGCAGCACCCCGTCGATCGGGGCGGTGAGGATGCCGAGGATGCCGATCTCGGGCTGGTTGATGATCGGCTGGGTCCACCGGGCCACCGGTGCGCCCGGGTTGCTGACCTCCAGCCCGTGCACGGTGAAGAACCGGCCCGTGTGATGGCGCAGATCGCCGGTGCCCGGGTCGGTCTCCCAGCCCTCCAGGGCGTGCAGGGGGACCCGGTCGACATGGGTGTAGGCCCGCCGGCCGTAGTCGGCGAACCAGTCCGTGAAGTCGGAGAGATCGCCGAGGGGGCCGGTCCGCAGCCGGGCCGAATCGTCGATCCGCCGTTCGACGGGATCTCGTGTCGCCGCGGAAGAGGGGGCAGGGGTGTCGCTCATGAGACCTCCAGGGAGGTGGTGTCCGCTGCCGCTTCCCACATCGCCCGGACGGACTCGCCGAGCGGGATCGTGGGCCGCCAGCCGAGCACCTGGGCGGCGAACCGGATGTCCGCGCAGGTCCAGCCGCCGCCCTTGCTGGCGACCTCGGCGGAGTTGAGCTTCGCCGACGCGGCGTCCACACCGGCCGCGTCGAACAGGGCGTCGACCAGGTCGCGCATCGGCACCGCCTCGCCGCGCCCGATGTTCACGACCAGGCCGGTCACAGGCGCGTGCACCGCGGCGACGGCCGCCCGGGCCAGGTCCCGTACGTCGACGAAGTCCCGCCGGGCGTCGGCCACATCGAGGCCGATCACCTCGCCGGGGCCGAGGGCGCGCAGCCGGGCCACGACGGCACCGAGGAAGCTGGCCGTCGGGGTGTGGGGTCCGCAGACGTTGACCGCGCGCAGCACGACCCCGTCCACCCGGCCCGCCCGGGTCCGGGCGAGCAGATGCTCGGAGCCGGTGCGCTTGGTCAGCCCGTACGGGGTCAGCGGGCCGGGTTCGCGCTGTTCGTCGATGCGGACCCCGTCGGGCACGGGCCCGTACTCGTGGATCGACCCCATCTGGACGATCCGCAGCCGCCGGGAGGTCGCGACGCACCCCTCGACCAGGCGTTCCACCAGGTCGATGTGGGCGCTGCGCATCTCCTCCACGGTGGTGCCCCAGCCGCCGGTGGCGTTGATGACGGCGGTGACGCCGTGCCGGTCGAGGAGCGCGGCGATCTCCTCCGGCGCGGCGGTGGCGACATCGAGGGGGACGAAGGCGTCCGCACGGGTGTGCGGGGCCGGGTGCCGGGCCACCGCGAGCACCCGGTGCCCGGTCCGCAGCAGTTCGTCGCAGAGGCTGCGGCCGACGCATCCGGTGGAGCCCAGCACGGCCACGGTCCCGGCGGCCGGGCCGCCCTGTGTGGTGGTGGACATCGCCGGGCTCAGCGCGTGGCGCCGATGCCGGAGGGCTGCCACAGGGCCTCCTCGACCGCCCGGGACTCGGCGTAGTCGGGCAGCAGGCCCTGGGCCCGGGCCGAGGCGAAGGACAGCGCGGCGGCGTCCCGCTCCGACTGCACCGTGTCCAGGCCGGAGGGGAGCCGCACGCCCAGGTCCTTGTCGAAGACGTCGACGGCGAGCTCGTTCTCGGCCACGTAGGGGCCCGTGAGCAGATACGACATGACGGTGTCGTCCTCGAGCGCGACGAAGGCGTGGCCGACGCCGACCGGGAAGTACGAGGCACGGAAGTGGACCTGATCCATCTCGACCGCGTCCCACCGCCGGAAGGTGGGCGAGCCGACCCGCAGGTCGACCACGATGTCGAGGGCCCGGCCGCGCGCGCAGTACACGTACTTCGCGGTGCCGGGCGGCGTGACGGTGAAGTGGATGCCGCGGATGGTGCCGCGCCGGGACAGGCTGTGGTTGGTCTGCGCCACCGGGAAGTGCGGCCGCCCCAGGGCCTGCTGGAACGCGTCGAGCTGGAAGGGCGAGACGAACAGCCCGCGGTGGTCGCGGAACTGACGGGGGGTGAACTCGTACGCCCCCTCGACCTCGAGCTTACGGATCTGCATCGCTTGGTTCACCGTCCGGGAGGTAGTCGGGTACGGCAGGGCCGGCGGCCCGGGCGTGTGCGGGTGCGGCGCGCCGGTCACCGGCGGCGGTGCTCGACGGCCAGGCGCTCCAGCGTGGGAACGACCTGCGCGGGGGCGGGCGCGGCGAGCGCCTCGCGCCGCAGGGCCTCGGCGTTGCGCTTGAAGACCGGCTCCTCCAGCAGGCGGACGAGCAGCTCGCGCAGCCCCTTCGCGCTGAGCTTGCCCGGCACGTAGAGCCCGGCCTGGCGCTCTTCCAGGTAGCGGGACTTGTTGATGGTGTCCCAGACGCCGTCGACGACGATGAGCTGGGGCACGGCGTGGATCATCGCCGTGCCGAAGCTGCCGGACCCGCCGTGGTGGATCACCGCGTCGCAGGTGGGCAGCAGCGCGTCGAGCGGGACGAAGTCCACGGCCCGTACGTTGTCCGGCAGGGTGTCGAAGTCCGTCAGCTGCTTCTCGTTGAGCGTGGCGACGACCTCGACGTCCTCCAGCCCCGCGACCGCCTCCAGCAGGTCCCCGATGGAGGCCCGGTCGGCGCCGAGCACCTCGCGGTGCGCCACACCCAGCGTGATGCACACCCGGCGGCCCTTGCGCGGCGGCTCCTGAAGCCACTGCGGCACCGTGGACTGGCCGTTGTACGGCACGTACCGCATCGGCACGTAGTGCAGGTCCACCGGGAGCCGCATGGACGCCGGCAGCGGGCAGACGGTGAAGTCGCCCGTCACCGCGGCCTCCTCGAAGGAGGCGCCGTGCCGCTCCAGGCTCCAGGTGAGCCACTCGCGCAGCGGGTCGTCCCGCAGCTCCGGCGGGCGCGCGGCCAGCTGCCCGAGGAAGGTCTCGCGCATCAGGCCCGCCAGGTCGAGCCCGAACAGCAGCCGGCCGTGCGCCGTCCCGGTGGCCATGGCGGCGATCGCGCCGGCGAAGGTCATGGTGTCCCACAGGACCAGGTCCGGCTTCCAGGAGCGGCAGTGCTCCACCAGCTCGTCGACCATCTGGTCCGAGCAGCAGTTCTGGAAGACGACCGAGGTCATGGCCGTGAACACCCCGAGCGTGTAGTCCGGGGTGAGCCGCTCCGGCCGGGTCTCGCTCATGTCGAGACCGACCTGCGCCTGGCTCTCCAGCTGGTCGACGTCCTGGCCGATGTTCTCCTGGGTCTCCTGCATCTGCTCGTCGAGATGCAGTTCCTCCCCGACCCCGACGGCGGTCAGCCCCGTCTTGGTGATCTCGTCGGCGAGATCGGGATGACTGGCGATCCTGACGTCGTGGCCCGCTGCCTTCAGGGCCCAGGCGAGTGTCACCTGGGCGTGCATGTGCGACTTGGCGGCGAAGGTGGTGAAGAGTACCCGCATCCCAACCCCTGTTCCGGCGAACGACCCGTATGCGATGGGCCTCCACCCTCGGGCCGTGACCTCGTGCGGCAGTCGAGAGTCGTTGCAGCGGCACTCGATCCGGGGCGTATCGCGCGCTGAGCCCCTCCCGCGCTCGCGGAGAACAGCAGGTCATGTACTACCGTGGGAGCAGCCGGCGGGGCCCGGCCTCAGTGAAAGGACCCCTTGAGGGCGGAGCACCGGTTGCCGGTCCGTGCCGTGAGGGAGATTCAGCAGGGAGACGATGTCTGCCACGAGATTGCTCGTTCTGGGCGTCGTGCGCATGCACGGCCGGGCGCACGGCTATCTGGTCCGTTCCGAGCTGCTGTCCTGGGGTGCCGACGAATGGGCGCACATCAAGTTCGGCTCGATCTACCACGCGCTGCGGCAGCTGGCCAAGGACGGGCTGCTGAAGTCGACCGACATCCCGGACTGGCCGGGCCGGGTCGACTACGAGATCGCGCCGCCGGGCGACGAGGAGTTCTTCCGGCTGCTGCGTGACGCGCTGCGCCAGGGGAACAACCGGGCGGACATGCTGGGCGCGGCGCTCGTCCTGCTGCCCGCGCTCAGCCGCAAGGAGGCGATCGGTCTGCTGCGCGAGCGCATCGCGTCGCTCTCGGCCGAACAGTCGGAGCTGATCGCCAAGGTCGACGAGACGGCCGGCGAGCGGCAGGAGCGGGCCCACATCCGTGAGCTGCTCGGCCTCTGGGAGCACGGCGCCGCCAGTCAGGCCGCCTGGACCGAGGCGCTGATCGAGCGCCTGGAGGCCGGTGCCTACGTCATGGCGGGCGAGGAGAAGGGCGCCTGACGGGGAGCCCTTCCGGCCGTTGATCGGGATCGGGTGGAGGACGGCACGCCTCCCGTGATACTCAAGTTTGTATACCCATGACGCCGGTCCCGAGAGGACGATCGCTGTGCCGATCATGCTGACCTCGGAAGACGTGGACGACGCCTTCGACGACGAGGCCTTCATGGAGGAGCGGTTCTCCGACGTCCAGCGACTGCTCCTCGGCCACGGTCCGGCGCTCGGTCCCGAGACCCTGGTCCTGCTGCCCGCCACGCCTTGCCGGCTGACCGTGGGACCGCACGCTTCCGGCCCCTTCGGCCGCTGCTTCGCCGTCCGGCTCGAACCCGGCGCGGGCCTGTCCGCCGCATGCGTGGAACTGCTGCTCGCCGATGACGGGTCCCTCCTCGGGCTCGTGGACGCCGGCGCCCTCGACGGCTGGCGCGGCGCCATCCCCGCCGGACTCGCCGCGCGGTACCTCGCCCCGCCGGCCCCCTCCGCGCTCGGCCTCTTCGGCACCGGGGAGGCGGCCTGGTCCTGCCTTCTCGTCCTGCACCACGCCCTGCCCTCGCTCTGTGAGGTGCGTGTCGTGGGCCGGGAGCCGGACCAGGCCCGGGACTTCGCGGCCGCCGCCGCCCTGCGCACCGGCCTGCGGGTGCGGGTGTCCGAGGACGCCCGCACCACCGCCGCGGGCGCCGACGTCGTCGCCACCACCGGCGGCCACCCGCCCGTCCGCGCCGAATGGCTCGCGGCCGGAGCGCTCCTGATCGACCAGACCGCGGCGGTCGTGACGGCCGCCCCGGGCACCCCGGCGACGCCCTTCGACCAGGCCACGTCCACCGCTCCGGCCAAGCCCGTCGACCCGGCCGCGCCCACCGCCACGGACCCGCCCGCCGCCCCGGGCGAATCGGCCGCGCCCGCCCCTCCGGGCGGCCCCGGCGACCCGGTGATCCGCAGACGCTCCTTCGCCGCCGACACCGGCCGGGCCGCAGGGCTGCCCGAGGCCGCGCCCGCCGGCCCGAGCCCGACCGTCCGGCACGTCAGCCTCGCCTCGCCCTACGGCCGCTCCCCGGGCGACCGGCACGAGCCGCTGCCGCTCGCCGAGATCGTCGCGGGCCGGGCCCTGCCCCGGCGCAGCGGCTCCGACATCGTCCGCTACCAGGGCGGTGAGCTGGCCGGCTGGAGTGTCATCGCAGCCGTCGCCGGACTCGGCCACGCCTGGCAGCGGGACGTCGGCACCCCCGTGCGGCTGGGGCGCGGGGGTCCCTGACCGGGGGCGGGATCCAGCCGTCTACTAGGCCGCCGCGAGGAACGCGCCGGAGGGTTTCAGTCTGACCTCGGCGTACGCGTCGCCGGACGCCCGGACGATGAGGAGCACCGATCCCATGTCAGCCGATCAGCCCGGCCCCGCCTCCGGCGGCCCGGCCACCTTCGTGAACAGCTTCACGCTTCGCACCTCCCCGGAGGAGTTCGAGGACGTCTTCGCCCGTACGGCGCGCTTCATGGAGCGCCAGCCCGGATTCCTCGGCTACACCCTCGTACGCCACCTGGAGAAGCCGCACAGCTACGTCAACATCGCCCGCTGGTCGGACGTCTCCGCCTTCCGTGCCGCCGTCGGCCAGGCCGACTTCCGGCCGCACGCCGAGGCGCTGCGGGCGATCAGCACCAGCAACTCCAACCTCTACCTGGAGCGGCACAGCGCGACCGGGGAGGCACGATGACCCGGCGGGTCGCGATCACCGGCATCGGCGTGGTGGCCCCCGGCGGCATCGGCACCAAGCAGTTCTGGCAGACCATCACCGGCGGCCGCACCGCCACCCGGACCATCAGCCTCTTCGACCCCGCCCCCTTCCGCTCCCGGATCGCCGCCGAGTGCGACTTCGACGCCGCGGAGCAGGGGCTGAGCGCCGAGGACGCCGAACGGCTCGACAGGGCGGCGCAGTTCGCCCTGGTCGCGCTGCGCGAGGCCGTCACCGACAGCGGCCTGGAACCCGGCCCGGAGACCGCCCACCGCACCGGCGTCAGCCTCGGCAGCGCGGTCGGCTGCACCCAGAAGCTCGAACAGGAGTATCTGGCCCTGAGCGGCGGCGGACAGGAGTGGCTGGTCGACCACACCGCAGCCAGCGCCCAGCTCTACGACCACTTCGTGCCGAGCTCCATGGCCGCCGAACTCGCCTGGGAGGCCGGCGCCGAAGGCCCCTGCACCGTCGTCTCGGCCGGCTGCACCTCCGGCCTCGACTCGGTCGGGCACGCGGTCGCCCTCATCCGCGAGGGCCTGGCCGATGTGATGATCGCCGGGGCCACCGACGCCCCCATCTCCCCGATCACCGTGGCCTGCTTCGACGCGATCAGGGCCACCTCGCCCCGCAACGACGACCCGGCGACCGCGCTGCGCCCCTTCGACCGCACCCGCAACGGCTTCGTCCTCGGCGAGGGCGCCGCCGTCCTGGTCCTCGAGGAACTCACCGCGGCCCGGGCCCGGGGCGCCCATGTGTACGCCGAGATCGCCGGCTACGCCTCGCGCGGCAACGCGTACCACATGACCGGACTGCGCACCGACGGACGCGAGTTGGCCGCCGCCGTCGACGCCGCCCTCGACGAGGCCCGGCTCGGCCCCGACGCGCTCGGCTACGTCAACGCCCACGGCACCGCCACCAAGCAGAACGACGTGCACGAGACCGCCGCCCTCAAGCGCAGTCTCGGCGCCGCGGCCCACCGGATCCCGGTCAGCTCCATCAAGTCGATGATCGGGCACTCGCTGGGCGCCATCGGCTCCATCGAGGTCGCCGCCACCGCGCTGGCCCTCGAACACGGCGTCATCCCGCCCACCGCGAACCTGACCGACCCCGACCCCGAACTCGACCTGGACTACGTCCCCCTGCACGCCAGGGAGCGCGCCATGTCGGCCGCGCTCACCGTGGGCAGCGGCTTCGGCGGCTTCCAGAGCGCCATGGTGCTGCGCCGGCCCGAGGGGCGGGCCGCATGACCCCGGTCGTGGTCACGGGCATCGGGGTCGTGGCCCCCACCGGCATCGGACTCGACGCCTACTGGGCGGCGACGCTGCGCGGTGAGGACGGCATCCGGCGCGTCCAGGCCTTCGACCCCGCGCGCTATCCCACGCGGCACGCGGGTGAGGTGACCGGGTTCGAGGCGCGCGACCATCTGCCCAGCCGGCTCATCCCGCAGACCGACCGCATGACCCAGTTCGCCCTGGCCGCGGCGGACTGGGCCGTCGCCGACGCGGGCATCGACCTCGACTCCGTGCCGTCGCTGGCACGCGGCGTCGTCACGGCCGGTGCCTCGGGCGGCTTCGGCTTCGGCCAGCGCGAACTGCAGCACCTGTGGGGCGAGTCCCCCAAGAAGGTCAGCGCCTACATGTCGTTCGCCTGGTTCTACGCCGTCAACACCGGCCAGATCTCCATCCGGCACGGCATGAACGGGCCGACCGGCGTCTTCGTCGGCGAGCAGGCCGGGGGCCTGGACGCCCTCGCCCACGCCGGACGCCAGATCCGCGCCGGTGCGCAACTGATGATCTCCGGCGGCATGGACTGCTCCCTGTGCCCGTACGGCATGGCCGCCCAGCTGGCCGGCGGACGGCTCACCGCCGACGCCTACCTGCCCTTCGACGACCGGGCCTCCGGTCATCTGCCCGGCGAGGGCGGCGCGCTGCTCACCCTGGAGAGCGCCGAAGGGGCCCGGGCCCGGGGGCGTCACCCCTACGGCGAGATCGCCGGATTCGGCGCCACCTTCGACCCGCGCCCCGGGTCCGGGCGGCCCCCGACCCTGCGGCGGGCCGTCGAGCAGGCGCTCGCCGACGCCGGAGCCGACCCGGAGGACATCGCCGTCGTCCTCGCCGACGGCGCGGGCGTGCCCGAACTCGACGCGGCCGAGGCCGAGGCGCTGACCGCGGTCTTCGGCGCGGGCGGGGTCCCGGTCACCGTGCCCAAGACGGCCACCGGCCGGCTCTACTCCGGCGCCGGCCCGCTCGATGTGGTGACCGCCCTGCTGACCCTGCGCGACGGGCTCGCCCCGCCCACGGTCAACGTCACCCGAGTCCCCGACGCCTACGGCCTCGACCTCGTCGTCGGCCGGCCCCGGCCGGTCTCCGGCAGCGCGGCACTGGTCCTGGCCCGCGGCCACCACGGCTTCAACAGCGCCATGGTCGTACGGGCTCCCGCTCCCGCCGCAGCGCTCACCGGGTCCGGGCAGGGGGTGGCGGCGTGAACGGCGGGAGGCCGTGCATCGGGGCGACCGGAGCGTGGCCGCCGCCCGCCGCACGGGCCGCGGACGGTCGCTCCCCCTCCGCCGACGCCCTCGCGTACCCGGTCGGGGAGAGGGGGACGGCATGAACGGCGGCGATCTGTACATCCGTTCGACCGGCACCTGGCTGCCCCCCGCCGAACGCCTCGCGGACGCGGTCGCCGACGGGCGGTGCGACGCCGCCGTCGCCCGCTCCACCCGGATGGAGTCGGTGACGGTCTCCGCGGGGGAGCCGGCTCCCGAGATGGCGGCCCGGGCCGCCCGGACGGCGCTGGAGCGGGCCGGCGCCGAACCGGGCGACATCGACCTGGTGCTGCACGCCAGCTTCTACTACCAGGGCTTCGACCTGTGGGCCCCCGCCTCCTACGTCCAGCGGACCGCAGTGGGCAACCAGTGCCCCGCGCTGGAGGTCCGGCAGGTCTCCAACGGCGGCATGGCGGCCCTCGACCTGGCCTGGGCCTACCTCGCCGCCGACCCGGCCCGGATCGCGGCCCTGGTGACCACCGGCGACCGCTTCTGCCCGCCGGGCTTCGACCGGTGGCGCAGCGACCCCGGAACCGTCTACGGCGACGGCGGCACCGCCCTCGTCGTCTCGCGGCACTCCGGTTTCGCCCGGGTCCGCAGCGTCGCGACCGTCTCCGCACCCGACTTGGAGGGCATGCACCGGGGCGACGACCCCTTCGGCCCGGCCCCGTTCAGCCACCGCGACGTCGTCGATCTGGAGGCGCACAAGCGGGACTTCCTGGCCGGTCACGGTGTGGCCCCGACCGTCGCCCGGGTCGCGGCCGCGCAGGAGTCCGTCGTCAAGCAGGCGCTCGCCGACGCCGGGCTCGGCCTCGCGGACATCGACCGGTTCGTGCTGCCGCACCTCGGCCACCGCAGGCTCCATGTCGCCTACTTCGCCAAGTTCGGCATCGACCCCGAGCGCACCACCTGGGACTGGAGCCGGACGATCGGGCACCTCGGCGCCGGAGACCCCTTCGCCGGACTCGACCACCTGGTCACCGCCGGGGCGCTCGGGCCCGGTGACACGTGCCTGCTCTTCGGCGTCGGCGCGGGCTTCAGCTGGTCCTGCGCCGTGGTCGAGATCCTGAACACGCCTTCCTGGAGGGACCGATGAACGGCACCGCTCGCCCGGTCGCCCTGCTGCTGCCCGGCCAGGGCTCGCAGCATCTGCGCATGGCCGCCGGACTCCTGGACGCCGAGCCCGTCTTCGCCGAGGCGATGGACGAGGCCCTGACCGCCCTGACCGACCTCGGCGGCCACAGCACCGGTCTGCGCGAGGACTGGCTGGGGACGGCCGACACCGCGGTGATGGACCACGTCACGCGCTCCCAGCCGCTGCTGTTCGCGGTCGACTACGCCCTCGGGCGGTTCGTCCTCGACTGGGGCGTACGGCCCGTCGCCCTGCTCGGGCACAGCATCGGCGAGGTGGCGGCCGCGGTCCTCTCCGGTGTCTTCACGCTGCGGGACGCCGCCGCCCTGGTCCACGACCGCGTCGGACGGCTGGCACACGCGCCGCCCGGCGGGATGGTCGCCGTCGCCGCGACCCAGGACGAGGTGGCGCCCTTCCTCACCGACGGCGTGGTCGTCGGCGCCGTCAACGCCCTGCGCCAGACGGTCCTGGCCGGCCTCGACGACCCGCTGCGCACCGTCACGGCGGCACTCGCCGACGCCGGGTTCGTGCTTCAGCGCGTACCGGCCTCCACGGCGTTCCACAGCCCGTCCCTGGCCCCGGCCATGCGCGGAGCCGGCGAGCGGATCGCCGCGCTCCCCGTCGGCGAGCCCCGTATCCCGGTCATGTCCGGGTACACGGCCCGCTTCCTGACCCCCGCGGAGACCAAGGACCCGGCCTTCTGGTCCCGTCACCCCGTCGCGCCGGTGCTCTTCTGGCCCGCCCTCGACGCGCTCCTCGCCGAAGGGGACCTGGTGCTCGTCGAGGCCGGTCCGGGCCAGGGCCTGTCCCAGCTGGCCCGCCGCCACCCGGCCGTGCGGTCCGGCCGCTCGTCCGTCGTCCCCCTGCTCCCGGCCCGGCCCGGCACGCCCGAGCAGGACGTGGCCGCCGTACGCGCCGCCGCCGGGGCTCTGGGCGTGTAGCGCGTGTCGAGTGCCTTTGTAGGCACGCGGCCTAGCGTCGCCGGTGGCGCTTCGCCCCTGCTTCTTCCCTCTTCACCCTTCTTCTCTTCGCCCTTCTTCATCCTTCGAGGACGGTGTCATGCTGACTGATCAGACCGACAGCGAGCTGGGCCGGCATCTGCTGACCATCCGAGGCGTGCAGTTCATCTTCGGCGCCCAGGGCGATCCCTTCGCCATGATCCTGCGCGCCGGTGACGACGACCCGCTCGACCACGGGGCACGCGCCCGCGAACAGGGCCTGCACGAGAGCAGCGTCGGCGCGTGGGTCACCGCGAGCCGCGAACTCGGCGCCCGCGTCCTCGACGACCCGCGGTTCTCCCCGCGCCACGCCGAGGAGGGGCCGCAGTCCCACCCGGGCGTCGACGTCTGGGACAACCCCCTGCTCTGCCATGTCGTCCCGCTCGACGACGCCCGCCTCAACCTCGACCCGGCCGCGTACGCCACGCTCGCCGAGGTCTCCGCGCCGCTGCTGTCGGCCGAGGCGCTCGCGGCACGGGCGCCGCAGATCGAGGCGGCCTACCGCGAGACGCTCGGCGCGACGGGCGAACGGTTCGACCTGTACCGGGACTTCGCCGTCCCCGCCGCCCTGCGGGTGGTGGCCGAGGTGCTGGGCCTGCCCGCCGAGACCCGCGAGCGCCTGCCCGAACTGCACGCGGGCCTCGCCACCGCCCTGGACGCCGGCCACTGCCCGCAGCAGCTGGGAACCGCCCGGTCGCTGCTCACCGCCGTGTCGGGCCTGTCCGCCGAGCTGACAGGCCTGGTCGAGGCCGGCCGTGCCACCGGTCTTGCCGGGCTGTCGCCCGAGGACGCGGCCGCGATCGGCGCGCTCGCCGTCGTGGTGGGCGTCGAGGTCACCGCGACCGCCGTGTGCAACGCCGTCGAGGTGCTGCTGGCGCACCCGGAGGAGTGGCAGCGGATCGGGCAGGACCCGGCGGCGGCCCCGGCCGCGGTCCGGGAGGCCCTGCGGCTGGCTCCGCCGCTGCGGTTCGAGAGCCGTATCGCCCGCGAACAGGTCGAGTTCGACGGCAAGACGATCGAGGAGGGCCGCCGCGTGGTGGTGCTCGTCGACGCGGCCAACCGGGACCCGGAGGCCTTCGCGGACCCGGACGCCTTCACGCCCGGCCGGAGCGACGGCGACCGGTCGCTCACCCTCCTCGGCGGCCCCGCCGCCCCGGTCACCGACGCCCTGGTCCGCGTCCAGACCGAGGCCGCGGTCCGCGCCCTGGCATCGCTCCGGCCCGCCCTGCGCACGAACGCCGAGGTGCTGCGCCGCATGCGCTCGGCGGTGCTGCACGGCGTCCTGCGCTTCCCCGTCGCATGACCGGCCCGGCCCACACCAGGGGAGGAGCACCGCCGTGCGTGTACTGCTGACAGCCTTCGCACAGGACGCCCATCTCAACGGCGTCGTCCCGCTCGCCTGGGCGCTGCGGACCGCCGGGCACGAGGTCCGGGTGGCCGGGCAGCCGGCCGCGGTCGAGAGCATCACCCGGGCCGGTCTGACGGCCGTACCGGTGGGCGAGAACCACCGAATGGACGCCGTCATCCCCACCGTCGGTCCCGGGATGCTCATGCACCACCTGGACCGCGACTATCTGGAGAACCGGCCCGAGCGGCTGAGCCTCGACTTCCTCCGGGCGTCGAACGCCATGCTGACGGCGACCTTCTACGCCCAGATCAACAACGACTCGATGATCGACGCGCTCGTCGACTACGCCCGGTTCTGGCAGCCGGACCTGGTGCTCTGGGAGCCCTTCACCTTCGCCGGGGCCATCGCCGCCAAGGCGACCGGGGCCGCCCACGCCCGGCTGCTGGCCTTCCCCGACCTCTTCGCCAACACCCATCTGACGCTGCGCCGGCGCCAGGCGGACCTGCCCGAGGAGCTGCGCGACGACCCGCTGGAGGAGTGGCTGGCGTACACCCTGGACCGGCACGGGGCCGCCTTCGACCCCGACGTGGTCACGGGACACTGGTCGGTCGACCAGATGCCCCCCGGGGTGCGGATGGAGCTGGGGCTGCCGACCGTGCCCACGCGCTACGTGCCGTACAATGGGCCCGGCCCGGCCGTCGTACCGGACTGGCTGCGCCGCCCGCCGGAGCGCCGCCGGGTCTGCCTCACCCTCGGGCTCACCATCCGGGACACGGAGTTCCCCAACGCCGTCGACGTGAACGACGTGTTCGCCTCGCTGGCCGACCTGGACGTGGAGGTGGTGGCGACCCTCGGCGAGAAGGAACTCGCCCAGGTGTCGCGGGTGCCCGACAACACGCGGGTCGTCGACCACGTGGCGCTGCTGGCGCTGCTGCCGAGCTGCTCGGCGGTCGTGCACCACGGCGGCGCGGGCACCTGGGCGACCGCCGCCGCCTACGGGGTGCCGCAGGTGGCTCTCGGCTGGATGTGGGACGCGATCTACCGGGCCCAGCGGGTGGAGGAGCTGGGCGCGGGGCTGCATCTGCACTCCGACGGCCTGACCGTCGACATCCTGCGCGACAAGCTCGTCCGGGTGCTCGACGACCCGGCGTTCACGGAGGGGGCGCGGCGGCTGCGCCTGGCCATGCTGTCGGCGCCGAGCCCCAACGAAGTGGTGCCGACGCTGGAGAAGCTGACCGCGCGTCACCGGTCGCCGGTCGCGGCACGCTGACGGGACGAGGACGGGAGAAGCGTGAACATCCTGGTGACCGGTGCGGCCGGCTTCATCGGCTCGCACTTCGTCAGAACACTGCTGAGCGGCGGTTACCCGGGGCACGAGGACGACCGGGTGACCGTCGTGGACAAGCTCACCTACGCGGGGACGCTGAACAACCTGCCCCGGCACCACCCGAGGCTGGCCTTCGTGCACGGCGACATCTGCGACGCCACGCTGCTGGACAAGGTGTTCCCGGGCCACGACGCGGTGGTGCACTTCGCCGCGGAGTCGCACGTGGACCGTTCGGTGACGGGCGCCGAGGCCTTCGTCCGCACCAACGTGCTCGGCACGCAGGCCCTGCTCGAAGCGGCGCTGCGGCACGGGACGGGCGTCTTCGTCCAGGTCTCCACGGACGAGACGTACGGCTCCATCGCCGAGGGACGCTGGACGGAGGACGAGCCGCTGCTGCCCAACTCCCCGTACGCGGCGTCCAAGGCCTCGGCCGATCTGATCGCCCGGTCGTACTGGCGCACCCACGGCCTCGACGTGCGCATCACCCGGTGCGCCAACAACTACGGCCCCGGCCAGCACCCCGAGAAGCTGGTCCCGCTGTTCGTCACCCGGCTCCTCGACGGGCAGCCGGTCCCGCTCTACGGGGACGGCTCCAACCTGCGGGAATGGCTGCACGTCGACGACCACTGCCGGGCGGTGCGGCTGGTGCTGGACGCGGGCCGGCCGGGGGAGATCTACAACATCGGCGGCGGCACCCATCTGACCAACAAGGAGATGACCGGCCGTCTCCTCGCCCTCTGCGGGCGCGACTGGGACCTGGTCCAGCGGGTCGCGGACCGCAAGGGGCACGACTTCCGCTACGCGGTGGACGACTCCAAGATCCGCCGCGAACTCGGCTACGCGCCGCGCTGGTCGCTGGACGACGGACTGCGGGGGACGGTCGAGTGGTACGCCGCCCACCGCGACCACTGGGACGCCCCGGAGGAGGGCGCCGACGGGGGGCACACGAGGGGGTACTAAAACTTGAATATCCGGGCCGCCCTCCTCTATGCTCGCCGGGTACCCAAATTTGAGCACCCGAAAGAAGGGGCGGGCATGGGCGGCGCCGATTTGGCGATCCAGACCGAAGCTCTGAAGAAGAAGTACGGCGACAAGGAGGCCCTCGCGGGACTCGACCTGGAGGTACCCCGAGGCGTCGTATACGGCCTTCTCGGCCCGAACGGCGCCGGAAAGACCACCGCGGTCCGCATCCTCTCCACCCTGCTGAAGTACGACGAGGGCATCGCACGGGTCGCCGGCTACGACGTCGCCACCCAGTCGGCCCAGGTCCGCTACAGCATCGGACTCCTCGGACAGCACGCAGCGGTGGACGAGGACCTGAGCGGCCGTCAGAACCTCGTGATGTTCGGGCGCTTGTACCACATCGGCAAGCGCACCGCGCAGAGCCGAGCAGACGAACTGCTGGAGCGCTTCGGCCTGACCGAGGCCGCCGGAAAGCCGGCCAAGCAGTACTCCGGCGGTATGCGGCGGCGGCTCGACCTCGCCGCCAGTCTCATCCTGGCCCCCTCCGTGCTGTTCCTCGACGAGCCCACCACCGGGCTCGACCCGCGGGGCCGCAACGACGTCTGGGAGTCCGTCCGGGGCCTGGTCTCCGAGGGCCGCACGGTCATGCTGACCACCCAGTACCTCGAAGAGGCCGACCAGCTGGCCGACAAGATCGCCCTGATCGACAACGGCAGGGTCGTCGAGTCGGGCACTCCGGACCAGCTCAAGAACAAGATCGGCGGGGACCGGATCGACGTCGTGCTCCGCAGGTCCCACGACCTGGAGCGGGCCGGCCGCATGATCGGCGCGCTGCTGCAGGCCGAGCCCGAGACGGACACCGACAACCGGCGCATCAGTGTCGTCGTCGCCAACCGGGTCGCCGCCCTCACCGCGGTCACCCGCGAACTCGACGACGCCGGCATCGAGGCCGAGGACATCGCCCTGCGCAGGCCCACACTCGACGAGGTGTTCCTGAACCTGACCGGCAACAGGTCGGCCACGTCCGCCGAGCAGAGCCTCAAGGAGGTCGCCCAGTCATGACCGCGATCATCGCGCCCGAACTGCCCAGGAACCCGCTGGCCAAACTGGGCTGGGTCCTCGCGGACTCCTGGACGCTCACGCTCCGCGGGTTGTCCCACTGGGCCCGCAACCCCACCCAGATCCTCGCCGGCCTCGCCTTCCCGATCCTCATGGTGCTGCTCTTCGGAGGCATCTTCGGCAGCGGGATGCAGGTCGAGGGCGGCGGGGACTACATGGACTTCCTGATGCCCGGCATGTTCGTCATGTCGATGGCCTTCGGCATCGGCGAGACCATGGCCGGCGTCACCGCCGACGCCTCCAAGGGCGTCACCGACCGGTTCCGCTCCATGCCCATGTCCGCCGCCTCGGTCGTCATCGGGCAGAGCATCGTCAACATGCTCTACAGCACCGTCGTCCTGATGATCCTCATGGGCTGCGGGGTCATCGCCGGGTGGAGCTGGAGCGACGGCTTCGCCCAGGCGCTCGGCGCCTTCGCGCTCCTGCTCCTGCTCCGCTTCGCCCTGCTGTGGGTCGGCATCTACCTCGGCCTGATCATCAAGACCCCGGAGGCGGCCTCCGCCGTCTACACCCTGCTCTTCCCGCTCGGCATCGTCGCCAACACCTTCGCCTCCCCGGAGATGATGCCGGGCTGGCTGGCGACCATCGCCGAGTGGAACCCCCTCTCCTCCACCGCCCACGCCACCCGAGAACTGTTCGGCAACCCCGGAGTCGGAGGCACCTCCTGGATCGCCGAACACGCCATGCTCATGTCCTTCGTCTGGCCCCTCGCGATCTTCGCGGTCTTCTTCCCCCTGGCCGTCCGCAAGTACCGCTCCCTGAGCCGATGACCACACCCTGAACCGGGGATGTGAGCCGACCGATCCCCCGGGCCGGCTCACATCCCCCCGGCTGTTCCGCCGCCCTCCACCCGACGGGACGTCGACCACGACTGGAGTCGGTGAAATGAGCGTGCACGGCATGAGCCTCTTCGACATCGCCATCGCGGAACTCAACGGCAAGCCCGACCTGTTGGCGCGGCACCGGGGCCGGGCCCTGCTCATCGTCAACGTGGCGTCGCAGTGCGCGCTGGCCGGCCAGTACGCCGGACTCGACACGCTCGCGCGCCGGCATCACGAGGACGGGCTCAGTGTGATCGGGGTGCCCTGCAACCAGTTCGGCGAGCAGGAGCCGGGCACCCCCGAGGAGATCGCCGACTTCTGCTCGCTGCAGCAGATCTCCTTCCCGCTCACCGAGAAGACCGCCGTCAACGGAGCGGACCGCCACCCCCTCTACGCCGCCCTGACCCCCTGCGCCGACGCGGAGGGCCACACCGGCGACGTGCGCTGGAACTTCGAGAAGTTCCTCGTCTCGCCCACCGGCGAACCCGTGGGCCGGTTCGGCCCCACGGTCGACCCGCAGGACCCCGAACTCCTGCGCGCCGTCCGCGCGCAGACGCAAACGCAGTGAGCCCCACACGGAAAGGATGATTTTTGAACCCGCCCCCAGCCAAAGCACGGGGCTTCCTGGTTCAGGAAGCCCCGCAGGTCAGCGACCAGCAAGGACTTACTCCCTCAACACCAGCCGGGACGGAACCTGCCCGGTTCGGTAGAGCGACACTTGGGGTGCGCTGTCTTGGTTCTCGATCAGCGCGCGTACGGAACTTGGCTCTCGCACCGCACGCCGGGCAGCCTGCCCGGTCGCGTGGACGGTCTTTCGCCCTGAAGACGAAACCCCGTTCCTTGCCCTGCTCCGCAGGGGTTCGATTCCTCCCCAGCCTGAAGGCCGGGGCTTCCTCGAAGGAGACTCGGTGAACCAGACGCCGGTTACCGCAACCGACGAGGGCATCCAGGTCTTAGGTGCCCGAGAGAACAACCTGAAGGACGTCTCCCTCGTCATCCCCAAGAACCGGATCTCGGTCTTCGTCGGCGTCTCCGGCTCCGGAAAGTCCTCCCTGGTCTTCGACACCGTCGCCGTGGAGGCCCAGCGGCAGCTCAACGCCACCTTCCCCTGGAACATCCGGCACGACCTGCCCAAGTTCGAACGCCCGCACGTCGACGCCGTCACCCGGCTGACCACCCCGGTCGTCGTCGACCAGCGCCCCCTCGGCGGCAACGCCCGCTCCACCGTCGGCACCGTCACCGACGTCTACACCGTGATGCGCGTCCTCTTCGCCAACCACGGCAACGACGGACTCGGCCAGACCTGGCTCTACTCCTTCAACGACCCCAAGGGCATGTGCCCCGAGTGCGAGGGCCTCGGCCGCGCCCGCCGCCCCAGCCCCGAGCTGATGACCGACCCCTCCAAGTCCATCGCCGAGGGCGCCATCCTCCTGCCCGGCTACACCGTCGGCAGCGCCAACTGGCAGTTCTACGCCAACTACGAGCACCTGGACGCCGAGAAGAAGCTCGCGGACTACACCGACGACGAGACGCACACCCTGCTGCACGGCAGCACCGGCACGGTCGAGGTGACCTACCCCAACGGCAATGTGCTGGCCCTGCGCTACGAGGGCCTGGTGGACAGCTTCGTCCGCCGCCACCTCAAGCGGGACACCGGCGGCATGAGCAAGGCCGCCCGCGACAAGGCCGCCGAGTTCTTCACCGACGGCGTCTGCCCCACCTGCGAGGGCGCCCGGCTCAACCAGAAGGCCCTCGCCACCCGCATCGACGGCCACAACATCTCCGACTGGTCCCAGATGCAGGTCAGCGACCTCATCGGCGTCGTCGCCACGCTGAAGGAGCGGCTCGACACCCCGCTCGTCACCACCATCATCGAGACGCTGGAGCAGATCCAGGCCATCGGCCTCGGCTACCTCACCCTCGACCGGTCCACCACCTCGCTCTCCGGCGGCGAGGGCCAGCGCCTCAAGCTCGTCAACCACCTCGGCAGCGAACTGACCGGCCTGACCTACATCTTCGACGAGCCCAGCGTCGGCCTGCACCCCCGCGACGTCAGCCGGCTCAACGACCTGCTGCGCGCCCTGCGCGACAAGGGCAACACGGTCCTCGTCGTGGAGCACGACCCCGACGTCATGGCCGTCGCCGACCACGTCGTCGAGATCGGCCCGCGGGCCGGTGTGCACGGCGGCACGATCGTCTTCGAAGGCGCCTACGACGAACTCCGCACCAGCGACACGCTGACCGGGCAGGGACTGCGGCGCACCGGCGGGATCAAGGAGAACCCCCGCCCCTGGGGCCGGACCCTGCCGATCCGGAACGCCACGGCCAACAACCTGAAGAACGTCTCCACCGAGATCCCCTGCGGTGTCCTCACCGCCGTCACCGGGGTGGCAGGCGCGGGCAAGAGCTCCCTGATCGCCCACGCCTTCCGGGACCAGTACCCGGGGTCCGTCTTCGTCGACCAGTCGCCCATCCCGCGCTCCTCGCGGTCCACCCCGGCGAGCTACCTCAAGCTGATGGACCCGATCCGCAAGCTCTTCGCCAAGGCCAGCGGCGAGGACGCCTCCCTCTTCAGCTTCAACTCCAAGGGCGCCTGCGAGGAGTGCGAGGGCCGCGGCCTGCTCATCACCGAGGTCGCCTACATGGACCCGGTCACCACGCACTGCGAGGTCTGCGAGGGCCGCCGCTTCAAGGAGTCGGTGCTCCAGCACCGGGTGCGCGGCAAGAACATCGCGGACGTCCTGGCCATGTCCGCCGAGGAGGCGGGGGAGTTCTTCCTCTCGGGCCCGCTGCGCGCCAAGACCAAGGCCCTGATCGAGACCGGCATCGGCTACCTCGGCCTCGGCCAGTCGCTGGCCACGCTGTCCGGCGGTGAACGCCAGCGGCTCAAGCTCGCCGACCGGCTCTCCGGCTCGGGCACGGTCTACATCCTCGACGAGCCGACCACCGGCCTGCACCTGTCCGACATCGACAACCTCGTCGGCCTGCTCAACCGGATCGTCGACCGGGGCAACACCGTCATCGTCATCGAGCACGACCTGGCCGTGATCTCCCAGGCCGACTGGGTCATCGACCTCGGGCCCGAGGGCGGCAACACCGGCGGCGAGATCGTCTTCACGGGCACGCCCGCCGAACTGGCGAAGGCGACGCACTCGCACACCGGACAGCACCTGAGCCTGTACCTGGAGCGGTAGGCAGAGGTGGGGCGGACCCGGGACCCTTGCGGACAGAACCTGACCGCAAGGGTCCGTAGTTTCGTCCTTGTCAGGCAGCAGGCCAACCGACGAGAGGCGGCCGTCCATGGTGAAGCACGTGGGACCCGAGGCACCCGGCGACGAGCGCGGAGCGCTCCTGTCCTTCATCGCCGAGCAGCGCGGCGGCATCCGGCGGGCCCTGCTCGGCCTGACGGAGGAGCAGGCCTCCTCCCGCCCCAGCGCCAGCGAGCTGTCGCTCGCCGGGCTGGTCAAGCATGTCGCCGAGGTCGAGCAGATGTGGGTCTCCATGGCCAAGGGCGAGCCGCCGGCCGTCGTACGCGACCAGAGCAACTGGCACGAGTGCTTCCGGCTCGTCGAGGGCGAGACCGTCGCATCGCAGCTGGCGTACTGGGAGAAGGTCGCCGCCGAGACGGAGGCGTTCATCCGCTCGGTGCCGAGTCTCGACGACACCTTCGCGCTGCCCGACCAGCCCTGGTTCCCGCCGGACGGCCGGGTTTCCATGCGCTGGCTGTGTCTCCACCTGATCCGCGAGACGGCCCGGCACGCCGGCCACGCCGACATCGTCCGCGAGTCGCTGGACGGCGCGACCGCCTTCGCGCTGGTGGCCGCGGAACAGCAGGCGGAGTCCGGGTCCTAACCTGGTTGGCATGTCAGCGATCCGCCTGCTCGTGCTCGGCGCGGTCCGCCAGCACGGGCGGGCCCACGGCTACCAGGTCCGGGGCGACCTGGAGTACTGGGGCGCCCACGAGTGGTCCAACGCCAAGCCCGGCTCGATCTACCACGCCCTGAAGCAGATGGCGAAGCAAGGGCTGCTGGTGGCGCACGAGATCGCCCCGTCCACGGCCGGGGGCCCGCCGCGCACGGAGTACGAGATCACCGAGCAGGGCACCGAGGAGTACTTCAAGCTGCTGAGGCAGTCGCTCACCGCCTACGACCAGAAGCCGGACGTCCTCACCACCGCGCTCGGCTTCATGGTGGACCTCGGCCGCGAAGAGGCCCTGGGCCTCCTGGAGCAGCGGGTGCGGTCCATCGAGGAGTGGCGCGCGACCGTCGTCGAGGACTACCTGCCCGAGGACGGCCCGCAGCAGCTCGGCCACATCGGCGAGATCATGAACTTCTGGGTCCACTCGGCCGACACCGGCGCCCAGTGGACCCGCGACCTCATCGAACGCATCCGCGCGGGCGCCTACACCTTCGCGGGTGAGGGCGCCCCGTTCGTCGGAGTGCTGCCGGACGACACCCGCTAGTGGTGAAACCCGGTGGCCGCCGTCTTGTCCCGGGTCAGGGGGCGCGGCTGCCGGCGCAGTTCCGGCAGCAGCCGCTCCAGATCCTGGGTGAGCAGCTCGGCGAGGTCCGCCGAGAAGCCGTTGCGGCACACCACCCGCAGCACGGACAGGTCCTCGCGGTGTGGCGGGAAGCTGTACGCGGGCACCAGCCAGCCGCTCTCGCGCAGCCGCCGGGACACGTCGAAGACGTCGTACGCCGTCACGTCCGGCGCGGTCGTGAAGGCGAACACCGGCAGCTCGTCGCCCCGGGTCAGCAGCCGGAAGTCGCCGAGCGCCTCGATCCGGCCGGCCATGCCCGTGGCCACGTCCCGCGCGGCCTGCTGCACGGCCCGGTAGCCGTCCCGGCCCAGCCGCAGGAACGTGTAGTACTGCGCCACGACCTGCGCCCCGGGCCGGGAGAAGTTGAGCGCGAAGGTCGGCATGTCGCCGCCCAGGTAGTTCACCCGGAACACCAGCTCCTCCGGCAGCGCGTCCGCGTCCCGCCACAGCGCCCAGCCGACGCCCGGGTAGACCAGCCCGTACTTGTGCCCCGAGGTGTTGATCGACGCCACCCTGGGCAGCCGGAAGTCCCACACCAGGTCCTCGTCGAGGAACGGCGCGACCATGGCACCGGACGCCCCGTCCACATGCACGGGGATGTCGAGCCCGGTCCGCTCCTGCACCGCGTCCAGCGCCGCGCACAGCTCGGCGATCGGCTCGTAGGACCCGTCGAAGGTCGAGCCCAGGATCCCCACGACCCCGATGGTGTTCTCGTCGCACAGCTCGGCGGCGGCCTGCGGGTCCAGATGGAACCGCTCGCCCGCCATGGGCACCAGACGGGCCTCCACCTCCCAGAAGTTGCAGAACTTCTCCCAGCAGACCTGCACGTTCACGCCCATCACCAGATTGGGCCGGGCCGCCGGGTACCGGTCGGCGTTGCGCCGCGTCCAGCGCCGCTTCAGCGCCATCCCGGCGAGCATGCACGCCTCGCTCGACCCGGTCGTCGAACACCCCACGGCCGTCTCCGGGTCGGGCGCGTGCCACAGGTCGGCGAGCATCGCCACGCACCGCCGCTCCAGCTCGGCCGTGCGCGGGTACTCGTCCTTGTCGATCATGTTCTTGTCCCGGCACTCCGCCATCAGCAGCCCGGCCTCGGGCTCCATCCAGGTGGTGACGAAGGTGGCGAGGTTCAGCCGCGCGTTGCCGTCGAGCATCAGCTCGTCGCGCACCAGTTGATGGGCGGTCGCCGGTGCCACGGGCTGGTCCGGGAGGCGGTGCGTGGGCGGGGCCTCGGCCATGTCGCCGAGCGGGTTGGCGGGGCCGTAGAAGGGGTTGACGCACAGCCGGCGTTCGCCCGACTGACGGGGGCCTTCGTTGAGCGGCAAGGGAGCCTCCAGGGATGGGTGCGAAAAGGGCGGTGGTGTCATCGGAGCGGTGTCATCGCAGCGACGTCCCGTCCTGCCGCAGCTGCATCTGCGGTCCTCCCGTCACCAGCAGCCAGGCCGGCAGCGAGGCGACACAGAGCAGGGTGAGGATCCCCGGCGAGACCACCAGCACGGCGGCGACGAAGAGGCTGATCCAGCCCTGCCGGGTGATGGCCAGCAGCACCCCGAGCACCCCGGCGGACACCCCCACCGACGGATGCACCCCGGACACCAGGGCGTGCGCGCACAGACCGAGCGCGGTGCCCACGAACACGGCCGGGAAGATCCGCCCGCCGCGGAACCCGCAGGACGCGGCGACCACCAGCGCGGCCAGCTTCACCACCGTCATGACGGCGAACTCCCCGGCCGACCAGCCGTCCGGGTCGTGCGCCAGCTCGGCGATCTCGTCGAGCCCCTTGAACAGGGTCAGATGGCCGCCCAGGGCCGCGAGGCAGCCCAGCGCGATCCCGCCCGCCGGGAGCATCAGCATCGGGTGCCGCAGCCGTCGGAAGGCCCCGTGGACGTAGGGGAGCGCGCGCACGGCGCACATGCCGAGCAGCGCGCCGACGCAGGCCACCACGACCGCCGCCAGCAGGTCCGACCAGCCCGGCCGGCCGAAGGGGGGCAGGTTCAGGTCGAAGCTGGGGTGGTCGATGAGGCTCGCGGTCAGGGCACCGGCCGCGGCGGCGGTCAGCGGCGCGAAGAGGTTGTCCCACAGCAGGCCGCGCGTCTCCTGCCGGGCCAGCACCTCGGAGATGACGAGGGCCGCCGCCACGGGCGTGCCGAACAGCGCGCCGAGCGTCGCCGCCTCCGCCAGCGCAGGCCACATCCGGCCCGGCGCCCGTGGAACGGCCTTGCCGCCCAGCCAGACGGCCAGGCCGACGTTCGCGGCGATGATCGGGTTCTCCGGACCGAGGCTCGGCCCGCCGGCCAGCATCAGCGCGGTCGCCAGCAGCAGCCCCGGCAGCACGACGGGCGGCAGGACCGGGGCGTCCAGGCCGAGGGTGGCCGGATCGGGGCCCGCGTGCCCCGGCACCTTCCACACCACCAGCCCGACCGCGACACCCGTCGCGAACAGCATCGCGAACATCCACGCCACGGAGTACCGGCCGATCCCCAGCGCGTCCGGCACGGTCTGCCACAGCACGTCCTCGAGCTGCTCGGCGGCGACCTCCACCCCCACCAGGAGCAGGCTGGAGACCACCCCCACGGCCAGTGCGGGCAGGATCGACGGCAGCAGAGTACGGGCGGGGGTCGCGGGGGTGACGGAAGGCGCCTGCCGCGCGGAGTCCTGGACCACGGGCACACGATAAACGGATCAAACGGCATAAACCGGAAACACGCTTGCACCTCACGTGGCGTGAGGACCGACCGTGAACCTTGTAACGACAAGAAGGGAGCGGAAGTGAGCCACTCCGTGGGACAGGTCGCGGGCTTCGCCGGTGTCACCGTGCGCACGCTGCACCACTACGACGACATCGGCCTGCTCGTCCCGAGCGAACGCAGCCACGCGGGCCACCGGCGTTACAGCGACGCCGACCTCGACCGGCTGCAGCAGATCCTGTTCTACCGGGAGCTCGGCTTCCCCCTCGACGAGGTCGCCGCCCTGCTCGACGACCCGGCAGCGGACCCGCGCGCCCACTTGCGCAGGCAGCACGAACTGCTGACCGCCCGGATCGAGAGGCTGAGCAAGATGGCGGCGGCCGTGGAGCACGCCATGGAGGCACGCAGCATGGGCATCGACCTCACCCCCGAGGAGAAGTTCGAGGTCTTCGGGGACCTCGACCCGGACCAGTACGAGGACGAGGTGCGCGAGCGCTGGGGCGACACCGACGCCTACCGGCAGTCACAGCGGCGCACGGCCTCGTACACCAAGGAGGACTGGAAGCGCCTCAACGAGCAGATGGGCGCGATCCACCTGCGCATGGCAGACCTCATGACCGACGGCACCCCGCCCGACTCCGCGCCTGCCATGGACACGGCCGAGGAGCACCGCCGCTTCATCGCCGGGACGTACTACGACTGCTCGCACGAGATGCACAGCTGCCTGGGCGAGATGTACGTCGCCGACCCGCGGTTCACCGCGACGTACGACGCCATCCGCCCGGGCCTCGCGGGGTACCTGCGCGACGCGATCCTGGCGAACGCCGCCCGGCACGCCGCGTGACCTCTGGCCCGGGACCCCGTACGGGTCACTCCCGGGCCAGGACCACCGCGGTCCCGTAGGCGCACACCTCCGTGCCCACGTCCGCCGCCTCGGTCACATCGAAGCGGAACGCGAGCACGCCGTTGGCACCACGCGCGCGTGCCTGTTCGATGAGGCGTGCCATGGCCTGGTTGCGGGTCTCCACGAGTGTCTTGGTGAGCCCCTTGAGCTCACCGCCGACCAGGGACTTCAGCCCGGCGCCGATCTGACTGCCCACATGCCGGGAGCGCACGGTCAGGCCGAAGACCTCGCCGAGCACCTCCTGCACGCGGTAGCCGGGTACGTCGTTCGTGGTGACGACGAGGACGTCGGGCTGGGGGCCCTGTCCACCGCCGTATTCGTCGATGCCCATGGTTCACAGCTTTGACCGGGACCGCCCACAGTGCATCCTGAGTACGCCCATGGAACCTGGGCCATGACGGCCGCGTTGATACTTTGAGGCAGTCAGCCCCAGCCCGTATCCCCCCAGCAGCAGGAGCCACATCCCCGTGACCACGCTTGCGCTCGGCCCCGAGTGGCTCAGCCCGGACTATCTGATCTCCACGTTCAGCCTGCCCGGCATCCTGCTCATCGTCTTCGCGGAGTCCGGGCTCTTCGCGTTCCTGCCCGGCGACTCCCTGCTGTTCACGGCCGGCCTCTTCGTGGCCGAGGGCACCTACATCACCCAGCCGCTGTGGCTGGTCTGCACGCTGATCGTGATCGCCGCCGTCGTCGGTGACCAAGTGGGCTACATGATCGGCAAGTTCCTGGGCCCGAAGCTCTTCAACCGGCCGAACTCCAAGCTCTTCAAGCAGGAGAACCTGGACAAGGCCCACGAGTTCATGGAGAAGTACGGCCCCAAGGCGATCGTCCTGGCCCGCTTCGTCCCGATCGTGCGCACCTTCGCCCCCATCGTGGCCGGCGCCGGCCGCATGAAGTACCGCACGTTCCTCACGTACAACGTGATCGGCGGCATCGCCTGGGGCACCGGCGTCACCCTCGCGGGCTACTGGCTCGGCCAGATCGGCTTCATCAAGAAGAACGTCGAGTCGATCCTGATCCTGATCGTCCTGCTCTCCGTGCTCCCGATCATCATCGAGTACCTGCGCGAGCGCTCCAAGAAGAAGCGCGCGGCTGCCTCGGCCCCGGCCCCCCAGTCCCAGCTGCCCGCCATGGACGACGCCACGACCCAGCTCCGCCGCATCACCCCGGACGACCAGCCCCCGCACCAGCAGCAGCCGTACGGCAACCAGAACGGCTACAACGACCAGCAGTACTACAACCAGTACCCCCAGTCCCCGGGCTACGGCCAGCAACAGCAGCAGGGGAACCAGCAGCCTTACAACGGCGGCTACTGAGTCTCCTCAGGGAAACCTCCACCGGCCCGCGGCCGCCAACGGCACTAGAAACCCCTGGTCCGCTTGGCGGCCCGCCGCTTCTCCGCAGACCCGATCCGCAGGAACATCCGCGAGATCTCGGACCCCAGATTCACCCCGATGGCGATGGCCATGGCCAGAGCCACCGCCTTGGACAGCGACACCAGCCCCTCGTCGATCTCGTTCTGCGCGATCGCCAGCAGACCGAAGTACGTCGCGGAACCCGGCAGCAACGGCCCGATCGCCGCAGTCGTGTACGGCAGAGCCGAAGCGAACTGATACCGCGACAGCAACTGCCCGAACAGCCCCACCAGCCCGGCCGCCGCAGCCGTCGACGCCACCGGCGAGATGTCCCCGGCCAGGTGCATCGCGCCGTACACGACCCACGCGACACCGCCGTTCAGCGTCACCCACACCACGGTGGATCGTTCCTGCTGAAGCAGCACGGCGAACGCCAGCGACAACAGCATCGACGCCCCGATCAGCAGCACCGGCTGGTCGGAGATCCCGAGCGCCCCGTCGGGGTTCAGCCGCGCCCCCAGCTGCACACCGAAGTACAGCACCAGCAGCACACCCGCGACGATGCCCACGAAGAAGTACAGAACCTCCAGCAGACGCGCCGACGCGGTGATGTAGAAGCCGGTCAGCCCGTCCTGCACCCCCGCCACCAGCGCCCGCCCGGGCAGCAGCGCGAACAGTCCACCGGTGATGACCGCGGACGCGTTCACGTTCACATGGACCAGCGTCAGCGTGACCCCGATCGCGGCCGGCGGCATCGCGGCCACCGTGAACTGGTAGAACTCCGGCAGCCCGCGCCCCGCGCACAGCCACGCCAGCCGGTCACCGAGCATCGCGCCCAGCGCGGCGGCGACGAACACGAGCAGATCACCGCCGACGAGCACGGAGGCCGCACCGGCCAGCAGCCCGCTCGCGCCGGTCAGCGCCCAGCCGGGGTAGGGGTGCCGGTTACGCCGGATCTCCGCCAGCCGCCGGTAGGCCTCCTCCAGGGAGACCGCCGTCTCGTCGTCGCTGAGGTCGTCCACCAGCTGGTACACGGCCGCCAGCCGCGTGTAGTCGGTGCCCCTGCGGCGCACGGTCCGCGACGCCGTGACCGGGTCGTCGACGAGCGACGGCTGATAGGAGATCGCCAGCAGCGTGAAGGTGACGTTCGGCTCGCAGCGGTCGAGACCGTAGGACCGGCAGACGGCGAACATGGCCGCCTCCACGTCCTCGGCGCCCTCACCGCCCGCCAGCAGCAACTCCCCGATACGCAGCGTCAGGTCGAGCACGCGCGGCACCGCGGGCCCCGCCTCGTCGGCGTGCCGCTGGCTCGGTTCCGTCGCCGGCCGCTCCGCCACCGGCATCCGCAGCATCGTGCGCATCCGGTCCTGCCAGGGCACGTCCTTGGTCAGGCTGACCACGGGAATCCCGGTCGGCGGGGTGAACGCGGACAGGGCGTGCTTCGCGGTGTACGTGCTCGGCGTCGTGAACGCCGACCCCTCCGGCTCCGCCGAGGGCGCCTGCGGGACGTCCATCCCCTCCGGGAGGGAGAACTCGGACGTCGTCTCGGCCTCCGCACCGGCCGTCCGGTGGAAGGCCAGCCCCTCCGGGATCGCGAACTCCGACGTCGTCGACATGTCCCCGTCGACGGCGGCCCCGCCGGGAGGCGAGAACCCGCTCCTCGCCTCGTCCGACTTCGGTTTGCGGTCCTCCGCGTCCGTCACTGCCTGGCGCTCCCTGTACGACACGTCAGCCTCGTACCCCCCACAGCTTCAGTATGCGCACAGACGGACGAACGGGCCGCACGCGCAGGCGTGCGGCCCGAGGGCATCAAGGGAGGAGGTCAGTGACCGCCCGACTCCTTGAAACGCTTGTAGGACCGCTCGATCTCGACCTCGGCGTCCGTACGGCCCACCCAGTCGGCGCCCTCGACCGACTTGCCGGGCTCCAGGTCCTTGTAGACCTCGAAGAAGTGCTGGATCTCCAGGCGGTCGAACTCCGACACGTGGTGGATGTCGCGCAGGTGCTCCACACGCGGGTCCGTCGCCGGGACGCACAGCAGCTTGTCGTCGCCACCGGCCTCGTCCGTCATACGGAACATGCCGATCGCACGGCACTTGATGAGACAGCCCGGGAACGTCGGCTCGTCCAGGATGACCAGCGCGTCCAGCGGGTCGCCGTCCTCGCCGAGGGTGTTCTCGACGAAGCCGTAGTCGGTCGGGTAGGCGGTCGAGGTGAAGAGTCGCCGGTCCAGGCGGATACGACCGGTCTCGTGGTCCACCTCGTACTTGTTGCGCGAACCCTTCGGAATCTCGATCGTGACGTCGAACTCCACCGGTGGCTCCTCCATGATCAACACATAGTTCTGGTGGTTAAGTGTCCCTCACGCAGGTGTGTGATCGCGAAAGGGGCTGGTGTTCGTGCCAGAGCTGAGGCCTTGGCGGTCCGCGAGGCCGCACATGGTGCGGATCGCGGGCGCCGTACGACCGCGCCTGGCCAGGGTCGCCGCGGCCGCGAAACCACGGGTCGCGCGGCTTGCACGGGCCGGGAAACCGCAGGTCGCGCGGCTGACGCGGCTGAAGACCTGGCAGTACACCGCGGGTGCCGCCACCGCCGGTCTCGCACTGGCAGCCGGGGTGGTGACCGCCGCCGGTCCCTGGGACTCCTCGGGTCAGCGTACGGCCGAGCGGGACCGGGCCGCCGCCCTGAACCGCCCGGGTGGCACAGATCACGGCGGCACCTCCGGCGCCCCCGGCCGCCCCCGGCCCGCCCCCAGCGCCGCCCCGGTGCTGACCGGCCTCGGCGGCGTCAGCAAGGTGAAGGCCGCCCCCGACGGCAAGGCCCTCGCCCACGCCCTCACGCCGCTGCTGGAGGACCCGGCGCTCGGCCCCCGGCCCGCGGCGGCGGTCGTCGACGTCACGAGCGGCAGGCGCCTGTACGGCACGGGCTCGGACGCCGCGCTCACCCCGGCCTCGACGACGAAGATCGCCACGGCCGTCGCCGCGCTGTCCGCCATGGGCGCCGACCACCGCGTCACCACCCGCGCCGCGCTGGAACCCGACACGAGGGAAGTCGTCCTGGTCGGCGGCGGCGACCCCACGCTCACGGCCCACGAGGACGACGGAGGCTGGGCGAGCCTGCGCGACCTGGCCGCCGAGACGGCCGGTTCCCTGGCCGAACGGGGCGTCCGCGAGGTGACGCTCTCCTACGACACGACCCTCTACGCGGGCGACGAAAAGCACCCGATCGGGGTCAACCCCAACCTCGCCCTCGTCAGCTCCCTGATGGCCGACGAGGGCCGCACCGACGACTCGACGAAGGGCCCGGTCGCCCGTGTCCCCGACCCGGCACAGGACGCGGCCCGCCGCTTCGGCGACCTCCTGAAGTCCTACGGCATCAGGACCACGGCCCCCGGCCCGTCCAAGGCCACCACCCGGGCCAAGACCCTCGCCACGGTCTCCTCGCCCCCGCTCTCGGCCCTCGTCGAACGCATGCTGACCAACAGCGACAACGACATCGCCGAGGCCCTCGCCCGCCAGACCGCCCTCGCCACCGGCGAGCGCGCCGACTTCGAAGGCGCCGACCGCGCCGTCAGCGCGCAGTTGCGCAAGCTCGGCCTCCCCCTGAACGGCGCCGCCTTCAAGGACGGCAGCGGCCTCGACCGCGCCGACCGGCTGACGGCGGACCTCCTCACCGCCCTCCTGGCCAAGGCGGCCGACCCCGACCGCCCCGAACTCCGCCCGGCCCTCACCGGCCTCCCCATCGCCGGCTTCACCGGAACCCTGACCAGCCGTTACACGGACGGAGCAGCCGGCGTCGTACGCGCCAAGACCGGCACCCTGACCGGCGTCAACACCCTCGCGGGCACCCTCGTCGACCAGGACGGCCGCCTCCTCGCCTTCGCCTTCATGGCCAACGACACGACCAACCCGGAAGCAGCCCAGAAGGCCCTGGACAGAGCGGCGACGACCTTGTCGGAATGCGGCTGCCGATAGCTGCCACCTGAACGGCTGCACAGCCACCAACGCCGATCACCGGCCGAGAAACCCCGGCCCCGCCGACCCCGCGAACGCCGAGCACCTGACAGCGCACCCCGGCGTCACCCACCTCTCGCCGCCCTGCCCCAGCGGCGAGCGCTCACGTACGGTTGACGCATGACGAGCATCGGTGGTGCTTCAACCGGCATGGTCGACTGGAATCTCGCGGTCGCGACCGCGACCCGGCTCGTACGGCCGGGCCCCGACGTCAGCCGGGACGAGGCCCGAGCCGTCGTCGCGGAACTGCGCCGGCACGCCAAGGCCTCGGAGGAACACGTCCGCGGCTTCACCCGCCTGGGCACCGAGGAGGGGCACGACACCCCCGTCCTCGTCGTCGACCGCCCCGGCTGGGTCCGCGCGAACGTCGCCGGCTTCCGGGAACTCCTCAAGCCCCTGCTCGACAAGATGCAGGACCGCCGCGGCAACACCCCCGGCGGCGCGGTGATGAGCGCGGTCGGCGGCAAGGTCACCGGCGTCGAGCTGGGCATGCTGCTGTCCTTCCTGGCCTCCCGCGTCCTCGGCCAGTACGAGACCTTCGCCCCCGCCACCACAGGACTTCCGGCCGCGGAGAACGGCGGCGGCCGGCTCCTGCTCGTCGCCCCGAACATCGTGCACGTGGAGCGCGAACTCGACGTAGACCCCCACGACTTCCGCCTCTGGGTCTGCCTTCACGAGGAGACCCACCGCACCCAGTTCACCGCCGTGCCCTGGCTCCGGGACCACCTCGAGGGCGAGATCCAGTCCTTCCTGGGCGAGACCGACGTCGACCCCATGACCGTCCTGGAACGCGTACGCGAAGCCGCCCAGACCCTCGCCGGGGGCCGCCCCGAGGCCGAGGAGGACGACGGCGGCCGCTCCCTCGTCGAGATCGTGCAGACCCCCGCCCAGCGGGAGATCCTCGGCCGCCTCACCGCCGTCATGTCCCTGCTGGAGGGCCACGCCGACTTCGTGATGGACGGCGTCGGCCCGGACGTCGTACCGACCGTCGGAGAGATCCGCGAGAAGTTCCAGCAGCGCCGCGCCAAGGGCGCCTCCCGCCTGGACCTGGCCCTGCGCAAGCTCCTCGGCCTGGACGCCAAGCTCCGCCAGTACCGCGACGGCGAACGCTTCGTCCGGGCCGTCGTCGACGAGGTCGGCATGGACGGCTTCAACCGGGTGTGGACCTCGCCCAACACGCTCCCGACCAAGACGGAGATCGCCAAACCGGCGGACTGGATCGCGCGGGTGCATCGCAGGACCGAGTAGTGAACATCGCGGCAAGGTCGTGAAAGGAATCCGGTCGACGGCAGGCGAACGCCCCTCCAATCACCCGTCCGAGGGACCGTGAGGCAGGGGTAGGCGTGCAATGCTCGGGGAACGGCCCGGTTCTGTCACCATCTACACACTCTGCGTGACCGAACCTCGGGCTCACCCCCCGACAACTTCATGAAGGGAACCGGACATGGGTCCCCATCCTGCGGTCGCGGCGATACGCCTGGCGGTCCGCCGCGTCCTCCACGACCTCCTCACCGAACACCACAGCGCCACCGTCGCGCTCCCGCACGCCCCCTCGCACGAGCCGCCGCCCCCGCCGCTCGTGCTCGTGGCCTGTTCCGGCGGCGCCGACTCCATGGCCCTCGCCTCCGCCCTCGCCTTCGAGTCCCCCAAACTCGGCATCAGAGCAGGCGGGGTGACCGTCGACCACGGCCTCCAGCCCGGCTCCGACGCACGCGCCGAGGAAGTCGTCCAGCGCCTGCGCGAACTCGGCCTCGACCCGGTCGACTCCGTCGCCGTGACCGTCGGCCGCACATCGAGCAACGCGGCGCATGGCGCCTCCTATACGGGTGGTGGTGGGCGACGGGTGGGACCCGAAGCCGCCGCCCGCGACGCCCGCTACGCCGCACTCGACACCGCGGCCGAACGCCACGGCGCCACCGCGGTCCTCCTCGGCCACACCCGCGACGACCAGGCCGAAACCGTCCTCCTGGGCCTCGCCCGGGGCTCCGGCATCCGCTCCCTGTCCGGCATGGCCGCGGTCTCGGGGGCCGGCGGCCGTTACCGGCGCCCCTTCCTGCAACTCGACCGGCAGACCGCCCGCAAGGCCTGCATGGTCCAGTCCCTGCCCGTCTGGGACGACCCCCACAACGCCGACCCGGCCTACACCCGCTCCCGGCTGCGCCACGAAGGCCTGCCCGCCCTGGAGAAGGCCCTCGGCAAGGGCGTCGTCGAAGCCCTCGCCCGTACGGCACAGCTCTCCCGCGACGACGCCGACGCCCTCGACGCCTGGGCCGGCCGGGCCGAGGCCACCGTCCGCGACGCCACCGGGGTGCTGGAGTGCGCGAAGCTCTACGCCCTGCCCCCCGCCGTACGCCGCCGCGTCCTGCGCCGGGCCGCCATCGCGGCCGGTGCGCCGGCCGGCTCGCTGTTCGCCCGCCACATCGAGGAAGTCGACCGGCTCATCACCGGCTGGCGCGGCCAGGGAGCCATCAACCTCCCCGGCAAGGTCGTGGCCCAGCGGCAGGGTGGCAGACTGGTGATTCGGCAAGGCTGAACCACGACCCCTCCGGGCAGTCGATGGAGGGGCCGCTCAGCCGGTGGGACGACCGAAAGTGATGCGGGTGGACGCGAAAGACATGGGTGCCGACCTTCAACAGGTACTCATCACCAAAGAAGAGATCGACGCCAAGCTCGCAGAGCTGGCCGCGAAGATCGACGCGGAGTACGCGGGCAAGGACCTGCTGATCGTCGGAGTCCTCAAGGGCGCGGTGATGGTCATGGCCGACCTCGCCCGGGCCCTGTCCACCCCCCTCACCATGGACTGGATGGCCGTATCCTCGTACGGGGCGGGCACCCAGTCCTCCGGTGTGGTGCGGATCCTCAAGGACCTCGACACCGACATCAAGGGCAAGCACGTCCTCATCGTCGAAGACATCATCGACTCCGGCCTGACCCTGTCCTGGCTGCTCTCCAACCTCGGCTCGCGCGAGCCCGCCTCCCTCAAGGTGTGCACCCTGCTGCGCAAGCCCGAGGCCGCGAAGGTCGCCATCGACGTGGAATGGGTCGGATTCGACATCCCTAACGAATTCGTCGTCGGCTACGGCCTGGACTACGCCGAGAAGTACCGCAACCTCCCGTTCGTCGGTACGCTCGCGCCCCACGTGTACGGCGGCTGAATCCCGGCCGGGGTGCCGTGACGGTGATCGGGAACCCCAGCGGACTTCCCGCCGTTGGAGCATGCGTAGACGGATCGCCAGTCGTCCCGCGCAGCTTCAGGTGACAATGCTGGGGTACCGTCCGAAGAACAGTCTTTATCAAACTCACTATGGCAGGAGGGACGGGGCGGCACCGCTCCGTATGGATGGACGTGAAGCGATACTTCCGTGGGCCGGTCATGTGGATCGTGCTGGCCGTCCTTGCCGTGGTCGTGTTGATGCAGGTCGTCGGCTCGTCCGGCGGCTACAAGACGGTGGACACCGGCCAGGTCGTCCAGGCGATCAATGCCAACAAGGTCGATTCGGCCAAGCTGACCACCGGCGACGAGCAGACCATCAAGGCCGAGCTCAAGGACGGCGTAAAGATCGAGGGCAGCTCGAAGATCCAGGCGAGCTACATCGGTGACCAGGGCGTGACGATTGCCAACACGCTCCAGGCCAAGTTCCAGGACAAGCAGATCCCGGACGGCTACACGGTCTCGCCGTCCAAGCAGAACCCGTTCGTCGGGATCCTGCTCTCGCTGCTCCCCTTCGTCCTCATCGTCGTCGTCTTCCTGTTCCTGATGAATCAGATGCAGGGCGGCGGATCCCGGGTCATGAACTTCGGGAAGTCCAAGGCCAAGCTCATCACCAAGGACACCCCGAAGACGACGTTCTCGGACGTCGCCGGCTCGGACGAGGCCGTCGAGGAACTCCACGAGATCAAGGAATTCCTCCAGGAGCCGGCCAAGTTCCAGGCCGTCGGCGCCAAGATCCCCAAGGGCGTGCTGCTGTACGGCCCGCCCGGCACCGGCAAGACCCTGCTCGCGCGTGCCGTCGCGGGCGAGGCGGGCGTGCCGTTCTACTCGATCTCCGGTTCCGACTTCGTCGAGATGTTCGTCGGTGTCGGTGCCTCCCGAGTCCGTGACCTGTTCGAGCAGGCCAAGGCGAACGCCCCGGCGATCGTCTTCGTCGACGAGATCGACGCGGTCGGCCGCCACCGCGGCGCCGGCCTCGGCGGCGGTCACGACGAGCGCGAGCAGACCCTGAACCAGCTGCTCGTCGAGATGGACGGCTTCGACGTCAAGGGCGGCGTCATCCTGATCGCCGCCACGAACCGCCCGGACATCCTCGACCCGGCCCTCCTGCGCCCCGGCCGCTTCGACCGCCAGATCGCGGTCGACCGCCCGGACATGCAGGGCCGTCTGGAGATCCTCAAGGTCCACCAGAAGGGCAAGCCGGTCGCGCCCGACGTCGACCTCTCGGCGGTCTCCCGCCGTACGCCCGGCATGACGGGTGCCGATCTCGCCAACGTGCTGAACGAGGCCGCCCTGCTGACGGCCCGCAGCGACCAGAAGCTGATCGACAACCACATGCTGGACGAGGCGATCGACCGTGTGGTCGCGGGCCCGCAGAAGCGGACCCGGATCATGTCGGACAAGGAGAAGAAGATCACCGCGTACCACGAGGGCGGACACGCCCTGGTCGCGGCGGCCTCACCCAACTCCGATCCCGTCCACAAGATCACGATCCTCTCCAGAGGCCGTGCCCTCGGCTACACGATGGTGCTGCCGGACGAGGACAAGTACTCGACCACGCGCAACGAGATGCTCGACCAGCTCGCCTACATGCTGGGCGGCCGCGCGGCCGAGGAGCTCGTCTTCCACGACCCGACGACGGGTGCCGCCAACGACATCGAGAAGGCCACCGGCCTGGCCCGCGCCATGGTCACGCAGTACGGCATGACCGAGCGTCTCGGCGCGATCAAGTTCGGCGGCGACAACACCGAGCCGTTCCTCGGGCGTGAGATGTCTCACCAGCGCGACTACTCGGAAGAGGTCGCCGCGCTGGTCGACGAAGAGGTCAAGAAGCTCATCGAGACCGCGCACAACGAGGCGTGGGAGATCCTGGTCGAGAACCGCGACGTGCTCGACAACCTGGTCCTGGCCCTCCTCGAGAAGGAGACGCTGGGCAAGGAGGAGATCGCCGAGATCTTCGCGCCGATCGTCAAGCGCCCGCCGCGGCCCGCCTGGACGGGCTCCTCCCGCCGTACGCCGTCCACCCGCCCGCCGGTCCTCTCCCCCAAGGAGCTGGCCCTGACGAACGGGACGAACGGCGCGACGCCGGCCATCTCCACCGCGAAGAGCACCGCGGCGGAACCCGCCCCGGCGCCCGAGCGCACCCCGGAGGACCGCCCCGAGAGCTGACCCGCTCTCCCGGCGCCCCCCCTGGGCCCGGAATGGATGCCGCGCCCCCCAGGTTTTAACCTGGGGGGCGCGGCTTTTCGCCATTTCCGCAGGCCGCCCCCTGAAGGACACAGGAACGAGGCACCCAGATGACCGACCCCGTGACGCTGGCCGGCGAGGGCCAGCTCGGCGAATTCGACGAGAAGAGAGCCGAGAACGCCGTTCGGGAACTGCTGATCGCGGTCGGCGAGGACCCCGACCGCGAGGGCCTTCGGGAGACTCCGGCGCGGGTCGCGCGGGCGTACAAGGAGATATTCGGCGGGCTGTGGCAGAAGCCGGAGGATGTGCTGACGACGACGTTCGATCTCGGACATGACGAGATGGTGCTGGTGAAGGACATCGAAGTCCTGAGCTCCTGCGAACATCATCTCGTACCATTTGTCGGAGTTGCCCATGTTGGCTACATTCCATCCGTCGAAGGCAAGATCACAGGCCTCTCCAAGCTGGCGCGGCTCGTGGACGTGTACGCACGGCGTCCGCAGGTGCAGGAACGACTGACCACGCAGATCGCCGACTCCCTGATGCAGATCCTGGAGCCGCGTGGCGTGATCGTCGTTGTCGAGTGTGAGCACATGTGCATGTCGATGCGCGGGGTCCGGAAGCCAGGTGCGAAGACCATCACCTCGGCGGTCCGCGGTCAGCTTCGTGACTCTGCGACCCGTAATGAGGCTATGAGCCTGATCATGGCGCGCTGACCTGATTGTCAGTGGTGCCCGATATATTTGTTGATCAGTGGGGTTGATCGCTGATCGGGGGACGCGGTGGGGCATGGGCTGCCGAGCAAGCAGACGCTGAACGTCGTCGGTGGACGCCTGCAGGCGCGGAGCGTTCAGGTGGGCTGCCGTCTGTGGACCTTGGACGGGGAGCGCACAGTCCCGACGACGGTCAAAGAGGTGGCGACCGTCCGGGTCCGCGAGGTTGTGGACGTGGTGACCGATCACGTGACGCTTACGGTCTCGCCGGATCAGCTACTGGGCACACCCGACGGGTGGGTTCACGGACGAGATGCCGAGGGGACTGTTCTGGCCTGGACGTCTGCGCGGAAGCTGTGCCGGGAGCGGTTGACGATCAAGCCGGGATACGAGTTCGGCTACTTCCTCGGAGCCACGTGCTCTGACGGCACAGTCGGGAAGAACTATGTGTCACTCGTGGTCAACGACGAGGGCTTCGCTGCCCGTTATGCGGCCTGCCTGACGGCTGCCACCGGGTTGCCCGCCCGGCTGCAAGCGGTGACACGCCCGTCCGGTTACCTTCAGCGGCAAGTCCCTGGCTTCCGTGTGCGTGTGGTCGCGTCGTATCTGGCGGACCTGGTGAGGCAATACGTGGGCGGGGACGCGCACCACATGCGGCAGCGGTTCCCTCGCGTCGTGCTCCGGGACAGACCCTCGAAGGCTTTCTCGACGGATACGTGGACGGCGACGGCTACCGGCCGAAGACCTGGGCCGGACGCTTGCTGGTCAGTGCCAATGTGCCGTTCCTCGCGGAGCTGGCGCATGTGATCGGCGCGAGATTCACCCCGCGCCCCACCGGGCAGGCCTCACACCTGGTCGTGGCCGACAGTTGGCCCGGACGCGGCACGTTCAAGCCCGAGCAGCACTTACTGCAACTCCGAGAGGTCGCCTGGACCCAGGTGCATGAGGTGCGGCGGCGGACGACGACGAACAAGCCCTTCACCCTCTACAGCTACCGCCTCGACCCCCACCCCGGCTTCCTGGTCAACGGGCACCTCGCCCGCCGGCCCTGGTGAGGAGGCCTGGGTGGGGTCACGTCGTCGGGGCCGCGCCCGTGCCGTCGTTCTCGTCGTCTTCCGGGAGTTTGCAGACGCGTTCCAGGAAGATGGCGGCCGCTATGACGGCGATGCCCGCGACGACGGCGAGGCCGGCGTAGATGGCCTGGTCGCGGCGGGCGGGGATGTCGAGGGACTCCAGGAGGAAGACGCCGGTGCCGCCGTACATGCCGGAGACGAGGGCGGCGACCAGGGCGCTGGCATGGCCGAAAACGACCGCCCGGGCCGCCATCATGGGGTCGACGCCCTTGGCGTCGGGCTGCCGCTCGCGCTGGGCCTTCAGGCGGGCGCGGAGCGAGAGCGCCGTGGCCAGCAGGACCACGGCGATCACGGCGAGGACGATGGGGGCGGCCAAGGGGACGCTCGGGAGAGTGCCGACCGAGTTCCACAGGCGGGCCCCGGCCCAGGACAGCACCCCGGCCACGACGAAGACGCCGACCAGCACCCTGATGCGCAGCTCTCTCACGGTGTCCCTTCAGTTCCCCCGGCGGTGGCCCCGTTCGGCGGCCGTCTTGACCTTAACGGCTACTCGGGCAGCCGGAGTTCCAGGTCCTTGCGGGGCGCCACGCCGTCGCGGGTGACGGTGTCCAGCAGACCGGCGACCGGGCCGCGGCCGGGCAGCTGCGCCTCGGGGTCGAGGTCGTGCCAGGGGGCCAGGACGAAGGCGCGTTCGTGGGCGCGGGGGTGGGGGAGGGTGAGCTGCGGGTCGTCGGAGACGACGTCGGCGTAGGACACGATGTCGACGTCCAGGGTGCGGGGGCCCCAGTGCTCGTCCCGGACGCGGTGGAAGGCCTCCTCGACCGCGTGCGCGCGCTCCAGGAGCGAGGAGGGCGGGAGGGTGGTCTTCAGGACGACGACCGCGTTGAAGTAGGCGGGCTGGCTGCCGGGGTCCACGCCCCAGGGCTCGGTCTCGTAGACCGGGGAGACGGCCTTGATGCGCAGGCCGGGGGTGTCCTCGAGGGCGTCGACGGCTCCCTGGAGGGTCTCCAGGCGGTTGCCGAGGTTGGAGCCGAGGGCGACCACGGCCCATTTGGGATTGCTCAGCGTGGTGTCGGCGGCGTCGACCTTGTCGACGACGGAGGCGGGTACCGGCTGTACGGTCGGGTCACTGGGACCCTGGAGGAAGGGTGCAGTCATACTCGGCTCCGGGTGATGGTGACGGTCACGTCGTCGAAGGGGACGGTGATCGGGGCGTCCGGCTTGTGGACGCGTACCTCGACCTCCTCGACCCCTTCGTGCTTCAGACATACCTGGGCTATCCGCTCGGCGAGCGTCTCGATGAGGTTGACGGGCTCGCCCTCGACGACGGCCACGACCTCCTCGGCCACGATGCCGTAGTGAACGGTCTTCGCCAGGTCGTCGTCGGCCGCGGCCGGCCGGGTGTCCAGGCCGAGGACGAGGTCCACGACGAAGGTCTGGCCCTCCCTGCGTTCCTCGGGGAACACACCGTGGTGCCCACGGGCCTTCAGGCCGCGCAGCGCGACACGATCCACGCGAATCACTCCTGCAATCGTCGGTCACGGCCGGTCCGTGCCGTGTGCGGGCGGCACACCGGCCTCAGTCGAATCTACCTGCGAGCCCGGGCGGGGCCGGGCCACGGGGGTGGGCGCCCGGACCGGGCCGGGCGGGATTCATCCAGCGTTTCCCCTGGCGAACCCGGCGGCTCATGGGTTGGTAGCCGCCCATACCCGGGGGTCCGTGATTCCAACCACGTCGTCCTCCGGGTCCGGCCCTTGTGAGGCGCCTACCCACTCAGGAGGGGGTCTCTTCGCCCTCGTCCTCGTCGGTTTCGGCCAGAACGGGGGAGGCGTGGTGCGACCAGAGTTTCCACCCCTGGGGCGTGCGCCGGAACACGTTGGTGGCGACCACGAGCTGGCCGACGAGCGGGCCGAGCTCCTCGTCGCCCTCGGGGGCGGGGCCGCCGCTGAGGATGTTCTCCGTGCAGTTCACCAGGGCGGTGTCGCCGGTGACCGAGACGTGCACGTCGGTCAGGAAGAACTGGATGTAGTCGGTGTTCGCCATGATCAGCGCGTACGACCGGAGGACCTCGCCGCGTCCGGTGAGCACGGGCCAGCCGGGGTGCACGCAGGAGACCACGCCGGTGTCGGCGGGGTCGTGGTACGACTCGTCGACGCCCAGGTCGGAGGGGGTCAGCCAGAGCGACGCCAGTTCCTCGAAGTCGCCGCGTTCCAGTGCCTCGTAGAAGGCGGTGTTGGCGGCCTCGACCTGTTCGACGTCGGTGTGCGGGGCGCTCACCGGGCTCCTTCTGCGCCGGTGTCCGTCGTACGCGCCCCTTCGATGGCGTGGGCGACCCGTACCGCGTCGGCCGTGGCGCGTACCTCGTGCACGCGTACGGCCCAGGCGCCGGCGTGTGCCGCGAGGGCGGAGACGGCGGCGGTGGCCGCGTCGCGTTCGCGTGCGGGCGGGGGCGGGCCGTCGGGGCCGGCGAGGACCCGGCCGAGGAAGCGTTTGCGGGAGGCGGCGACGAGCAGTGGGCGGCCGAGGCGCAGGACGCGGTCGAGGCCGGCGAGGAGCGCGAGGTCGTGCTCGGCGTCCTTGGAGAAGCCGAGCCCGGGGTCGACGACGACGCGGTCGGGGGCGATGCCGCCGGCCAGGACGGCCTCCACGCGCGTGTGCAGCTCGTCCACGACCTCGCGGACGACGTCGGCGTACTCGCCCTTGACGTTGCCGCCCTGGAGGAAGCCGCGCCAGTGCATGACGACGAAGGGGGCGCCGGCGTCGGCGACGGCCGGGATCATGCGGGGGTCGGCGAGGCCGCCGCTGACGTCGTTGACGAGGGCGGCGCCCGCCGCGAGGGCCCGTTCGGCCACGGAGGCGCGCATGGTGTCGACGGAGACGGTGACGCCTTCGGAGGCCAGGCCGCGGACGACGGGGACGACGCGGCGGAGTTCCTCGGCCTCGTCCACCCGGGCGGCGCCGGGGCGGGTCGACTCGCCGCCGACGTCGACCAGGTCCGCGCCTTCGGTGACCAGGTCGAGGCCGTGTTTGACGGCGGTCGTGGTGTCGAAGAAGCGGCCGCCGTCGGAGAAGGAGTCGGGGGTGACGTTCACGACTCCCATGACCGCGCAGCGGTCCCATTCCGGTAGGCCCGCCACGCGCCCGCGTCCGCTCTGGTTGCTCATATGTTCAGCGTAGGCCCAGGCGGGGGCCGTCAGGCGCTGCGGACCAAGTGACGGCCCCGTGCGGGGGCTCATGCCGCCCGGACGTTGCGTTCCGTCGTCGTGCCGTGGGGGCAGGGGCGGCGGCCGGCCGGGCCGCGGCGGCGCAGCGAGCGCGGCAGGGGCAGGGCGAGGTTGACGAAGCCCTCGGCCTGCATGGCGGCGAATCCGATGCGGGGCAGGTCGGCGGAGACGCGGTAGACGACGAAGCGGGGCTCCCAGCGCGGCCGGAACTTGGCGTTGAACTTGTACAGGGACTCGATCTGGAACCAGCGGGAGAGGAAGACGAGCAGTCCGCGCCAGGCGCGCAGCACCGGGCCTGCGCCGATCTTCTCGCCGCGTGCCAGTGCCGCGCGGAACATGGCGAAGTTGAGGGAGACGCGTTCGATGCCGAACCTGGGCGCGGCCTGGAGGGCGGCGACGATGAGCAGTTCGTTCATGCCGGGGTCGGCGGAGCGGTCGCGGCGCATGAGGTCCAGGGAGGCGCCGTCGGTGCCCCAGGGGACGAAGTGCAGGATCGCCTTGAGGTCGCCGTAGGGGCCGGGGTCCTCGTCGGCCTTGTGGGCGGTGGCGATGAGGCAGTCGCCGTCGGCGGGGTCGCCGACGCGGCCGAGCGCCATGGAGAAGCCGCGCTCGGTGTCGGTGCCGCGCCAGTCGTCGGCGGCGCGGCGGATGCGCTCCAGCTCGGCCTCGCCGAGGTCACGGACACGTCGTACCCGGGTTTCGTAACCGGCGCGCTCGATGCGCTTGACCATCTGGCGCACGTTGCGCATCGCGCGGCCGGCGAGTGAGAAATCCTTGACGTCCACCACCGCCTCGTCGCCCAGTTCGAGGGCGTCGAGCCCGGTCTCGCGGGTCCAGACCTCGCCGCCGGTCTCGGAGCAGCCCATGACGGCGGGGGTCCAGGAGTGGGCCTTGGCCTCGTCCATGAACTGTTCGATGGCGCCGGGCCAGGCCTCGACGTCGCCGATGGGGTCGCCGCTGGCGAGCATCACGCCGGAGACCACGCGGTAGGTCACGGCCGCCTTGCCGCTGGGGGAGAAGACGACGGCCTTGTCGCGGCGGAGCGCGAAGTGGCCGAGGGAGTCGCGGTGGCCGTGCCGCTCCAGCAGGGCGCGCAGCCGGGTCTCGTCCTCCTCGGTGAGCCGGGCGGCCGGGTGTTCGGGGCGGAAGGCCAGGTAGATGGTGGTGACGGCGGTGAGCAGGCCGAGGGCGCCGAGCGAGAAGGCCACGGTCCAGGAGGTGTTGCCCTGGTAGTCGACGGGCCCTTCGAAGCCGAAGAGGCCGTAGATGACGTGGGTGATGCGGTCGGCCAGGCTGGGGTCGCCGATGATGCGCTCGGCGTGGACGCTGACGATGAGCAGGCCGAGCATCAGCGAACCGGCGCTCATGAGCACGAAGTTGGCGAGCGCCCGCCAGCGGCTGCGCGGGTCGGGCAGGGCGTCGAACTGGTCGCGGTGGCGCAGCAGCGGTGCCAGCAGGGCCAGGGAGATGAGTACGCCCACGAGCGAGTGCCGGTACGTGAACTGCGCGACGGCTCCGGCGGGGAGCAGGGCGACGGCCGCGCGCCAGGCCCGGCGCTTGCCGCGCTTGAGGCCGTGGGCGAGCAGCAGCAACAGCACACCGGTGCTGAGTGACAGGGCGGCCGCGAACGGGCCGAGGGCGCCGGGCAGTACCTCGGCGATGGCGTGCATGCGGCTGTGGCGGAAGCGCGGGAACACGCCCGCGGCGATGTCCAGGACACCCACGAGGGCGCATGCTCTGCCGACCAGGACGGGGACGGCCTCGGGGCGCGGTCCGCGCAGCATTCGGCGCACCCCGTTCACCCGGCCGCTGGGAGCCGCGTCGCTTCTGCGACTCGGAACCTCGACCGACATTTCCTCATCTGTCCTGACAGACATCGCATCCCATAGTTCCGCGAGAGACCTTGGATCCGGTGCCGATTCGGGCATCCGGCGACATTGCGCCCTCTAGGACGGTGTCTCGAGGGGAGAGGTTCACTCCCCACGTCAAAGCCGTTTCAAAGGCCAAGGAAAGTCCGGGACAAGCCCTCGCGAAGGTGTGGCCGCGGGGGCGGCCGGACGGAGAGCGCGGACGGGTAACCAATCCATGGGTCTCACGAGCAACAACGTGCTGCTGCTGGCGGCGCTGTCGGCCGTGCTGCTGTTCGCCGGCACGGTCTGGCTGTGGCCGCGGCTGGCCCGGCGCGGCTGGCGGGCGGTGGGCGGGCGCGTCGGCCTGCTGCTGGCCACGCAGTTGGCGCTGTTCGCGGCGGTGGGTCTCGCGGCCAACCAGGCCTTCGGGTTCTACGCGAGCTGGGCGGACCTGTTCGGGCAGGAGAAGGACCAGGGCGTGGTCGTCGACCACGCGCGGGGCGACGGCCCGCTGGAGGTGGTCGCCACGCGGCGGGTGCCGGGGGCGGGCGGCGCGCAGCCCCAGGCCGGCGGCCGGGTCCAGGAGGTCGCCGTTGTGGGCCGGACGACCCGCATCGCCACCCCCGCCTACGTCTATCTGCCGCCGGAGTACTTCCAGCCGCGATATCGCACCCGTTCGTTCCCCGCGGCCGTCGTGCTGACCGGCTACCCGGGCACGGCGTCGGCGCTGGTGGAAAAGCTCCACTATCCGCGTACGGCACTGGAACTGGCCCGGGCGGGCCGGATGCGGCCGACGATCCTCGTGATGCTGCGGCCGACGGTGGCGCCGCCCCGGGACACGGAGTGCGTGGACGTCCCGGGCGGACCGCAGACCGAGTCGTTCTTCGCCAGGGATCTGCCCGACGCGTTGCGTTCGCACTTCAGGGTGGCCGAAAAGCCGGGCCGGCTGGGCATCATCGGCAACTCCACGGGCGGCTACTGCGCGTTGAAGATCGCCATGCACCATCCCGATGTGTACGCCGCGGGGGCCGGTCTCTCCGCGTACTACAAGGCGCCGATCGACGCCACGACAGGTGATCTCTTCCAGGGCGACAAGGGGCTGCGGAATCGCGCCGACCTGTGGTGGTACCTGAAGCACAGGCCCGCTCCCGATACGTTGCTGCTGGTCACCAGCAGCAAGGAGGGCGAGTCCAACTACCAGGACACGCTGCGGTTCATCGAGCGGGTGAAGAACACCGGGCGGACGCGGATCTCGTCGATCGTCCTGGAAAGCGGCGGGCACAACTTCAACACCTGGCGGCGGGAGATTCCGGCGGCGCTGGAGTGGATCGGCGGGCGGCTGGACGACCGTTCCCGGACCGCTGGAAATGATCTTGGGAATTGATTGAAGGTCGGATTCCGCTCCGTGTCGAGTTCTGATGCGGTGTGAACACTTCGGTATGGCTTTGTTTTGCGGGGTGGCTCACCATGATTCGCCTACGCGCGGTAAGTTTCTGGCCATGCCACGTGGACGACACCGCCATTCCCCGCCCCTGCACAGGCTGCTCCCCCCGTCGGCGATCGCAGGCGTCTCCCTCGTCTGCGCCCTGGGGCCCTGGGTGTTCACGGATCCGATGGCGCTCCGCGGTCTGGCCGCGGCCGCCGCGGCGACGGCGGTCGTCGGCGCGGTCGTGCTGCGCCGCTGGGACAGCCAGGCGGGCAAGCGCGTCGCCGACCTCACGCGCGGGCGCGCGAGCGACGAGTGGCGCTTCGAGGAGCGCGTCGCCGAACTGGAGGGCGACCTCGAGGAGTCCCGTGAGCTGCGCGTGAAGCTCGAGCAGCGGCTGCGCGCCAAGCGCACGGAACTGGCCGGGCTGCGCAACGAACACGCCGCGCTGCTGCGCCGGTACGCCACGTCGGAGACCGAGCGCGCGAGCGTCCTGGAGGAACGCCGGGTGCTCGAGATCGAGGCGACGGTGCCGGTGCGGGCCGCGCTGCCCGCGGGGGCGGCGAAGCCGGCGGATTCGGCGGATTCGGCGGATTCGGCGGATTCGGCGGAGACGGAAGAGGCACCCGCCGCGGCGGTCGAGGATCTGACCGTCGAGGAGGAGCCGGCGGTTCCGGCCGTCTTCTCGCCGGAGGGCTCCCGGCTGTTCCTGCGTGCGGCGGCCGCGCTCGCCCGGTTCGACGGCGACGCGGCACCGGACCCGGACGGCGGCCCGGACGGCGGCCCGGACGGCGATGGTGACGGCGCCCCCGAGGACGACGAGGACGAGCCCGCGCAGCAGGGGAAGGACGAACAGCCGGACCGGCGGGAGTCGTCGCACGAGGACGAGTCGCAGGAGCGGTCCGAGGCGGTGGACGGGCACGAGCACGCGACCGCCGACACTGCCACCCGGGCCGACACCTCGACCCGGGCCGAATCCGGGGCCGACGCCTCCACCGGGGCCGGTGCCGAGTCCGAGCGGCTTTCGCAGCCCGCCGCTCCCAGCCGCCACTACACCGTGCCGCCCGCCGTGGCCGTCGCCCCGCAGACGCCGGCGCGGCGCCCGCGCGCCGAGGGCGGGTTCGACTTCTTCGGTACGAAGCAGGAGACGTCGCGCGCCGCCCTGGAGGCCGTGCAGAACGAGGACCTGGCGGATGTCGTCGGCCAGGAGGCCCTCGCCCTGCACAAGGCCGAGGCCGAGGCCCGGTACAAGCCCGCGGACGAGGAGTCGCGCGGGATCGGCCAGGTCATCGACCTGACCGCGCACGACGAGACGGAACAGATCGACGTACAGGGGCTGCGCAGCGCGGTTTCCTGAAGCCCGCGCCTCTCGGTTCTCGGCCGGTCACGCCATCCAGCGGTCCGGCAGCGCGTCCCTGCGCCCGGTCCGGGACCGCTCCGCCTGCCGGGCCAGCAACTCGCGTGCCTCGTCCGCGTCCCGCAGCCGCGCCCTCACCACCTTGTTCGCGCCGGTGTCCACACACACGTCGGCCACGCCCCGGGCCCGCTCCCAGGGCCCCTGCGTCATCCGTACGCTCTGCACCTTGGCGTGCGGCACCAGCGCCAGGCTCCGTGCCAGCAGCCCGGAGCGCGCCGCGAACACCGCGTCGGTGACCGCGAGTCCGTACCCCCGCCACCACACCGGCACGCACCACCGGGCGCGGCGCGGCGACGGCGACAGGGCCGCGCTCTCCGGCACGGTCACCCCGGGCAGTACCAGCGCGACGACGGTCTCCGCGAGTTCTCGCGGAGCGACCGGCACCAGCACGGAGTTGGACGAGCCCGCCACGTCCAGCTCCACGCGCACCCAGCCGCGCCGCCGCCACAGCAGCGGCTCCACGATCCGCACGGTCTGCACCCGGCCCGGCGGCACCGTCTCGTGGGCCCGGTCCAGCAGACCGTGGTCGATGCGCAGTCCGTCGGGCGACTCGCCCACCGTCCAGTCGTACTCGGCGACGAAACGCCCCACGCTGCTCGCGCCCGCCGCGCCCAGCAGCGGCAGGGCGACCGCGAGAACTGTCCACAGGCTGTGGGTGAACAGCCACAGCACCGGCGGTACGACGAGCGCCGCGGCCAGCGATCCCCAGGTGGCCCCCGTCAGCACCAGTGACACGGCCAGGACGCCGGGCGGCACGCGGAGCAGCTGCCGGGACGGTGCCTCGCCGACCTCGTGTGCGGTCTCGGGTGCGAATCCGGCCGCCCGGGCGAGCAGTTCGGCCCGCAGTGTCCGGGCCTCGTCCGCGCCCAGGAAGGCCAGTTCGTCCTTCTTGTCGGTTCCTATGACGTCGAGTTTCAGCTTGGCGACGCCAGCGACCCGGGCGAGCAGCGGCTGTGTGATGTCGATGGCCTGGATGCGCTCCAGCCGGATGTGCGCGGTGCGGCGGAACACCAGGCCGGTGCGGATGCGCAGTTCGGTGTCGGTCACCGCGAAGTGCGTGAACCACCAGGAGCAGAAACCGTAGAGGGCGGCGGCCGGGACGATGACGGCGAGGCCGATCAGCAGCGTGGTCGTCGTCAGCCGGGTCAGATGGCGCTGCGCCCCGTCGGGGTCGTGCACGGCCCATCCGATGACCACGGCGACCGGCGCCCAGGCCCGCCGCAGCGGGGTGACGGGGTGCAGCCGCCGCTCGGGCAGGGCGGTAGTGGGTTTGGGGGGCTCGGTGGGCTCGGAGGGATGGGCGGCCTCGGTGGCGCTGTCGGCCTTGGCGGTGGTCCCGGCGGCGGGGTTGGTGGCCTCGGTGACCCTGTCGGTCTCGGTGGCCCCTGGGGGTTTGGTGGCTCCTGGGGATTTGGTGGCCTCGGCGGTCTCGGTGGCTCCTGCGGCCTTCGTCGCGTCGGTGGGTCCGTTGGCTTCGGTGGCCCCCGCGGCCTCGGTGGCCCCTGCGGCCCTCGTCGCCTCGGCGGTCCCGTTGGCTTCGGTGGTCCCCGCGGCCTCGGTGGCCCCTGCGGCCCTCGTCGCCTCGGTGGGACCGTTGGCTTCGGCGGTCCCCGTGGCCCTCGTCGCCTCGGCGGTCCCGTTGGCATCGGTGGTCCCCGTAGCCTCGGTAGCCCCGGTGGTCCCGGTGGCCCGGCCGGTCTCGGCGCTCTCTGGGGTCGTCACAGTCCCGCCGATCGGGCCTCGCCCAGCTCGGTGAGCCGGTCGCGCAGTCGTTCCGCCTCGGCCGGGTCCAGGCCGGGGATGGTCGCGTCGGTGGCCGCGGCGGCCGTGTGCAACTGCACGCTGGACAGCCCGAAGTGCCGCTCGACGGGCCCGGAGGTGACCTCGACCAGCTGCATCCGCCCGTACGGCACGACCGTCTCCTCACGCCACAGCACGCCCCGGCTGATCAGCAGGTCGTCGGCGCGCTCGGCGTACCGCCAGGAACGCCAGTTGCGGTCGATCATCACCCAGCCCCAGGCCATCAGCGCCAGCGGCAGCACCGCGAAGACGGCCCAGGCGGGCCCGGCCAGCAGGCCCGGCAGCAACCCGGCGGCCAGGGCGATCAGCCCCAGCCACACCACCAGCAGCAACCGCCGCATCTTCAGCAGCCCGGGCGGCAGCGCGATCCACACCGGCCCGTCCCCGTCCGCCCCCGCCGTGCCCTCGACGGCCGCCGTCGGCTCCGTCTCCCGCGCACTCCCCGTATCCATGAGGCCAGCGTACGTAGGAGAGACTGTGTCCATGACTCCTACGACGGAGACCATGGTCGGAATCGGCGGCGCCGCGGAGAGCACCGACATGGTGCTCAACATCGGCCCCCAGCATCCCTCCACGCACGGCGTGCTGCGGCTGAAGCTCGTCCTGGACGGCGAGCGCATCACGCACGCGGAGCCGGTGATCGGCTATATGCACCGCGGCGCCGAGAAGCTCTTCGAGGCGCGCGACTACCGCCAGATCATCATGCTGGCCAACCGCCACGACTGGCTGTCGGCGTTCTCCAACGAGCTGGGCGTGGTCCTCGCCGTGGAGCGGATGCTCGGCATGGAGGTCCCCGAGCGCGCGGTGTGGCTGCGCACGCTGCTCGCCGAGCTGAACCGGGTGCTCAACCACCTGATGTTCCTCGGCTCGTACCCGCTGGAGCTCGGCGGGATCACCCCGATCTTCTACGCCTTCCGGGAGCGCGAGGAACTCCAGCACGTCATGGAGGAGGTCTCCGGCGGGCGGATGCACTACATGTTCAACCGTGTCGGCGGCCTCAAGGAGGACCTGCCGGCCGGGTGGACCACGCGCGCGCGTGCCGCCGTCGCGGACGTGCGCTCGCGGATGGACCGGTTCGACGACCTGGTGCTCGGCAACGAGATCTTCCGGGGCCGCACCCGGGGCGTCGGCCGGCTCACGCCCGAGGCCGTGCACGCGTACGGGGTCAGCGGGCCGATCGGGCGCGGCTCGGGCGTCGACTTCGACCTGCGCCGGGACGAGCCGTACCTGGCCTACGGCGAGCTGGGCGACGTCCTGAAGGTGGTGACCCGGCAGGAGGGCGACTGCCTGGCCCGCTTCGAGTGCCTCCTGGAGCAGACGCACAACGCGCTCGACCTGGCCGACGCCTGCCTCGACCGGCTCGCGGAGCTGCCGCCCGGGCCGGTCAACCAGCGGCTCCCCAAGGTGCTGAAGGCACCCGAGGGCCACACCTACGCCTGGACCGAGAACCCCCTCGGCATCAACGGCTACTACCTGGTCAGCAAGGGTGAGAAGACCCCGTACCGGCTGAAGCTGCGCTCGGCCTCGTACAACAACATCCAGGTGCTGACGGAGCTGCTTCCGGGGACGCTGGTCGCGGACATGGTGGCGATCCTGGGGTCGATGTTCTTCGTGGTCGGGGACATCGACAAGTAGGCCTCACGCGCCTCACGCGCCTCGCTCGCGGAGCACATCTGGGATGCCGACCGGCCGCACCAGCCACCCGAAGTCGCCCAGTCCTCCCGCCGCCGTGAGCTCGGCGGCCTCCCCGGCGTTCGCGAGGGCGCGTACGTAGGCGGCGGGGTCGGTGGACGCGAGCGTGAGCGGGGGGCGTGCGCCGGTCACGCCCAAGGCGTGCAGCGCCTCTCGCTGGGGGAGGAGCCGCCCGCCGGGCAGTGCGCACGCGTCGAGCGCGACATGGGCGGTGAGGTCGCAGGAGCCGTCCGGTACGGCCGCGGTCTCGCGGCCCTCCCGGAACCCGGTGAGCGTCCCGAACGGCGGCCGGGCGTCCGCCGTGTGCGCGTAGTCCACGGCGACGGCGAGCCCCCGGTCGAGCGTGGCGACCGCCGAGGCCCAGGCCTCGTCCCTGGTCAGGCCGATCTCGGCCCGCAGCCCCGGCTCGCCGGACAGTGGCCACCACCGCCGCAGCCACCGTGCCTGATCCCCGTCGACCGGCTCCCCGAGCCGCTCGCTCCCGTCCTCCCGGACCAGCACCAGCCGGGCCGTGCCCGCGGAGTCCACCTCCGCGACCTCCACCGGCACGTTGTCCAGCCACTCGTTGGCGAACAGCAGCCCCCTCGACCCCTCCGGGGGCGCGGCCAGCCACTCGATCCGGTGATCGAGCCCGGCGGGCCGCCCGGCGAGCTCGACGGCGTACGCGCGCGTGCGGGCCGCCACCTCCGCCGGGAGCGCGGCGAGCACCCCGCCGGCCAGCTCGCCCCGCCCGGCCGCCATGTCGACGAAGTCCAGCACCGCGGGCCGCCCCAGCGCCTCGTCGACCCGGCACAGCAGCCGCGCCACGGCCCCGGCGAACAGCGACGACGCGTGCACGGACGTACGGAAGTGCCCGGCCGGCCCCTCCGCACGCCGGTAGAACCCACCGGGCCCGTACAACGCCTCGTCCGTCGCCGCTCGCCACCCACGCCACTCGGGCAACTCGGGCCTCGTACCTGGTGTCACCGGGTCAGGGTAAGCGCACACAACGAACGCAACTCCACCTTGCGGAGTACACGCGACCGGTGCGGATCGGTCCTCCGGTTGACCCCTGCACCTATCGCGCTTCCCTACGCTGGGTTACGTGCAGCGCCTCTATGACTTCCTCCGCAGGCACCCGATGTGGGTCGACGGCTCCTGGGCCGTGGTCCTCCTCGGGATTTCCGTGGTCGGCGGAGTGGCGGGCGGACCCGGCTCAGTGGCCGTCGCCCTTCCGCTCACGCTGCTGCTGTGCCTGGTGGTCGCGCTGCGCCGCCGTCTGCCGGAGAAGATGCTGCTGCTCGCGACCGCGGTCGGGGTGGCCCAGCTGATCACCGACGTGGAGCGGGGTCCGGCCGACTTCGCCCTGCTGGTGATCGTCTACACGGTCGCGGCCGAGGGCGCGCGCTGGGCCTCCCGCTTCGCGCTGGGCGCCGGTCTGTGCGCGGCCCCCGTGTCCCAGCTGCGCTGGCCGAGCGACCAGACGAACGTCGTGGGCAACATCGCCCTGACGGTCTTCATGGCCGTGCCCTTCGCCCTCGCCTGGGTGCTCGGCGACTCCATCCGCACCCGCCGCGCCTACTTCGCGCAGCTGGAGGAGCGGGCCGCCCGCCTGGAGAAGGAGCGCGAGGCCCAGTCCAAGGTCGCCGTCGCCGCCGAACGCGCCCGGATCGCACGCGAGTTGCACGACGTCGTCGCGCACAATGTCTCGGTGATGGTGGTTCAGGCCGACGGCGCCGCCTACGTCCTCGACGCGGCTCCGGACCAGGCGAAGAAGGCCCTGGAGACCATCTCCTCCACCGGCCGCCAGGCCCTCGCCGAGATGCGCCGCCTGCTCGGCGTGCTGCGCACCGGGGAGCACCAGGAGGCCGGCGAGTACGTGCCGCAGCCCGACGTCCAGCAGATCGAGGACCTCGTCGAGCAGTGCCGTACTTCCGGACTCCCCGTCGACTTCAAGGTCGAGGGCACCCCCCGGCCGCTGCCCAGCGGCGTCGAGCTCACGGCGTACCGCATCGTGCAGGAGGCGCTCACCAACACCCGCAAGCACGGCGGGCCCAACGCGGGCGCGAGCGTGCGCCTGGTGTACTTCGACGACGGCCTCGGCCTGCTCGTCGAGGACGACGGCAAGGGCGCCCCGCACGAGCTGTACGAGGAGGGCGGTTTCGACGGCCAGGGCCACGGCCTCATCGGCATGCGCGAGCGGATCGGCATGGTCGGCGGCACCCTGGACGCCGGACCGCGCCCGGGCGGAGGATTCCGCATCAGCGCGCTGCTGCCGCTCAAGCCCGCCAACTGACCTCGGCACACACGCCCTTCGCTGACACCTGTAACGCCCCCATCTGTACAAGAGACTTGGAAGAGGACCCGATGACGATCCGCGTGATGCTCGTCGACGACCAGGTGCTGCTGCGCACCGGGTTCCGGATGGTGCTCGCCGCCCAGCCGGACATGGAGGTCGTGGCGGAGGCGGGCGACGGTGTCGAGGCCCTCCAGGTGCTGCGGTCGACCGAGGTCGACGTGGTGCTGATGGACGTCCGCATGCCGAAGCTCGACGGGGTGGAGACGACCCGCCGGATCTGCGCCGACACCGACCCGCCGAAGGTGCTCATCCTGACCACCTTCGACCTCGACGAGTACGCATTCTCCGGGCTGAAGGCGGGCGCCTCCGGCTTCATGCTCAAGGATGTGCCGCCCGGTGAGCTGCTCGCCGCGATCCGCGCCGTGCACAGCGGGGACGCGGTCGTCGCGCCCTCCACCACCCGACGGCTCCTGGACCGCTTCGCACCGATGCTGCCGGGCACCGCGAAGCAGCCCCAGCACCAGGAGCTGGAGCGGCTCACCGGCCGCGAGCGCGAGGTCATGGTGCTGGTCGCGCAGGGCCTGTCCAACGGCGAGATCGCGGCCCGGCTCGTGCTGTCCGAGGCGACCGTGAAGACGCACGTGGGCCGCATCCTGACCAAGCTGGGCCTCAGGGACCGGGTGCAGGTCGTGGTGCTGGCCTACGAGACGGGGCTGGTACGGGCCGGCGGGCACGGCTGAGCCGGGCGGCGGCCGGCCGGCTCTGCCCGGCTGCTCCCCTCGGCTCTCCGCGGATCCCCTCTACCGGAGGATCCCCTCCAGGAACTCGCTGCCGAGCCGGGCCACCACCGTCACATCCAGCTGGTGCAGGACGTAACGCCCGCGGCGGCGGGTGGTGAGCAGGCCCGCCTTCTTCAGCACGGCCAGGTGCCGGGATATCTCCGGGGCCGTCATGCCGTGCACCTGCGCCAGCTCGCCCGTGGTGTAGGCGCTGCGGGCCAGATTGCGGCAGATCCGCATCCGCACGGGGTGGGACAGCGCGGTCATGCGCAGGGCGAGCTGTTCGAGATTGGGCGGGGCGGCGAGCTCGGGGGAGCCGACCGGGTAGTGCAGCACCGGCTGCCAGCCGTACCGGTGCAGGACCATCAGATGCGGCCAGCCCAGGCTCGTCGGGACGAGCAGCAGACCGCCGTCACCCGTGGACGTGCCGTCGTCGTCGCCCAGTTTGTCGACCGTGATCCGGGCGGCCGCCTCGTCGAGGGTGATCGCCGGGGACACCGCGGCCAGCGCCTCGGCCATGCCCTTGCGCCGGAAGAGGTCCGTCTTCAGCCGCGCGTCCGCCGCGAGCTGATGGCGCAGCCGGGACCAGGCCTCCGCGAAGAACGCCTCGTCGCAGTCCTGGAGGAACTGCCGCAGCCAGGCCCGGATCGAGGGCGGGTCGGCCAGCAGCCGTCGGCTGAACCGCAGTTGCTGGGGCCCGCGCGCGGCGGCCAGGTCCAGGGCGCGGCGGCGCACCTCGGGGTCGGACAGCGCGGTGGGCCCGCACGAGCCGTACCCGAGGGCACAGGTGAACTCCATTGCCGCGTCCACGAACTGCTCGTCCGACAGCTTGTCGAGGCGGTCCAGCTCCTCGGCGAGCGTGCCGCCCGGGAGCGTTCCGCCGCCCGGGACGCCGGCGAAGGGCATGAACAGGTCCGAGAACGTCGACCGCCACAGGAAGTCGGCCTCGCACATCCGGTCGGCCAGATGCGGGTCGAGGCGCGCGGTCACGCCCGTCACCCAGCCCTGGAGACCCGGATGGTGCCCCGGCTCGGACAGCGCGTGCAGCGCCATGCCGAGCTCGGCCAGCGGGGAGGGCACGACGGCGATCTCCTCCGGCCGCAGCCCCGCGATGTCGATGTGCACGCTCATGCCCTCATGGTGCACCCCGTCACTGACAACGCCCCCGTCGATTGACGGGCGTCGTCAATCGACGCGACGTCGCCCCGGGCGCGGGCGCAGGGTGGGAGCACCGGGGCAGCCGCGGAGCCCTTCGGACCCCCCATCACCCCGACCTGCCGAGGCGATTCCTCATGAGCATCACGCAGCAGCACCTCCTCGACCTCTACCGCGCCCAGCAGCACGGCGAGCCCGCCCCGCCCGCGCCCGGCACACACGACCGTCAGGTCATCCGCGAGTGGCGCGAGGAACGCCGCTTCCGCGCGGTCCTCTCCGGCCGCCCGGCCTATGGCCGGACCCGGATCCGACACGCCCTGTCCCGCTGGCTGCGTCCCCGACGCGGCTTCACCACCTGACCGCCCGGCCGACCGCTTGGCCGAAGGCCTGACGCCCGGCCGACCGCCCGGCCCTCCCCCCCTGCGGCGGCCCGCCTCCGCCGTCCGTTCCCGGCAGCCCTGCTCTGCCCCTACCGGCGGCCCTTACCGGCCGCCGCCCTCCTCGGGCAACCGGGCGACGAAGTCCGTCACCGCCGTCTTCACGTCCTCGGCGGTCCACTCCAGCCCCGGGGACCGCACGCACACCTCCGTCATGGCCAGGCCCGGACCGCCCCGGCTCCAGGCGGCGGCGAACAGGAAGACGCCCGTCTCCTCGGCCGTCCGGACCGACGCCTCCATGAGGATGTCCGCCTCGTACGGCAGCCAGACCTGGAAGTCGTGGGTGTGCGGTACCTCCGGGTACACCCGCGCCCACGGCACCCCGGCCGCCGCGAACCCCTCGCGCAGGGCGGCGGCCACCACGCGCGCGTGGGCGACGTACTCGGGCAGCCGGGGCAGCTCCCGCTCCAGACCGGCCAGCGCCGACAGGGCGGTGGGGAACTGCTGGAAGACCTGGCCGCCGTACCGGTGCCGCCAGGTCTTCGACTCCTCCACCAGCTCCTTCGGGCCGGCGAGCGCCGCGCCGCCGAGCCCCTCGAGGGACTTGTAGAACGACACATAGACGCTGTCCGCCAGGCCCGCGATCTCCTCCAGGGACCGGCCGAGGTGGACGGTGGACTCCCACAGCCGGGCCCCGTCGAAGTGCACCACCGCGTCCCGCTCCCGCGCGGCCTCCACCACCTCCGTGAGCTCCTCCCAGGACGGCAGCACGAAACCGGCGTCCCTGAGGGGCAGTTCCAGCATCAGCGCCCCGAAGGGCTCCTCGAAGTCGCGCACCTCGGCGGCGGTGGGCAGCCGCGGCTCGTCCGTCAGACGTACCGGGCGCAGGCCGCCGACCTCGCTGAACGCGTTCCGCTCGTGCACCTCGGGATGGCTGAGCGCGTGCAGGGCGACGGTCGGGTTGCCGGTGCGGCCCGCCCAGCAGCGCAGGGCCACCTGCTGGGCCATCGTGCCCGTCGGGAAGAACGCGGCGGCCTCGGTGCCGAGCAGCCCGGCGACCTTCGCCTCCAGCGCCTCGACGACCCCGTCGCCGTACACGTCGGACAGCTCGTCCAGGTCGTGGACGCCCTCCGCCGCGTCCAGCTCCGCCAGACGTTCCCGGAGCGTCTTGTGGAAGGCGAAGCGCGCGAACACCCGCCGTGCGCTGCGATGGGCGGCCATCCGCCGCGCACGGAGCCGTGCGCGCCGCTCCTGGTCCGTCTCCTGCCCGGTCGCCCGCTCGTCACGTTCCGTCGTGTCAGTCATGCCCGGATCCTGCCCCGCGCACATGCGTGCGAGCATCCGCATTTCCGCACACCCTGTGGACGACCGAACACCCCTCGAACCGATCGCGTTAACATGACGAGAAATCGTCCGGTACCCGGAGCGGACTGGAACGGGAAGGCCGCCGTCGAGTGAACACAACCCCACAGCCAGAGCCCAAGGACCGCCCCGCGCGGCTCACCGTCGGCGTCGTCGGCGCCGGCCGCGTGGGACCCGCACTGGCCGCGGCCCTGCAACTCGCCGGGCACCGCCCGGTCGCCGTCTCCGCGGTCTCCGACACCTCCCGGCGCCGCGCCGCGCAACTGCTGCCCGACGTGCCCGTGCTGCCGCCCGCCGAGGTGCTCCAGCGCTCCGACCTGGTCCTGCTGACCGTTCCGGACGACGCCCTGCCCGACCTGGTCGCCGGACTCGCCGACACGGGGTCCGTACGGCCGGGACAGCTGCTCGTCCACACCTCGGGCCGCTACGGCGCCCGGGTGCTCGACCCCGCCCTGCGCGCGGGCGCCCTGCCGCTGGCCCTGCACCCCGCGATGACCTTCACCGGCACGCCCGTGGACGTCCAGCGGCTGGCCGGCTGCTCCTTCGGCGTCACCGCGCCCGAGGAGCTGCGGCTGGCCGCCGAGGCCCTCGTCATCGAGATGGGCGGCGAGCCGGAGTGGATCGCCGAGGCGAACCGGCCGCTCTACCACGCGGCGCTCGCCCTGGGTGCCAACCACCTGGTCACCCTGGTCGCCCAGTCCCTGGACCTGCTGCGCGAGGCCGGGGTCGCCGCCCCCGACCGGATGCTCGGGCCGCTGCTCGGCGCGGCCCTGGACAACGCCCTGCGCTCCGGCGACGCGGCCCTCACCGGCCCGGTCGCGCGCGGCGACGCGGGCACCGTCGCGGCCCACGTCACCGAGCTGCGCCGGCACGCCCCGGGGACCGTCGCGGGCTATCTGGCGATGGCCCGCGCGACCGCCGACCGGGCCCTGGCCCACGGCCTGCTGAAGCCGGAGCTCGCCGAGGACCTCCTCGGGGTACTCGCCGACGCGAGCGACGGCTTTGACGGCACCGACGGCACCGATGGCACCGGAGGGGACGCCCGATGACCACCACCCTGCTGAGCACCGCCGACGAGCTGCACGCACGCGTGCGGGCGGGCCGCCGCGCCGTGGTGATGACCATGGGTGCCCTGCACGAGGGCCACGCCACACTCATCCGCACCGCGCGCGGCATCGCGGGACCGGACGGCGAGGTCGTCGTCACCGTCTTCGTCAACCCGCTGCAGTTCGGCCAGGGCGAGGACCTCGACCGCTATCCGCGCACCCTGGACGCCGACATCGAGCTCGCCCAGGAGTCCGGCGCGGACGTCGTGTTCGCCCCCTCGGCGGACGAGGTGTACCCCGGCGGCGAGCCCCAGGTCCGTATCACCGCGGGCCCCATGGGCGAGCGTCTGGAGGGCTCCTCCCGCCCGGGCCACTTCGACGGCATGCTCACGGTCGTCGCCAAGCTGCTGCACCTGACCCGCCCCGACGTCGCCCTGTACGGCCAGAAGGACGCCCAGCAGCTCGCCCTGATCCGCCGCATGGTCCGGGACCTGAACTTCGGCGTGGAGATCGTCGGCGTCCCCACCGTCCGCGAGGACGACGGCCTGGCCCTGTCCAGCCGCAACCGCTACCTCTCGGCCGCCGAGCGGCGCACCGCCCTCGCGCTGTCCAGCGCCCTGTTCGCGGGCCAGGACCGGCATGCCGCGCAGGAGGCGCTGCGGGCCCGGGCCCGTGAGGTGCCCGCCACGCGCGCGCGTGCCGAGGCGCTCAGCGCCATCGGCGAGTCCCGCGCGGCGGCCGACGCGCACGCCGTGGCGACGGCCGTCCCGGGCGGCCCGGCGGCCGTCCGCGCGGCCGCCCGTCAGGTCCTGGACGAGGCCGCCCGCCTCGATCCGCCGCTGGCCCTGGACTACCTCGCCCTGGTCGACCCGTCCGACTTCACCGAGATCGGGCACGACTTCACCGGCGAGGCGGTCCTCGCCGTGGCCGCCCGGGTCGGGGCGACCCGGCTGATCGACAATCTCCCCCTCACCTTCGGAACCTTCGGAGCCGCCTCGTGACCAGCACAGGCATACGACTGCACGCGCCGGCGCCCGGCTGGTCCATCGCCGCTGACGTGGTCGTCGTCGGCTCGGGCGTCGCCGGCCTGACCGCGGCCCTGCGCTGCCAGGCCGCGGGCCTGAAGACCGTCGTCGTCACCAAGGCCCGCCTCGACGACGGCTCCACCCGCTGGGCCCAGGGCGGCATCGCCGCGGCCCTCGGCGAGGGCGACACCCCCGAACAGCACCTCGACGACACCCTGGTCGCGGGCGCGGGCCTGTGCGACGAGGAAGCGGTCCGCATCCTCGTCACCGAGGGCCCCGACGCCGTACGCCGTCTCATCGAGACCGGCGCCCGGTTCGACGAGTCCTCCGAGGGCGCCCTCGAACTCACCCGCGAGGGCGGCCACCACCGCCGCCGCATCGCCCACGCGGGCGGTGACGCCACCGGCGCCGAGATCTCCCGCGCCCTGGTCGACGCGGTACGCGCGCGGGGTGTGCGCACGGTCGAGAACGCGCTCGTCCTGGACCTCCTCACGGACGCCGAGGGCCACACCGCGGGCGTCACCCTGCACGTCATGGGGGAGGGCCAGCACGACGGCGTGGGCGCGGTCCACGCACCCGCCGTGGTCCTCGCGACCGGCGGCATGGGCCAGGTCTTCTCCGCGACCACCAACCCGTCCGTCTCGACGGGCGACGGCGTGGCCCTGGCGCTGCGCGCGGGTGCCGAGGTGAGCGACCTGGAGTTCGTCCAGTTCCACCCGACCGTCCTCTTCCTGGGCGCCGACGCGGAGGGCCAGCAGCCCCTGGTCTCCGAGGCGGTGCGCGGCGAGGGCGCGCACCTGGTCGACGCCGACGGCGTGCGCTTCATGCTCGGGCAGCACGAACTGGCCGAACTCGCCCCGCGCGACATCGTCGCCAAGGGCATCACGCGCCGTATGCAGGAGCGGGACGCCGAGCACATGTTCCTCGACGCCCGGCACTTCGGAGCCGAGATGTGGGAACACCGCTTCCCGACGATCCTCGCCGCCTGCCGCGCCCACGGCATCGACCCGGTCACCGAGCCCATCCCGGTCGCCCCGGCCGCCCACTACGCCTCCGGCGGCGTCCGCACCGACGCACAGGGCCGTACGACCGTCCCCGGCCTGTACGCGTGCGGCGAGGTCGCCTGCACCGGCGTGCACGGCGCCAACCGCCTGGCCTCCAACTCCCTCCTCGAAGGCCTGGTCTACGCCGAGCGCATCGCCGCCGACATCACGGCGAGCCACGCGGAGAACGGCCTCCTCACGCGCGTGCCCCGGCCGCTCCCGTACCCGGAGACCCCCGAGCACCCGCTGCTCACCGCGGAGGCCCGCTTCACGATCCAGCGGATCATGACCGACGGCGCGGGCGTGCTCCGCTCGGCCGGGTCCCTGGACAAGGCCGCCGACCGGCTCCAGCGACTGCACACCGACGCCCGCGACGCCCTCGCCGAGCACGGCAAGACCGCCGAGCCCGGCGTCGACACCTGGGAGGCCACCAACCTCCTGTGCGTGGCCCGCGTCCTGGTCGCCGCCGCCCGGCTCCGGGAGGAGACCCGGGGCTGCCACTGGCGCGAGGACCGCCCCGAGCGCGACGACACCGCCTGGCGGCGCCACATCGTCGTACGCCTGAATCCGGACCGCTCGCTGGCCGTGCACACCACGGACAGCACAGACTTTCCTACGACCCTCCCGCCCCAGGCCCCCCAGGAGCAGTGACCGACGTGACCACCCCCGACCTTCCCCTCGCCTCGTCCGGAGGCTGCGGCGACGGCTGTGCCTGCGGCGCGGACGAGGAGGCATACCTGGAGTGCGGCCTGGACCCCGCACTCGCCCAGCTCCTGGCCGACGCGGGCCTCGACCCCGTCGAGATCGAGGACATCGCCAACGTGGCCCTCCAGGAGGACCTGGCCCACGGCGTGGACGTGACGACGGTCGCGACGATCCCCGAGGACGCGGTGGCCACCGCCGACTTCACCGCGCGTGAAGCGGGAGTCGTGGCCGGCCTCCGGATCGCGGAAGCCGTCATCTCGGTCGTCTGCGAAGAGGAACTGGCCATCGAACGCCACGCGGAGGACGGCGACCGCGTGGAGGCGGGACAGAAGCTCCTCTCCGTCACCACCCGCACCCGCGACCTCCTCACGGCCGAACGCAGCGCGCTGAACATCCTGTGCCGTCTGTCGGGCATCGCCACGGCCACGCGCGCGTGGGCGGACACCCTCGACGGCACCAAGGCCAAGGTCCGCGACACCCGCAAGACGACCCCCGGCCTGCGCAGCCTCGAGAAGTACGCGGTCCGCTGCGGCGGCGGCGTCAACCACCGCATGTCCCTCTCGGACGCGGCCCTGGTCAAGGACAACCACGTGGTCGCCGCGGGCGGCGTCGCCCAGGCATTCCAGGCGGTCCGCGACCGCTTCCCCGACGTCCCCATCGAGGTCGAGGTCGACACCCTGCACCAGCTCCGCGAGGTCCTGGACGCCGGCGCCGACCTGATCCTCCTGGACAACTTCACGCCGGGCGAGTGCGAGGAGGCGGTGGCCCTCGTCCAGGGCCGCGCCGCCCTGGAGGCCTCGGGCCGCCTGACCCTCGTCAACGCCAAGGCCTACGCGGACACCGGCGTCGACTACCTGGCCGTCGGAGCCCTCACCCACTCCTCGCCGATCCTGGACATCGGCCTCGACCTGCGGCCGGCGGAGTAGGGCGGGTACGGGTCATGCTGCTGACGATCGACGTAGGAAACACCCACACCGTCCTGGGCCTGTTCGACGGCGAGGACATCGTCGAACACTGGCGCATCTCCACGGACGCGCGCCGCACCGCCGACGAACTGGCGGTCCTCCTCCAGGGCCTGATGGGCATGCACCCGCTGCTCGGCGACGAACTGGGCGACGGCATCGACGGCATCGCCATCTGCGCGACCGTCCCCTCGGTCCTGCACGAACTGCGCGAGGTGACCCGCCGCTACTACGGCGACGTGCCCGCCATCCTCGTCGAACCGGGCGTCAAGACGGGCGTCCCGATCCTCATGGACAACCCCAAGGAGGTCGGCGCCGACCGCATCATCAACGCGGTCGCCGCGGTCGAGCTCTACGGCGGTCCCGCGATCGTCGTCGACTTCGGCACGGCGACGACGTTCGACGCGATCAGCGCGCGCGGCGAGTACGTCGGCGGGGTCATCTCGCCCGGCATCGAGATCTCCGTCGAGGCCCTCGGCGTCCGCGGCGCCCAGCTCCGCAAGATCGAGGTGGCCCGGCCGCGCAGCGTCATCGGCAAGAACACGGTCGAGGCGATGCAGTCGGGCGTCATCTACGGCTTCGCCGGCCAGGTCGACGGCGTCGTCAACCGCATGGCGCGCGAGCTGTCGGAGGACCCGGAGGACGTCACCGTGATCGCGACGGGCGGCCTCGCGCCGATGGTCCTGGGCGAGTCGTCGGTCATCGACGAGCACGAGCCGTGGCTGACGCTGATCGGCTTGCGGCTGGTGTACGAGCGGAACGTGTCCCGTATGTGAGCCGGCACCCGGCGTCTCTTCGCCGAAGCCGGGTGGGTCCGCGACGCCTGCGGAGCGGGGTGCCGCCGCGCAGGCGCCGCGCGCACCCGAGTGGTCCCCCACGCCACACCCATCCCCTATGCGTAATTTGTCTGATTAGCGCGTATCGTCGCCGCATGCCCACGCCATACGGATCCCGCGGCGGCATGGCGTTCGGCGTGGAGGAGCTGCGTGTGCTCCGCCGCGCTCTCGCCCTCGCCCTCCACCCCACCTCCGCCTCGTCCGACGACGTCCAGGACTGCCTCCGCCTAGCAGAGTCGCTCGACGAGGCGACGCGGGAGGGAGCCAGGCTGCGCGCCTTCCTCGTGGCCGACCTCGGCCGGTACCGCGCCGCCCTGCCCGGCACCGCCGCCGGGTACCTCACCCTCCTGGACGAGGCCCTGGGTGCCGGCTACCGCCCCCACCCCCACGACCTCACCGCCCTCCGCGCGCTGCGCGGCAACCCCACCGCCGCCGCCCTCCTGGACCGCTGCCGCCTGCTCGCCGAGCAGCACGTACGCACCCACGCGCGGCAGCACTCCCGAACCGCCCACCCGGTCACCCGGATGGCCCCCGCCGCTCCCGCCGGTCCCGACACCCCCACCGTCCCCGCCGCCCGCACCCGCCTGCTGGCCCTGCCGGGAGGCCTCTCCGCCCCGGGAGACGCCGCCAAGGACGCGCCAGGACAGCCGCCCGAGAAGAAGCCCGCCCGCAAGCCGCCGGCCCCGAAACCGGCCCCCAAGCCCGCCCCGGCTCCGACCCCCGCCCCCGCCCCGGGCACCCCGAAGCCCAGCCGCCCGATCCCCACCCCGGGCGAGGTCTTCCCGCGCCGCAAGCCCACCCCGCCGCCACCCGCGAACCCCCAGCAGCTCGCCGCGGGCTGACGTGGCTACCCTGGATCCATGGACTATGTCTCCGCGCTGCTGCCCCCGGTCGTCATGGCCGTCTTCTTCATCGGCGTGATCCGGGTGATCGTGAAGACGCAGGGCGGCGCCAACAAGGCCAAGGAGGACGCGGCCGTGGACGCCGCCCTCGCGCGCGTGGAGGGCGCCCGCCAGGCCTCCGCGAGCACCCCGAAGGCCTGAGCGCACCCACCCCCGCCCCACCCCGCCGACGGCGTACGACTCGGCGCGGCCCGCCCACCGCGAGGCCCGCGGCTACGAGTCGTACGCCCTTTTTGTTCCCGTTCGCCGCTGAAGCGCACGTCCGCCACGCCATTACCGAGATCTCCCACTATTGTTCTGAGCTGTGCCTCGCCCATTGGGAGAACTCGAAGACGCGGTCATGTCGCGGGTGTGGAAGTGGAACCGCCCGGTGACCGTTCGAGAAGTCCTGGAAGATCTTCAGAAGGAGCGGTCCATCGCGTACACCACCGTGATGACCGTTTTGGACAATCTCCATCAGAAGGGCTGGGTGCGCCGCGAGGCGGAAGGCCGTGCCTATCGATATGAGGCGGTCTCCACACGCGCCGCCTACGCCGCGGCCCTGATGAACGACGCCTGGTCGCAGAGCGACAACCCCGCCGCCGCTCTCGTCGCCTTCTTCGGCATGATGAGCGAGGAACAGCGACAGGCTCTCCGCGATGCCGTACGCATCGCCCAGGTCCCGGAAACCCAGGAACCGACCGAAGCGTCTGATTCGACCCCGGCCCCCGAGAACCCCGTCCCCGAGAACCCCGCCTCCGCTCAGGACCGCGGCGGGCGATAGCGTCCGCCCATGTCCGCGAAGAGCCCAGAAGCCACCGCAAAAGCCATCACCGTCCGACGGGCCCGCACCAGCGATGTCCCGGCGGTGCGCCGTCTCCTTGACGCCTACGTCCGCGGCGGCAACCTGCTCGACAAAGCAACGGTGACGCTTTACGAGGACATCCAGGAGTTCTGGGTCGCGGAACGGGACGACAACGCGGAGGTCGTCGGCTGCGGCGCCCTGCACGTGATGTGGGAAGACCTCGCGGAAGTGCGCACTCTCGCGGTGAAGCCCGGCCTGAAGGGCGCGGGCGTCGGACACCAGTTGCTGGAGAAGTTGCTGCACACCGCCCGCTGGCTCGGCGTTCGTCGCGTTTTCTGTCTGACCTTCGAAGTCGACTTCTTCGTCAAGCACGGCTTCGTGGAGATCGGTGAGACGCCGGTCGACACGGATGTCTACGCGGAGCTGCTGCGTTCCTATGACGAGGGTGTCGCGGAGTTCCTCGGTCTCGAACGAGTGAAACCGAACACCTTGGGCAACAGCCGGATGCTTCTGCATCTGTGATCGTCGGCGATTCGGGGATCGACACCTGCCCCGGTGCCCTATGTCCGAAACGCGCACGTTTCCGGACGGAGCCGGGGCTCCCGGTCTCTGCCGAGGGTTTGTGTTTTTCCGGCAAAAGCGGTTTGCTTTCCGACGTACTGCAGTACTGCATATAACAGGGGACGGCGATACGGCGGACGCCGGCACTCTCCCCGGCCCTGAAGATATCGATGAAAGGAAATCCGGTGGCACAGAAGGTTCAGGTCCTTCTTGTCGACGACCTCGACGGTGGCGAGGCGGACGAGACCGTGACGTTTGCGCTGGACGGCAAGACGTACGAGATCGATCTCACCACCGCCAATGCGGACAAGCTCCGTGGCCTTCTCGAGCCTTACGTGAAGGGCGGTCGTCGTACCGGAGGCCGTGCTTCGGGCGGGCGCGGAAAGGCGCGCGCGGCATCGAGCGGCAGCCAGGACACCGCGGCCATCCGCGCCTGGGCGAAGGAGAACGGCTACGAGGTCAACGACCGCGGCCGTGTCCCCGCGACCATCCGCGAGGCCTACGAGAAGGCCAACGGCTGAACAGCGGCACTACTGACCTTGCGTACGCAAGGCCGGCGGCGGGGCGCACGCGCGTCGCAGCCGGACCCGGTGGCAGTGCGTGGCCACCGTGTCCACCAGCCGTACGAGATCGGGGGCTTTCCCACCGCCCCCCAAGGCCGACAGCGTCGGCAGCGAGGCCTCGACCTCGCATCCCGGCTCGGGGGGCCGCAGCCACACGGCGGCCCCCTGGGAACCGACCCGGCCCGGGGAGCACGGCCGGCCGGTGAACGGCCCGGCCCTGTCGGGAACCGGCGCCACAGCCGCCCCGGGAGGCACCTGCGAGGCCCTCTGGCCGGGCAGCGGCACGTTCTCACCCGCCCCGCTCGCTCCGCCCGGCACCGGCGCCTCCATGGACCCGCCCGCGCCGATCGCGACCAGGTCGAGCGCCAGCGACCCCCACTCCAGCCACTCCAGCAGCCCGGGCAACTCCTCCGCGCTGCCCGCGGCCACCAGCAGCCGCATACGGTCGCCCCGTACGGCCACGGGAGAGCCCGGCTCCAGGCGCCGCAGCGCCGCGTGGCCCGCCTCGGTCGGCACGTCCAGGACGTCGAAGCGGACGCCCGCCGCCAGCCGCACCGGATCCCCGGGCACCGTCGGCCAGCCCAGTTCCCCCTCGTACCACCGCCGGACCCGACCGCTCTCGTCGAGCGGCCGGCGGGGGAGCGGGACGAGCGCGGACGCGGTCACGGGGTGCGGGGCGCCGAACATGCCAAGTGCAACCGCCGGAAGGACGTGCGAGTTACGCTGGGTTTCGTCGTGGGCGCACAGAGTGGCGAAACGGGGGCGCGCGGGGGGTGCCGGGAGGCGCAAGGTTGTTCGCCCGTAGCGGAGGGAACCGGGGCACCCGGCATGGACATCCGGGCTCTACGGGTAAGACATCCCTAGTGGGAGGGGGCGACACGCAGGAAAGGCCGTCTCACGTTCGCCATCGGCGTACTGGCGATGGGGGTAACTGCCTGGCCTGCGGGAACATCGTCTCGCACCATCGGGTTGGAGCAGATGTCGGCGTTCGGGGTCAGGAGGCCATCGACGGTGTCGGCAGTTGGAATGAGCGGTCCCCGCTTGCGGGACTAAGCTGCGGAAGGACAGGGAGGGGAAGTTCCCCCCACTGCCTGACCGCTCTGAGGAGCGATTAACGATGTTCGAGAGGTTCACCGACCGCGCGCGGCGGGTTGTCGTCCTGGCTCAGGAAGAAGCCCGGATGCTCAACCACAACTACATCGGCACTGAGCACATCCTCCTGGGCCTGATCCACGAGGGTGAAGGTGTCGCCGCCAAGGCCCTTGAGAGCCTCGGGATTTCGCTCGAGGCGGTCCGCCAGCAGGTGGAGGAGATCATCGGGCAGGGGCAGCAGGCCCCGTCCGGGCACATCCCCTTCACCCCCCGTGCCAAGAAGGTCCTGGAGCTGTCGCTCCGCGAGGCCCTTCAGCTGGGCCACAACTACATCGGCACGGAGCACATCCTGCTCGGCCTGATCCGCGAGGGCGAGGGCGTCGCCGCCCAGGTCCTCGTCAAGCTGGGCGCAGATCTCAACCGGGTGCGGCAGCAGGTCATCCAGCTGCTCTCCGGTTACCAGGGCAAGGAGACCGCCACCGCCGGCGGTCCTGCCGAGGGCACGCCCTCCACGTCCCTGGTCCTCGACCAGTTCGGCCGGAACCTCACCCAGGCCGCTCGTGAGTCCAAGCTCGACCCGGTCATCGGGCGCGAGAAGGAGATCGAGCGGGTCATGCAGGTGCTGTCCCGCCGTACGAAGAACAACCCGGTCCTGATCGGTGAGCCCGGCGTCGGCAAGACCGCCGTCGTCGAGGGCCTCGCTCAGGCCATCGTCAAGGGCGAGGTGCCCGAGACCCTCAAGGACAAGCACCTCTACACCCTGGACCTCGGCGCGCTGGTCGCCGGCTCCCGCTACCGCGGTGACTTCGAGGAGCGCCTGAAGAAGGTGCTCAAGGAGATCCGCACCCGCGGCGACATCATCCTGTTCATCGACGAGCTGCACACGCTGGTCGGAGCGGGTGCCGCCGAGGGCGCCATCGACGCGGCTTCCATCCTGAAGCCGATGCTGGCCCGCGGTGAGCTGCAGACCATCGGTGCCACCACGCTGGACGAGTACCGCAAGCACCTGGAGAAGGACGCGGCCCTCGAGCGCCGCTTCCAGCCCATCCAGGTCGCGGAGCCGTCCCTGCCGCACACGATCGAGATCCTCAAGGGTCTCCGTGACCGGTACGAGGCCCACCACCGCGTCTCGATCACCGACGAGGCGCTGGTCCAGGCCGCCACGCTGGCCGACCGGTACATCTCGGACCGCTTCCTGCCGGACAAGGCGATCGACCTGATCGACGAGGCCGGTTCCCGGATGCGCATCCGCCGGATGACCGCGCCGCCGGACCTGCGCGAGTTCGACGAGAAGATCGCCGGCGTCCGCCGGGACAAGGAGTCCGCGATCGACTCGCAGGACTTCGAGAAGGCCGCCTCCCTCCGCGACAAGGAGAAGCAGCTCCTGGCCGCCAAGGCCAAGCGGGAGAAGGAGTGGAAGGCCGGCGACATGGACGTCGTCGCCGAGGTCGACGGTGAGCTGATCGCCGAGGTCCTCGCGACCGCGACCGGCATCCCGGTCTTCAAGCTGACCGAGGAGGAGTCCTCGCGTCTGCTGCGCATGGAGGACGAGCTCCACAAGCGGGTCATCGGCCAGAAGGACGCCGTCAAGGCGCTCTCCAAGGCGATCCGCCGTACGCGTGCCGGTCTGAAGGACCCGAAGCGCCCCGGTGGCTCGTTCATCTTCGCCGGCCCGTCCGGTGTCGGTAAGACCGAGCTGTCGAAGGCGCTCGCCGAGTTCCTCTTCGGTGACGAGGACGCGCTGATCTCCCTCGACATGTCGGAGTTCAGCGAGAAGCACACGGTGTCGCGGCTCTTCGGTTCGCCCCCCGGCTACGTGGGCTACGAGGAGGGCGGCCAGCTGACCGAGAAGGTCCGCCGCAAGCCGTTCTCCGTCGTCCTCTTCGACGAGGTCGAGAAGGCCCACCCGGACATCTTCAACTCGCTGCTGCAGATCCTGGAGGACGGTCGCCTGACCGACTCCCAGGGCCGGGTCGTGGACTTCAAGAACACGGTCATCATCATGACGACCAACCTCGGCACCCGGGACATCTCCAAGGGCTTCAACCTGGGCTTCGCGGCCTCGGGTGACACGAAGTCCAACTACGAGCGCATGAAGAACAAGGTCCAGGACGAGCTCAAGCAGCACTTCCGGCCCGAGTTCCTCAACCGCGTCGACGACGTGGTCGTCTTCCCGCAGCTCAGTCAGGACGACATCCTCAAGATCGTCGACCTGATGATCGGCAAGGTGGACGAGCGCCTGAAGGACCGGGACATGGGCATCGAGCTCTCCCAGTCCGCCAAGGAGCTGCTGTCCCAGCGGGGCTACGACCCGGTGCTGGGTGCGCGTCCGCTGCGTCGCACCATCCAGCGCGAGATCGAGGACTCGCTGTCGGAGAAGATCCTCTTCGGCGAGCTGCGTCCCGGTCACATCGTGGTCGTGGACACCGAGGGCGAGGGCGAGGCCAAGACCTTCACCTTCCGGGGTGAGGAGAAGGCGGCTCTGCCGGACGTCCCGCCGATCGAGCAGGCGGCCGGTGGATCCGGGCCGAACCTGAGCAAGGACGCGTAAGCGTCACGGCTGAGTGAGAGGGGCCGGTGCTGAAAAGCACCGGCCCCTTTCGCATGCCCTGCGGCCTTTTACGACAGCTGCCCGTCGTAATCCGGCAGCTTGTACGTCTTCTCGGCATGACCGCCCGAGAGATCGGTGGCGCTGTTGCCGATGTTCGCGATGATCGTGTAGCCCTTCTTCTCGATGTCGACGCGCTGGGCCGTCTTGTACTCGGCGACGTTCTTGAAGAGGTCGATGAAGTTCCGGACGTAGAGGCCGGAGACCCGGTAACCGGTCTGCTTGAGGTTGTACTCGGTGAACGAGTAGACGATGTCCGGGCGGGCGGTCACGAAGAACAGGGCGACACCGTGCTCCTGGGCGTATCTGGCGGCCTCCAGGACCGGCTTGTTGGCCGGCTGCGGGTAACTGAAGCCGAAATCGGTCTCCAGCGTGGTGTTGTCGATGTCGAAGACGATCGCCTGCTTCTCACCCGGCTTGGTGGCCGCGATCCGCTGCTTGAGATAGGGCAGCGCCTGGGCCATCACCGCCTGGCAGTCCTTTTGCCAGGTGGTGTAGTCGACGTTCGCCGCGGCGGACGTCGAGGCGGCGGTGGCGGACGTGGAGGCACGGGTGGCGGTCGTGGCGTCGGCCGGCGCGGCCATCGCCACGAGGGCTGCCGCCGATACGGCGGTCACTGATGCGCGGTGCAACCAGGGGCGTCGGGTCTGCATGTGGTGGGGGGTCCTCTCACGTCCGTGACGCTGCAACATGTCGTGTGCATGTTCGTGGGCGAGGGTGGCGCGAAGGGAACCGTAGGGTTACCGGACGGTAGGTGCCTAGAGGCGTGCGCCACATTTCCGGAATGGCTGAAGAGGGCCTCCGGTGACATGGCGCACAGGCGATATGTCCGTTACTAGATGGAATAGTTGCTGACGGGCCGGGAGGAAAGGGACTTTTGCCGCGCGGGATGGGGGAAAGTGCAGTGCAGTGGGCTGATTCGTCCCCTATGACTGCTGTGTCAAGAGACGTGGAACACTGAACCAAATTACTAACTTCAGTCGTAGATCACGCTTTTTGGGGTTTGTCGGGCTTCGGGTTACCAAGGGATGGCCATTCGGCGAGCGTCTGTGCGCCGGGTGGTTTCTCCGTCCCCTTCCACACGAGGTTTCGATGTCCCAGCGCGTCACGTCCCGTTCTTCCCGTACGTCCCAGCTCCGCACCCGTGCGACCGTGCTGGCCGCCGGCCTTGGCGTCTCGGTCGCACTGGGAGCCGGGGTCGCGTCCGCCGCCGACACCACGTCCGCGTCCGGCGCCGCCAGTGCCGTCCAGGCGCAGGCCGCCGCCCAGGCCAAGCACGCCAAGGCCGAGGCCGTGAAGGCCGAGAAGGCCGCCCAGGTCGCCGCCGCGAAGAAGGCGGCCGAGAAGAAGGCCGCTGCCAAGAAGGCCGCCGCCAAGAAGGCCAAGCCGTCCTGGGTCGACCCGGTGAAGAAGTACAAGCTCTCCGCGAGCTTCGCCCAGAACGGCGGCATGTGGGCGCACAAGCACAGCGGCCAGGACTTCGCCGTCCCGAGCGGCACCCAGGTCGTCGCCGCCCACGGCGGCACCGTGGTCAAGGCCGGCGGCAACGGTGCCGGTGACGGCCCCGCCTACGGCAACGCCGTCGTGATCAAGCACGGCAACGGCACGTACTCCCAGTACGCCCACCTGTCGAAGGTCACCGTGAACGTCGGCCAGATAGTCAAGACCGGCCAGGAGATCGCCAAGTCCGGCAGCACCGGCAACTCGAGCGGTCCGCACCTGCACTTCGAGATCCGTACGACCGCGAACTACGGCTCGGCCGTCGACCCGGTGAAGTTCCTGCGCGCCAAGGGCGTGAAGGTCTGACGACCGCCCCCTGACCCGGCGGTGCCGCTAGGAGCCCTCGGCTCCCCGGTGGGCCCGGGTCACCAGCTCGGTGGCGACCTCGAGGACGGCTTTGTCCTTCTCCTCGGGGTCGCCTTCCATTTCCTGGAGCAGGAACATCCCGGCGTGCAGCGTGAAGAGCGCGCTGGCGCAGCGGACCTGGTCGACCAGGTCCGCGTCCGGGTCGATGATGGTGTCCCGCAGGCTGCGGATGCGCTCCTTGAAGGAGTCGCCGATCCGCAGTTCCCGCACCGTCGCCTGGTTCTCGTGCATGAAGCGGAACAGCGGCGCCGCGTGGGACAGCGCCTCGGCGTAACGGCGGACGATCTCCTGCTTGGTGTCGAGGGTGTGCGGCTGGCTCCGGCCCCACTCGATCAGGTCGTCGATCGGCTGCGTGAGGTCCTCGAAGATGCTGACGAGGATCTCTTCCTTCGTCTTGAAGTGGTAGTAGAGCGCCGCCTTGGTGACATCCAGGCGCTCGGCGATCTCGCGCAGGGACGTCTTCTCGTAGCCCTGCTCCGCGAAGAGTTCGAGGGCCACGTCCTGGATGCGCTGGCGGGTGTTCCCGCGGCGCCGCTGCCTGGTGCCGTCCATGGTGCCGCCCATCCTCCTACGCCGCCCCGCTTTCCATAAAACTTACTTGACGCCCGGCTAGTTCCGGAGCTAACTTCCGAGTGTAGTCACTAGCCGGTCGGCAAGTAAGTAGCGGTAGCTGCAAGCGAGTAGCGGTAGCTGGGGGAGTGGGAAGCGATGGCGGACACGACGGACACACCGGCGGTCGGCGCCGGCAGCGGGGAGAAACAGCCGAGGAGCGTACGGGTCGTGCTGCTCGCGCTGATGATCGCGATGATGCTCGCGATGCTCGACAACATGATCATCGGTACGGCGATGCCGACGATCGTCGGTGAGCTGGGCGGGCTCGAACACCTCTCCTGGGTCGTCACCGCCTACACCCTCGCCACCGCGGCCTCCACCCCGCTGTGGGGCAAGCTCGGCGACATGTACGGCCGCAAGGGCACGTTCATGACGTCCATCGTCATCTTCCTGATCGGCTCGGCGCTCAGCGGCATGGCCCGGGACATGGGCGAGCTGATCGGCTTCCGTGCCGTCCAGGGCCTCGGGGCCGGAGGTCTGATGGTCGGCGTCATGGCGATCATCGGTGATCTGATCCCGCCCCGGGAGCGCGGCAAGTACCAGGGCATGATGGCCGGCGTCATGGCGCTGGCGATGATCGGCGGCCCGCTGGTCGGCGGCACCATCACCGACAACTGGGGCTGGCGCTGGGCCTTCTACATCAACCTGCCGCTCGGCGTCGTCGCGCTGGCCGCCGTCAGCGTCGTCCTGCACCTGCCGAAGAAGCGGTCCGAGGCGCGGATCGACTACCTGGGCGCCGCCCTGCTGACCATCGGCATCACCGCGATCGTGCTCGTCACCACCTGGGGCGGCACGGAGTACGCCTGGAGCTCCGCGCGGATCATGGAGCTGATCGGCATCGGGGTCGCCGCGCTCGTCGGGTTCGTGTTCTGGCAGACGAAGGCCGCCGAACCGGTCGTGCCGCTGCACATCTTCCGCAGCCGCAACTTCACGCTGATGTCGGTCATCGGCTTCATCACCGGCTTCGTGATGTTCGGGGCCACGCTCTTCCTGCCGCTGTACCAGCAGTCCGTGCAAGGCGCTTCCGCGACGAACTCCGGGCTGCTGCTCCTGCCGATGCTCGGCGCGATGCTCGTCACCTCGATGGTCGCCGGGCGGGTCACCACCAACACCGGCAAGTACAAGATCTTCCCGGTCCTCGGCAGCGCCCTGATGATCGTCGGGCTCTACCTGCTCTCCACGATGGACACGGGCACCTCCCGCCTCACCTCCGGTGTCTTCATGGCCGTGGTCGGGCTCGGCATGGGCTGTCTGATGCAGATCACCATGCTGGTCGCGCAGAACAGCGTCGAGATGAAGGACATGGGCGTCGCGTCCTCGTCCACCACGCTCTTCCGCACCCTCGGCTCCTCCTTCGGCGTCGCGATCATGGGCGCGCTGTTCAACAACCGGGTCCAGGACGTCATGACCGAGCGCGCGGGTGCCCTGGGCTCCAAGGTGACCGAGCAGTCGGCGCAGCTCGACTGGAAGAGCCTGCAGAAGCTTCCGGTGCTGGTCCGGGAGGCGTACCAGCACGCGGTCTCCGCAGGCACCCACTCGGCGTTCCTGCTCGGAGCCGTGGTGGCCGTGGTCGCACTCGCGGCGGCCGTCTTCGTCAAGGAGGTGCCGCTGAAGGGAGCGGGACCGAAGACATCGGACGACGACAAGGCGGACGGTCCGGCCGCGCAGGCGCCGGTGTCCGAGTCCGTCTGACCGCACCGCACGAAGGCCCCTGGGGTTCGGCCCGGGGGCCTTCGTCATGCCGATCGCACAGGGCCCGCACGCCCCCGCACGCCCTTAGGCCGCGTCACGCCTACGCCCCCGGCAGCATCGGATAGCTCCCCGTGTTCGTCGGCGCGTGCTCCGGCAGCCACAGGACCGCCACCGCGCCCTCGGCCGGCAGCTGCTCCGGTGTTCCGGGCGTGCGGACGTTGCGGAAGGTCAGACGGGCGCCCAGGACCCGGGACTGGCCGGACGCGATGGTCAGACCGAGACCGTGGCCGTGGCCCGCGCGGTCCGTGCTGCCGGTGCGGAAGCGGCTCGGCCCCTCGGCGAGCAGATCCTCGGGGAAGCCCGGGCCGTGGTCGCGGACCCGGATGACCCGGCCCTCGACGGTGACCTCGATGGGCGGCTTGCCGTGCCGGGCCGCGTTGGCCAGGAGATTGAACAGGACCCGCTCCAGGCGCCGCGGGTCGGTCGTGACCTCCGACTCGTGCACCACCCGCACCTCGATGGCCGGGTCCTTGGCCGTCACCCGCCGGGCGACGAACTCGCCCAGCATGATGTCCTGCAGCTCGGCCCGCTCCGAGGCCCCGTCCAGCCGGGCCACCTCCAGCACGTCCTCCACGAGCGTGCGCATGGCCTTCGCCCGGTCCAGCACCAGCTCGGTCGGGCGCCCCGGCGGCAGCAGCTCGGCCGCGGTCAGTAGCCCGGTCACCGGTGTGCGCAGCTCGTGCGCGATGTCGGCGGTGACCCGCCGCTCCGCCTCTATACGCTGCCGCAGCGTGTCCGCCATGGCGTCCACCGCGCTCGCCAGGTCGTCGGTCTCGTCCCGGACGACCCCGCCCATGGCGTCCCGCACCCGTACGTCGGTCTCGCCGCCCGCGAGCTGATGGGCAGCGACCGCCGCCTTGCGCAGCCGCCGCGACAGATGCCCGCCGATGAGCACGCCGAGCGCGCTGCCGCCCAGGACGACCGCGATGGACCCGATGAGCAGGGCCTGGTCGAGGTCCTGGAGGATGTCCGAGCTGCGGTCCGTGAAGCCCGAGTGCAGGGACATCACATGCCCGTTCTTCAGCGGCACGGCGGCCCATATGTCCGGCGTGCCACCCGGCCGGTCCGCCACATAGGTCGCCCGCTGGCCCACCTCGACCCGGTCCCGCAGCGCCTCCGGCAGATCCGGGTCGTCGATCTTGGTGTTGGGGAAGTTCATCCGCCCGGACAGCTCGAAGTTGCGCTGGGCGATCATGATGCGTTCGTCGGCGAGGTCGCGCGCGTTGTCCAGCATCGACACCCGCGCGGCGTTGTGCACGACCAGGCTCAGCGCGATCGCCACCAGCGCGCCGACCAGCGCGATGGCCGCGCTCAGCTTCCATCTGAGGCCCGTACGGATCCCCGCGTGTTCCACGCCCGAGGCGACCAGGCGCCGGAAATGCCCCCTCATACCCAGCTCAGGCCTTCAACTTGTAGCCGAAACCACGGACCGTCTCGATACGGTCCTGGCCGATCTTCTGTCGCAGCCGCTGCACATGCACGTCGACGACGCGGGTGTCCCCGCCCCAGCCGTAGTCCCACACCCGCTCCAGCAGCTTGTCGCGGGAGAGCACCGTGCCCGGCGCCGAGGAGAACTCCAGGAGCAGCCGCATCTCGGTCGGCGTCAGCGCCACCGGCTGCCCGGCCCGGCGGACCTCCATGCCCTCGGTGTCGACCTCCAGGTCCCCGAAGGCCAGCATCCCGCCGCTCGCGGGGGAGTCCGGCTCCTCGGCCCGGCCGCCGCCCGCGTGCCCGAAGCGGCGCAGCACCGCGCGGATCCGGGCGACCAGCACGGCCCCGTCGAACGGCTTGGTCACATAGTCGTCGGCACCCGCCTCCAGGCCCAGCACCACGTCGATGGAGTCGGCCCGCGCCGACAGCATGATGACCGGCACGGTCGACTCGTCCCTGATACGGCGGCACAGGCTGACCCCGTCGAGGCCGGGAACCATGACGTCCAGCAGCGCGATGTCGGGGCGGTCCGTGCGGAACGCCTCCAGGCCCGACAGGCCGTCGGGCATCGCGGTGACCACGAAGCCGTCCCGTTCCAGGGCGAGCTGCGTGGCCTCGCGGATGACGTCGTCGTCCTCGACGAACAGAACGTGGGTCTGGTCTGCCATCCCGGTGCTCTCAGTCCTCGTGTGGGTCGTGGGGTGTGTACTTCTCACGGACGCACGGTCCGTCCTCTCAGGGGACGCACGGTCCGTGCATCGCGTTCACCCAGAGATCGGTCCGAGCGGCCCGATCGGTTCACACACGCCGTGCCCGCGTCAGCTCGCGGGCACCGGCGACGGGCTGTCGCCGACGACCTTGCCGTAGTCGTTGTGCGTGCGGTACTTCTCGCTGAACCGGCCGGAAGCCCATCTGTACGTGATCACGTTCTCCCCGGAGGGGCTCGACACCGGGTCGCCCTTGTCGTACACCTGCTTGGTCACCACCAGGTCGCCGCGGTCGATCTCCGCGTAGATCGGGGGTTCCTCGGCCTTGAACACATTCTCGTACGAGCCGTCCCGCTCGCGGTACACATAACTGCCCACGCCCACCGCGTCACCGCAGGTCAGCACATTGACGACGACATCGTCGGCCGTCCCGCCGGTCAGCTTGCCGTAGGACACGTCGACGGGATACTCGTCGGCCACGCACGGCTTCAGCTCGCGCTTCACCTCGGGGGAGACCTCGGGGTCGTCCTTGACGAGCCGGACCGCGTTCACGGTGTCGGGCGTCCTGGACGGGGAGGCCGAGGGAGTGGCCGCGGTGGCGCCCGCCACCGCGTCGGCGTGCGCCGGGCCCTCGTCACGGGCGCCGGTGCCGCCGGCACCGCACCCGGACACGAAAAGGGCGAGGGCGGTGACCACGGCCGATGCCGTGCTCACCGCCTGGATGCTGCCCCGGGTCCGTGCAGACCCCTCGCCGGTCAGGCCGCGCACCGCTCCCGCTCCTCACGCTCCAGCGCGCGTGCGTCCAGGTCGCGGGACTCCAGCTCCTCACGGAGCCGGGCGAGCGCCCGGTGCAGCGTGCTTTTGACCGTTCCGGCCGACATACCGAGGGCGGCGGCCGTCTCCTCCGTGGACATCTGCTCCCAGTGTCGCAGCACCACGACACTGCGCTGCTTCGGGGCGAGGACCTTCAGTATGTCCATCAGCAGGGCGCGGTCCGCGTGCTGCTCGGTGGCGTCGTCGACCGAGGCGTCCGGGAGCTGCTCGGTCGGGACCTCCTCCAGCTTGCGGGCCCGCCACCACTCGGTCCGCGTGTTGATCATCACCCGGCGCAGGTAGGCGTCCGCCAGCCGCTTGTCCTCGATGGTCTCCCAGCGGCCGTAGGTCCGCACCAGCGCCGTCTGCAGCAGGTCCTGTGCGTCCGTCGGGTCCGGGACCAGGCGGCGAGCACTGCGCAGCAGTGCGTCCTGCCGGGTGCGGACGTACTCCTCGAACTCGAGCACCTCGCCCTGCGCCATGGTGAACCGCCTCCCGTTTCCCCGTTCGGGCCGGCTCCCCGCCGCCCGTGCACTGCCTGTGTTCCTTGGTCGTCCCGTGTCTTCCGGGAACGCATCTGAAGGTACGGAGGCGTTGTCACGGCGCTGTCCGAAGCAGCCTTCGGCTAGCACTCGGCTGTCCGTCGGTTGTGTAACGGCCGTCGGAACGGGGAACAGCGGTGGGGGTGTTGGGGTGACTATGGGGCGATTTGTCCACCCTGTGTCTCCGTTACGGGAGACCCATGGCTGTGATCTGTCTGTACGTCAGGTCAGCGGCAGCCTGTACATCCCGCCCGCCAGCGGCTCCACCAAGCCGTCGGCGACCAGGCCGTCCAGGGCGCGGGCCCGCTGCACCGGCTCGTGCCACACGCGGTCGAGCGCCGCCTGCGGAACCGGGGTGTGGGCCTCCCGCAGCACGGCGAGCAGCCGCCCGCGGACCTGTCGGTCGGTGCCCGCGTAGGTCTGGCCGCGGCGCGGCGGCCCGTCGTGCTCCGGCTTGCCCGCCAGCCGCCACGCGCACTGCGCGGCGATCGGGCAGCGGTGGCACGACTCGCTCTTCGCCGTGCACACGAGCGCGCCCAGCTCCATGGAGGCGGCGGCCCAGCGGGCTGCGGTCGGCTCATCCTCGGGGAGGAGCGCGCGGGCCAGTTTGCGCTCGGCGGCGGTGGTGGCGTTCGGCGGGTACTGCACGCCGGTGACCGCGCGGGCGAAGACCCGGCGCACATTGGTGTCCAGCACCGGGTGCCGCTGCCCGTAGGCGAAGGAGGCGACGGCGGCGGCCGTGTATTCGCCGATGCCGGGCAGCGCCAGCAGCTGGGCGTGGTCGGCCGGTACGTCGCCGCCGTGCCGTTCCGTTATGGCGACGGCGGCGCCGTGCAGCCGCAGCGCGCGGCGCGGGTAACCGAGCCGGCCCCAGGCGCGGACGGCCTCGCCGGGCGCCTCCTTGGCCAGGTCGGCGGGGCGGGGCCAGCGGGCCACCCACTGCTCGTAGACGGGCAGGACGCGGCTCACCGGCGTCTGCTGGAGCATGAACTCACTGACCATCACGCCCCACGCCCCGGCCTCGGGGCGCCGCCACGGCAGGTCGCGGGCGTTGTCGTCGAACCAGTCGATGACGGGGGAGTGCAGGTCCCCGCCCGGCGGCGGGCCGGACGCGGTGTCGATGGGGCCGGGGCTGGTGCGCGGGGTGTTCGTGGGAGCAGTCATGGCCATTCGATCCTGCCACGCGAGAGCCGCGAATCGGGCACACCGCGACCCGAGAGGGCGAGGTACCTGACGATCGGCAGCAGTGCCGCCCCGCTGTCCGCCGATAGCGTCGGCCGAATGGAACGTCCTCGTTCGGCCCGGCTGGCCCGGGGCGCCCTCCTCTGGGCCGCCCTCGCCCTGCCCGCGCTCACGGCGGACCGGATCGGCCTGAACGAGCCGCACCCGGTCTGGCAGCAGGCCGCCGGCACGGCGGTGCTGGCCGCTGCCGCCGGCCTGTCCCGGCGACTGCCCCTCGCCGCCTTCGGCCTGACAGCTGCCCTGAGCCTGACCGCCGCCCCGGCCCTGTTCACCGTCTCCTACGGCCCGGCCCTCGGCGCGTCCGCGCTGCTGCTCGGGCTGAGGGCGGGCCGGGCCCGCCCCGCGGCGCTGTGCTTCGCCGCCGTCGGCTGCGCGGGCACCGCGCGGATCGCGCTCGTCGGGGTCGACCCGGCCCCCGAGTGGCTGGTCATGACGGGCACGCTGCTCTTCGGCTGCGTCTTCCCCTGGCTCGGCGGCCGCTACTGGCGGCAGAGCCGCGAGCTGGCCGCGGAGGGCTGGCTGCGGGCGGCCCGGCTGGAGGACGAGCAGCGCCTCGCCGAGGAACGCGCCCGGCTGCGTGAGCGGTCGAGGATCGCCCAGGACATGCACGACTCCCTCGGCCACGAGCTCAGCCTCATCGCCCTGCGCGCGGCCGCCCTCCAGGTAGCCCCCGGGCTCACCGGCGAACACCGGACTGCGGCGGCCGAACTGCGCGGGGCGGCCGCCGATGCCACCGACCGGCTGCACCGCATCATCGGCGTCCTGCGGGAGGACGACGACGAGCCGGTGCCGCTGGCTCCCGCCGGCGAGACCCTGGAGCAACTCGTCGCCCGCGCGGCGGAGTCGGGGCTCCCCGTGCGCCTGGAGCAGCCCGCCGGGCAGGGCACGGCCACGGCGCCCGGCGGGCTCGCCGAACGGCTGCTGTACCGCGTGACCCGGGAGGCGCTGACCAACGCGGCACGGCACGCCCCGGGCGCCTCCGTGGTCGTGGCGGTGACCGGCCGGGCCGAGGGGACGTCCGTCACCCTCACTAACGGCCCGCCCACCGAGCGCAGTTCCCGGCCCTCCGGAGGCGGCACGGGCCTGCTCGGGCTGCGGACCGCCGTGACCGCCGTCGGCGGGGAGTTCGAGGCGGGCCCGCAGGGGGAGGGCTTCCGCGTCAGGGCGTACGTCCCCGCACAGCGGCCGGCGACCACGACCCGCCCCGCACCCTTCATCCACGCCCGCCGCCGCGTGGCCGTCGGCCTCGGCGTCGCGGCCGGCTTGGGCATCGTCCTCGTCGGCGCCGCCTTCGGCTGGTACGCGTACGTGGAGAAGCGCTCGGTGCTCGCACCCGCCGCGTACGCGACACTGCGCCTGGGCGCCCCGGCCGCCGACGTCGAGCGCGTGCTGCCCGAGCGGGACGTGAACGACCCGCCCGCCGATCGGGCGCCGACACCGGCACCGCAGGGCGCCGACTGCCGTTACTACCGGGCGAGCGGTGAGCTGTTCGTCTCAGTCGACCACTTCCGACTGTGTTTCGACGCCGGGCGGCTCGTCGCCAAGGACGTGGTCCCGCGCGCCGGCCTGTCCGGCGAAGGCCGGGAAGAATACGAGGAGTTCCCGCGATGATCCGCGTGCTGCTGGCCGACGACGAGACGATGGTGCGGGCCGGGGTGCGCGCCATCCTGGGCAGCAGCGGGGAGACGGAGGTCGTCGCCGAGGCGGGCGACGGCCGCGAGGCGGTCGAGCTGGCCCGCGCCCACCGCCCGGACGTCGCCCTGCTCGACATCCGCATGCCGCGCCTGGACGGCCTCACCGCGGCGGAGGAGATCGTACGGACCGCGCCCGGCACGGCCGTCGCGATGCTCACCACCTTCTCCGAGGGCGCCTATGTCACCCGCGCCCTCGGCGGTGGCGTCACCGGGTTCCTGCTGAAGTCCGGGGACCCGTACGAACTGATCGCCGGCGTACGGGCGGTGGCCGCGGGCGCCGCGTTCCTGTCGCCGAAGGTGGCCCGGTACGTCATCGACGAGGGCCTCGGCGGCGGCCGGCTCACCCGCGAGGCACAGGCACGCGCCCGCGTGTCCGTCCTGAGCCCCCGCGAGCGCGAGGTGCTCGGCCTGGTCGGCGCAGGCCTGTCCAACCCGGAGATCGCCGCCCGGCTGCACCTCGTCGAGGGCACGGTGAAGGCGTATGTGAGCGCGGTCCTGGACCGGCTGGGCGTGCGCAACCGCGTGCAGGCGGCGATCGTGGCGTACGAGGCGGGACTGGTGGAACCGTGACGGCCCGTCGGCTCAGGGCCGTGCGTGCGTCCCGTACGACGGTACGGGCGCCGGGCCCGGCCCGGTGACCCACCGCGCGGCCGGGGCCGGCGAGCCGCGCATCGCCCCGGCCAGCCGCGTCATCGGGCCCGTGCCCAGCCGTACGGCGACGAGGGCGACGAGCGTGCCGAGGCCCAGCCCTGCGACCACGTCGTGCGGATAGTGCACGCCGACGTAGACCCGGGAGAAGGCCATCAGCAGGGCGAGCGGGGCCGTCAGCCACAGCAGTGTGCGCCGGACCAGGGCCAGGGCGGCGGCCGCGGCGCCCGCGATCGTGGCGTGGTTGGACGGGAAGGACCAGTCGCCGTGCGGCGGACACTCGGCCAGGGACGCCGCCGCACCGGCGACCGCCCGGCACGGACGCTCCTGTGTGACAGCGGACTTGAGCACCTCACTCCACACATACGCCACAGCCGTGGCCAGAGGTGCAAGGGCCGCGATCGCGAACGCGCGGGGGGTGTCGCGGCGGGCACGCCACCAGGCGGATGCGAACAGCAGGGCGAAGACCAGCAGTCCGGCCTCCGTCCACAACTCGGCCCCGTGCTGGATCCACAGCGGGGAGCCCTCGGCGAAGTCGGTGATGTCGCGGTAGAGCGCGGTGTCCTCGAAGTCCATGGTCACGGACGGTAGGTGGCGGGCCCATCCCGTCACACCCAGCGATCGTCGGGTGCCGTACCTGACGAAAGACAGGGGTGGGACGGCTCCTTCCGGCATGATGATCCGGAAAAGTTGTGAGCCTGAGCGGCGGGTGGGACCGGCGAACGCGCCGATCTCTCGTAAGGTTTGCGCCGTGGGATCTCTGCGCAATCCGGTCGGGCCGCTTCCCTCCTCCATCTACTGGCGACGGAGGGTCGTACTGGTGTCCGTGGCTGCCCTGTTGGCGCTGCTGACCACCTGGCTCGTGACCATGGGCGGCACCGGCGGCAAGGACCGCGACAACGGCGCCAACGGCAAGAATCCCGCGCCCTCCATCACCCCCGGCCCGTCGAGTTCGGGTCCGGCCATCAGCCAAGCGCCGGGCGGGCGCGACGAGTCGGGCGACGAGGGCCCGGGCGGCTCGTCGTCCGGATCCGGGGCAGGGTCCGGCGGCGGTTCCGGTGACGGCTCGGGCGGCGGCTCCGGGGGCGGTACCGGCTCGGGATCCGGCGGCGCTTCCGGCACCGGCGGGTCCGAGGGGGCGGGCGGTTCGGGCGGATCCGGCGGTGCCGGTGGCTACGACGGCGGTACCACGGTGGGCGGCGTCGGCGCGGGCGACACGCTGCCGGCCGGCTCCATGCTGCCCAACTGCACCGCGAGCATGGTCAAGTTCAGCCTGCGCAGCCAGCACAACAGCTACGACCCCGAGCAGACGCCCACCTTCCTGCTGACCGCGCGGAACGTCTCCGGCCACGACTGCAAGATCGATCTCGGGCCGAAGAACGCGGTGTTCACCATCGGCGAGGCGAGCGCCGACGACGACTACTGGTCCTCCAAGGACTGCCCCAGGGTCGCCGGGAGCCGGCTGTACCGCGTTCCCGCGGGCAGCGGCATCACCTACGCCCTGAAGTGGGACCGCAAGCCCAGCGCCCCCGAGTGCGCCACGCCCCCCTCCGGCTCGGCCGGGGCGGGCACGTTCCTGGTGGAAGCCAAGGCTCCGGGCTACGCGAAGGTGCAGACCTCGTTCGTCCTGAAGAACGATTAGCCGCTTGTCGTTCAGTCGACCGCGTGGCCTTCATGCGTGAGGGGGTGTTCCCGGCCGGGAACACCCCCTCACGCATGAAGCATGCGCCGAAGGCTAGACGTACCGCTCCAGGATCGAAGACTCCGCCAGCCGCGACAGCCCCTCGCGCACGCTGCGCGCCCGGGCCTCGCCCACGCCGTCCACCGTCTGGAGGTCGTCGACGCTCGCGGCGAGCAGCTTCTGCAGGCCGCCGAAGTGCTCCACCAGACGGTCGATGATCGCGCCGGGGAGCCGGGGCACCTTGGCCAGGAGACGGAAGCCGCGCGGGGACACCGCCGAGTCCAGTGTCTCGGGCGAGCCCGTATAGCCCAGCGCCCGGGCCACGATGGGCAGTTCGAGCAGCTCGGCGTGGGTGAGCGCGTCGAGCTCGGCCAAGGCCTCGTCGACCGTGCGGGACCGCTTGGCCGTCGGCTCGGGGACGTAGTCCCGGACGACCAGCTCACGCTCGGGCTCCACGCCGGCGATCAGCTCGTCGAGCTGGAGGGCGAGCAGGCGCCCGTCCGTGCCCAGCTCCACCACGTACTCGGCGATCTCCGTGGCGATGCGGCGCACCATCTCCAGGCGCTGGGCGACCGCCGAGACGTCCCGGACGGTCACCAGGTCCTCGATCTCCAGCGCCGACAGCGTGCCCGCGACCTCGTCGAGGCGGAGCTTGTAGCGCTCCAGGGTGGCGAGGGCCTGGTTGGCGCGGGACAGGATCGCCGCCGAGTCCTCCAGGACACGGCGCTGGCCGTCGACGTAGAGGGCGATCAGCCGCATCGACTGGGAGACCGAGACCACCGGGAAGCCGACCTGCCTGCTGACGCGGTCCGCGGTGCGGTGCCGGGTGCCGGTCTCCTCGGTGGGGATCGTCGGGTCCGGGACCAGCTGCACGCCCGCGCGCAGGATCTTCGACAGGTCCGAGGACAGCACGATGCCGCCGTCCAGCTTGCACAGTTCACGCAGTCGGGTCGCGGTGAACTCGACGTCCAGTACGAAACCGCCGCTGCACAGCGCCTCGACCGTCTTGTCGGAGCCCAGCACGATGAGACCGCCGGTGTTGCCCCGGAGCACGCGCTCCAGGCCGTCACGCAGGGCGGTTCCGGGTGCCACGGCGCTCAGTGAAGCGCGCATCAGGCCATCGGTACCGGCACTCCCACCGGATTTTCCGGGAGCTGCTGCCCGGTCGTTGGCTGCCACTGCACTCCTCCGGTCGCAGGTTCTGGGGCGCCCCGTGTCGCACACTTGGTTCGCACGGACGGGCGAGACCTGGGCAAAGTCTACCGGCGACCCTCCTCGTCCCGTGGGGCCTCTCGGCGACGGGAGCGCGGAAGGACCTGTAGCGCGTCCCCTATGTCCGAGACTTCCAGAACCTTCATACCCGAGGGGATCTTGCCCGGGTCGCCCGGTACCAGCGCGTGTGTGAAGCCCAGACGGTGGGCTTCCGCCAGCCTGCGCTGCACGCCCGTGACCCGCCTCACCTCACCCGCGAGGCCGACTTCCCCGATCGCGACCAGGTTCTTGGGGAGAGGTGTGTCACTCGCCGCGCTCGCCAGGGCGAGGGCGACGGCCAGATCCGCCGCGGGCTCCGAGAGCTTCACACCGCCGACCGTCGCGGAGTAGATGTCCCGCTTGCCCAAGGCGCTGATCCGGCCGCGCTGTTCCAGCACCGCCAGCATCATCGAGACGCGGGAGGTCTCCAGACCCGAGGTGGTGCGGCGCGGGGAGGGGATCTGCGAGTCGACCGTGAGCGCCTGGACCTCGGCGACCAGCGGGCGGCGGCCCTCCAGGGTGACGGTCAGACAAGTGCCGGGGACCGGTTCGGCCCGACGTGTCAGGAAAAGTCCGCTCGGGTCCGCGAGGCCCGTGATGCCCTCGTCGTGCAGTTCGAAGCAGCCGACCTCGTCGGTGGTGCCGTAGCGGTTCTTGACGCCTCGTACGAGGCGGAGGCGGGCGTGCCGGTCGCCCTCGAAGTGCAGCACCACGTCCACGAGGTGTTCCAGCAGGCGCGGGCCCGCGATGGCGCCGTCCTTGGTGACATGGCCCACGAGCAGCGTGGACATGCCGCGTTCCTTGGACGCCCGGATCAGGGCCCCGGCGACCTCGCGCACCTGGGCCATGCCGCCGGGCGCGCCGTCGATCTCGGGGGAGGCCACCGTCTGCACCGAGTCCAGGATCAGCAGCGACGGCTTCACGGCGTCCAAGTGGCCCAGCACCGCCGCCAGATCCGTCTCGGCGGCCAGGTACAGATGGTCGTCGATGGCCTTGATGCGGTCGGCGCGCAGCCGGACCTGGCTCGCCGACTCCTCGCCCGTGACGTACAGCGTGCGGTGCTCGTCGCTCGCCGACTTGGCCGCCACGTCGAGCAGGAGCGTCGACTTGCCGACGCCCGGTTCGCCCGCGACCAGCACCACCGCGCCGGGGACCAGGCCGCCGCCGAGCACGCGGTCCAGCTCGGGCACGCCGGTGGAGCGGGCCGTCGCCCGGCGGACGTCCACCTGGCCGATGGGCAGGGCGGAGGTGGTGACCCGGCCCGGTGTCGTCGTACGGACCGCGGGCGTGCCGTACTCCTCGACCGTCCCCCAGGCCTGGCACTCGGGGCAGCGGCCGAGCCACTTCGCCGTCTGCCACCCGCATTCCGTGCAGCGGTAGGACGGGCGGTCCTTGGTGGTCTTCGTACGGGCAGCCATGGACGAACCGTAGCCGCAGGCACTGACACCGCGGGGACCGGAGGGCGCGGCCACCCGCGCGCCAGGACCCCGCCACCCCGCGCCGGCGGCGGAACAACTGGTTCCTGTCCCCTATTGAGGGATCGTTTCACCCGTACGGATTAAATGTGCTCAAGCCGCCGGAAGGTAACACTCCCGGCCCCCTACGGTCGCCGAATGACGAGCAGTACGCCGGAGATCTCGACCCGCTCGGCCGGCGCCCACCGGGCGCACCGGGAAGCGCGTGACCGCGGTGCGGCGCGCACGCTGGTGCAGCGGCCGCCCGCGCGCTACGAGCCCTACCTGGACGGCCTGTTCACCTACTGCCTGTCCGTGCTGTGCGACCACGACGCCGCGACCGCCGCCCTGGGCGACGTCCTCGCGCTCGCCGAACGCCGCGGCCGGCACGTCCCCGAGGCACCCGCGGACCGCAGGGCCTGGCTGTACGCGCTGGCCCGCTGGGCGTGCCTGCGGGGGCTGGCCGAGGCCAAGCAGAAACGTACGAGCAGCCATGCGGCGGGCCGCGCACAGCGCGTCGACCGGCCGGCCGCCCCGGCCCTCTCCGAGGAGGTCCAGGAGCGGCGTCGCGGCGAACTGGCCCTGCTGGCCTGGCCGGAGGCCGCCGGCACCACCCCGGAGCAGCGGGAGGCGCTCGAACTGGCCGTGCGCCATCACCTCGCCGCCCACGAGGTCGCCGCCGTCCTCGGCATGGACCTGGCCACCACCCGCGACCTGCTCGCCTCCGCCGCCTGCGAGGTCGAACGCACGCGTGCGGCCCTCGCCGTGGTCGAGACCGGGGCGTGTCCGAGCGTCGCCCACCTCGTCGGCGACGACCGGCTCGTGCTCGGCACGGCCCTGCGCCGCGAGCTCGTCCGGCACGTCGACGACTGCCCGCGCTGCCGCCGCACCGCCGAGCGCGCCATGCCCGGCCGCTGGCCCGGCACCAGCGTCACGCCCGCCGCGCTGCCCGTCCTGCCCGCGCCCCTCGCGGCCCTGCACGTCGCCATGGCCCACCACCCACGCGCGCGTGGCGCCGCCCCCCGCTTCGACCGGCGCGGCTATCCGATGGACCCCAAGGACCGCGCCGCCCGAAGGGACCGTCTCCGCGCGCGTGCCGTCACCACGACCGTCGTCGCCACCGTCGTGGCCGCCCCCGTGCTCGCCCTGTGGGCCGCCTACCGGGGCACCCCCGTGGGCGAGGGCCAGGACGGCCGCTCCGCCTCCGCGCTCGAGGTGGACGACCCGCTCGGCCTGGACGGCGAGATGGCGGGCGGCGGCTACGAGAACACCGGCAACGCGAGCACCAGACCCGGCCCCCGCTTCGGCAAGAACGGCAAGGCCGACGTGTCCGTGGAGGTCATCGGCGTCGCCGTCGCAGACCGTGAGAGCGCCCTGGACGTCACGGCGGACAACACCGGCGACACCACCCTGATCACCCTCGCCGCCACGGGCCCGGCCCCGGTCCGCTGGTCCGCCTCCACGGGAGCCGACTGGCTCTACCTCAGCCAGTCCTCGGGAACGCTCCGGCCCGGCGAGTCGTTGACGATCAAGGTGTACGTCGACCACCTGCGGGAGCCCTCCGGCCCCTGGCAGGCGCGGGTGGCGATCGCACCCGTCGGCGCCGTCGTCCACATCGAGGGCTTCGGCACCGCGCCCACCCCCACCGATCCCGGCCCCGGCCCGGCCCCTCACCCCAGCGACCCGCCACCGCACCAGCCCGACCCGACGCCCACGGCCTCGGCACCGGACCCCGACCCGACGCCGACGACTCCGCCCCCGTCGCCCGACCCGGACCCCACGCCCACCGACCCGGGCCCGAGCGACCCGACGGACCCGACGCCCCCGCCCCCGGAGGGCGACGACCCCGGCCCGTCCACGTCATAGACACACGTCGGCCGACAACGAGGCGGCTCAGCCGACGTCAACGCGGCTCAGCCGACATCGACGCAGGTCAGCCGCCGTCAGTGCAGATCAGTCGACCGGATCCGCCGGATGCGGAGCCAGCAACGGCAGCTGCGAGGCCAGCCGCTCCTCGCACAGCTCGACCAGCCGGTCGTAGCCGGCCTTGCCCATCAGCTCGATCAGCTCCGGCCGGTAGGACACGTACACCGGGTCGCCCGCGCCGTGCGCCGAGGTCGCCGAGGTGCACCACCAGTGCAGGTCATGGCCGCCCGGACCCCAGCCGCGGCGGTCGTACTCACCGATCGACACCTGCAGCACGCGCGTGTCGTCGGGCCGGTCGATCCACTCGTACGTCCGCCGCACCGGCAGCTGCCAGCACACGTCCGGCTTGGTCTCCAGCGGCTCGCGGCCCTCCTTCAGGGCGAGGATGTGCAGCGAGCAGCCCGCGCCGCCCTCGAAGCCGGGCCGGTTCTGGAAGATGCACGAGCCCTGGAAGGGGCGCGTCTGCCGGTCGCCGTCCTCGTCCTCGGAGATCCAGCCGCTGCTCGTGCCCTCGGCGTGGTTCTGCCAGATGTCCGGCGTGAGCCTCGCCACATGCTCGGCGACCCGCTTCTCGTCGTCCTCGTCGGAGAAGTGGGCACCCAGCGTGCAGCACCCGTCGTCCGCGCGGCCGGCCTGGATGCCCTGGCAGCCGCTGCCGAAGATGCAGTTCCAGCGAGAGGTCAGCCATGTCAGATCGCAGCGGAAGACCTGCTCGTCGTCCGCCGGATCAGGAAACTCCACCCACGCGCGGGCGAAGTCGAGGCCCTTCTCGTCGGACACCGCGGCACCCGATGATTTGTCGCGCTTCGCCTTTTTCGTCTTTGGCACATGTCCAGGGTACGGGCCTCATCCCCCTACCGAGGACGGCGGACGGCCCGGCTGGCAGTAGCGTTCCGTACATGAGACTCGGTGTCCTCGACGTGGGATCGAACACGGTGCATCTGCTCGTGGTGGACGCGCATCCCGGCGCGTGCCCGTTGCCCGCGCACTCGCACAAGGCGGAACTGCGCCTCGCCCAGCTCCTCGACGACGACGGCGCGATCGGCCCGCACGGCGTCGACCAGCTGGTCTCGGTCATCCACGAGGCGCTCCAGGCCGCCGAGGACAAGGGCGTCGAGGATGTGCTGCCCTTTGCCACCTCCGCCGTGCGCGAGGCCCGCAACGCCGATGACGTCCTCGCGCGCGTGCGCGCCGAGACCGGCGTCGAGCTCCAGGTCCTCACCGGCGAGGAGGAGGCCCGCCTCACCTTCCTCGCCGCCCGCCGCTGGTTCGGCTGGTCGGCCGGGAAACTGCTGGTCCTGGACATCGGCGGCGGCTCCCTCGAGGTCGCCTACGGCATCGACGAGGAGCCCGACGCGGCCGTCTCGCTGCCGCTGGGCGCCGGCCGCCTCACCTCCGGCTGGCTGCCCGGCGACCCGCCCGGCCCGGACGCCGTCCGCGCCCTGCGCCGCCATGTACGCGCCGAGATCGCCCGCACGGTCGGCGAGTTCAGCCGTATCGGTTCGCCCGACCATGTCGTGGCCACGTCCAAGACCTTCAAGCAGCTGGCCCGCATCGCCGGCGCCGCCCGCTCCGCCGAGGGCCCCTATGTCCAGCGCGAGCTGAAGCGGGAGTCCCTGGAGGCCTGGGTCCCGAGGCTGGCCGGCATGACGGAGGCGGAACGGGCCGAGCTGCCGGGCGTCTCCGAGGGCAGGGCGAACCAGCTCCTGGCCGGTGCCCTGGTCGCCGAGGCCGCGATGGACCTGTTCGGCGTCGAGCGCGTGGAGATCTGCCCGTGGGCGCTGCGGGAGGGCGTGATCCTGCGACGCCTGGACCACATGGAGTCCGCGTAAGAGAGCATGGGAGTCCGCGTAAGAGAGCTGCGAAGGACATGCACCCCCGCCGTGGCAAACACCACAACGGCGAAGAGGCCCCCCGCCCCGCCCCGACCACACCCCGTAATCTGTCCTGCATGGCAGAGCCAGCCGTGAAGATCCCGGACGCGAAGGTCGCCCTGTCGACGGCCTCGGTCTACCCGGAGTCGACGGCCACGGCCTTCGAGATCGCCGCACGCCTCGGCTACGACGGAGTCGAGGTCATGGTCTGGACGGATCCCGTGAGCCAGGACGTCGAGGCCCTGCGCAGACTCAGCGACTACCACCAGATCCCGATCCTGGCCGTCCACGCCCCCTGCCTGCTCATCACGCAGCGCGTCTGGTCCACCGACCCCTGGACCAAGCTCCAGCGGGCCCGCGCGGCGGCCGAGAAGCTCGGCGCGAGCACCGTCGTCGTACACCCGCCCTTCCGCTGGCAGCGCCAGTACGCCAGGGACTTCGTCACCGGGATCTGGCGCATGGCCAACGAGACGGACGTACGGTTCGCCGTCGAGAACATGTACCCCTGGCGCTACCGCGACCGCGAGATGCTCGCGTACGCCCCCGACTGGGACGTGACGAAGGACGACTACCGGCACTTCACGATCGACCTCAGCCACACGGCCACGGCTCGCTCCGACGCGCTCGCCATGGTCGACCGCATGGGAGACCGCCTCGGCCACGTCCACCTCGCCGACGGCAGGGGATCGGCCAAGGACGAGCACCTGGTGCCGGGCCGCGGCACCCAGCCCTGCGCCGAGGTGCTGGAGCGGCTCGCCCTGACCGGCTTCGACGGGCACGTCGTCATCGAGGTCAACACCCGCCGCGCCATGTCGAGCGCGGAGCGGGAGGCCGACCTGGCGGAGGCGCTGGCCTTCACGCGCCTGCACCTGGCCTCGGCGGTGAAGGTGCCGCGACGATGAGCGACCGGCCCTCGCACGAGCCCCCGGGCGGCACCGGAACCGGCGGCACCGGAACCGGCACTGGAACCGGCACCACCGCCCGCCGCCGGGGCCGCCCCCCGCGCACGGAGTCCGCCGACACCCGCGACCGCATCCTCACCGCCGCCCGGGACGAGTTCTCCGAGCGCGGCTTCGAGAAGACGTCCGTGCGCGGCATCGCCAAGGCCGCCGAGGTCGACTCGGCGCTCGTGCACCACTACTTCGGCACGAAGGAGCAGGTCTTCGAGGCGGCGATCACCCAGTCCTTCGCCCCCGCCATCGAGGCCCCGAAGGCCATCGAGGAGGGCCCGCTCGACAGCGTGGGGGAGCGCCTGGTCCGCTTCTTCTTCGGCATCTGGGAGAACCCAGCGACCCGCGCGCCCCTGCTCGCCATCGTCCGCTCGGCCGTCACCAACGAGACCGCCGCCGCAGTCTTCCGCCGGATCGTCGCCACCCAGGTGCTGAGCCGCATCGCCGGCCGCCTGGACCTGCCGGACGCCCAACTGCGGGCCGAACTCGCCGCCGCCCAGCTCGTGGGCACGGCCATGCTGCGCTACGTCATCAAGGTCGAACCCCTGGCCTCGGCGGACCCGGAACAGATCATCGAGCGCCTGGCCCCGGTCGTCCAGGGCCACCTCACCGGACCCTGACCCGCCGAGGGCAGCCGTCGGCCGAGATACTCATCCCGCATTTCGGACACGCCGTCCCGCCCTCTGGATGACGGGCGTACGCTCGATAGCAGTCAGAAATCTCCGAATCCTCTGACGCAGTCTCTGAAGGAGCGAGCGACGATGCCCGAGCTGAGGTCCCGCACAGTCACCCACGGCCGCAACATGGCGGGCGCCCGCGCCCTTATGCGGGCCTCCGGTGTACCGGGTGCGGACATCGGCCGCAAGCCGATCATCGCGGTCGCCAACAGCTTCACCGAGTTCGTGCCGGGTCACACCCACCTCCAGCCGGTCGGCCGGATCGTCAGCGAGGCGATCGTCGAGGCCGGCGGCATCCCGCGCGAGTTCAACACCATCGCGGTGGACGACGGCATCGCCATGGGCCACGGCGGCATGCTCTACAGCCTGCCCTCCCGGGACCTCATCGCGGACTCGGTCGAGTACATGGTCGAGGCCCACTGCGCCGACGCCCTGATCTGCATCTCCAACTGCGACAAGATCACGCCGGGCATGCTCAACGCGGCCCTGCGCCTGAACATCCCGACGGTGTTCGTCTCCGGCGGCCCGATGGAGTCCGGCCGCGCCACGCTGGTCGACGGCACGGTCCGCACGCTGGACCTGGTCGACGCGATCTCCGACGCCGTGAACGACAAGATCTCGGACGAGGACATCCTCCGTATCGAGGAGAACGCCTGTCCGACCTGCGGCTCGTGTTCCGGCATGTTCACCGCCAACTCGATGAACTGCCTCACCGAGGCCATCGGCCTCTCCCTCCCCGGCAACGGCTCGGTCCTGGCCACGCACACCGCGCGCAAGCAGCTCTACGTCGACGCGGCGAACACGGTCATGGACATCACCCGCCGCTACTACGAGCAGGACGACGACACGGTCCTGCCGCGCAACGTCGCCACCTTCGCGGCGTTCGAGAACGCGATGGCCCTCGACATCGCCATGGGCGGCTCCACCAACACGATCCTGCACCTGCTGGCCGCGGCCCAGGAGGCGGACGTCCCCTTCGGCCTCACGGAGATCGACGCGGTCTCCCGCCGCGTCCCCTGCCTCGCCAAGGTCGCCCCGAACGTCGCCAAGGACCGCACGTACTACATGGAGGACGTGCACCGCGCCGGCGGCATCCCCGCCCTCCTCGGCGAACTGCACCGCGGCGGCCTCCTCAACGAGGACGTGCACTCGGTCCACAGCCCCACCCTCGCCGACTGGCTGAAGACCTGGGACGTGCGCGGCGGCTCCCCGTCCCCCAAGGCCCTCGAACTGTGGCACGCGGCCCCCGGCTGCGTCCGCTCCGCCGAGGCCTTCTCCCAGTCCGAGCGCTGGGCGTCCCTCGACGAGGACGCCGAGGGCGGCTGCATCCGCTCCGTCGAGCACGCGTACTCCAAGGACGGCGGCCTCGCGGTCCTCAAGGGCAACCTCGCGGTCGACGGCTGCGTGGTGAAGACGGCCGGCGTCGACGAGTCGATCTGGACCTTCGAGGGCCCGGCGGTCGTCTGCGAGTCGCAGGAGGAGGCCGTCGAGAAGATCCTGCTGAAACAGATCACGGAGGGCGACGTCGTCGTCATCCGCTACGAGGGCCCCAAGGGCGGCCCCGGCATGCAGGAGATGCTCTACCCGACCTCGTACCTGAAGGGCCGCGGCCTCGGCAAGGCCTGCGCCCTCATCACCGACGGCCGCTTCTCCGGCGGCACCTCCGGCCTCTCCATCGGCCACGCCTCGCCCGAGGCGGCCGGCGGCGGCACCATCGCCCTCGTCGAGGACGGCGACCGCATCCGCATCGACATCCCCAACCGCACCATCGAACTCCTCGTCGACGACGCCGAACTGGCCCGCCGCGAGCAGGCGCTCAACGGCGTCTACGCCCCGAAGAACCGCGACCGCAAGGTCTCCGCCGCCCTGCGCGCCTACGCCGCGATGGCGACCAGCGCGGACAAGGGCGCCGTCCGGGACGTGTCGAAGCTCGGCTGAGCCCCCGGGGGCCGCCCCGCAAGGCGGCGGCCCCTACCAGCCGGCCGGATCACGTCCGTCCACGGCGAAGACGGTGCCGTCCGGTGCACCGACGTAGACATGGTCGTCCACGACCACGGGCGTGGGCAGCGTGGCCGGAACCCGGTCCGACTGGTCCGCCAGCCGGGGAGACGTCTGCCCGACGAGCTTCCCGCGCCGCCCGTCGACGGCGAGCAGCCGCCCGTCCGGCGTGGTGACGTACACGTGCCGATCGTCGGCGACGGGCACGGACCCCCGGGCCACCCCGGTCTGCAGACTCCACAGCTGCTCGCGCGCCTCCAGGTCGACGGCGACCAGCCCCCCGCCGTCCGCCATCAGATGGACGACGTCCCCACGCACACTGCCCTGAACTCCCTGCAACGGGATACGCAACGGCACCCGCTCGGTCGTACGCCCCTCCGGGCTGTACCGCACCACGGCCCGCGCCTCCCCGCGCACGGCGTCGACGGAGACGAACACAACTCGCCCATCCACCGTCCCGATCGGCTCCAACGCCCCTTCAAGCCGCGCGTCCCACCGCACCTCGCCCGTACGGGGATCCACCGCCGTCACCTTCGTCGTGGCCCCGTCACCGGACACGGTCGCCGCGTACGCCAGCGGATCCCCGGGGAACGCCGTGAAGTACGGCACCTCCTGCCCCGGAATCGGCTGACGCCACTTCACGTCCCCGGAGGCACTGTCCACACCCGTCACCGTGCCGTCGGCCGCGGTGAGGAGCACCATCCCTCCCACCGACTGCACCCCACCGTTCATGGTCATGGCCTGCCGCCGCACCACATCACCCGAGTCCGGGTCGAGCAGGGTCAGCAGTTGCCCATGGCCGAGCCCGGCCAGCACCCGATCACCCGACACGACCGGGGCCTCACTCGCCGGCCCCTCGGCGGCGATTCCCTCCAGCGGGTACTTCCACAGCAGACGCCCGTCGGCCGGATCCAGAGCGAAGATCAGCCCACTCTGCGCGCACAGCAACTTCCCGGCCGCGTAGGAGCACAAAGGAGTGCCACCCGTCCGGGACAACGGCGTCGCCGTCCACGCCGTGAAGGCGGCAGCCGTGGTCCGCGGTGCGCTGACCGCGGGAGCCGGTGCGGAACCGCCCCCGAGCAAGGGCACCGCCGCGATCGCGCCGACGACGGCCAGCCCGAGGGCACCGGCCCCGAGAGCGGCCCGCCTGCTGAGGCGCAGCCTGGACCGACGCGGGCCCGCGACGGCCGGCGGCTCACCCGCACCCGGCGCCTCACCCGCATCCGGCGTCTCGTCCAAGCGCTGCGCCGGTATGAACACCTGCGTGTCGTACGAGGCCGCCACCGACCGCAGTTCCCGCATCAACTCGTCGGGCGAGGGCCGGTCCTCGGGCTCCTTGGCGAGACACCGCAGCACGAGCGGCGCCAGCTGTTCCGGTACGCCGGTCAGCTCGGGCTCGTCATGCACCACCTGGTACGCGACGACGTAGGGACTGTCGGAGTCGAACGGCCCCCGCCCGGTGGCCGCGTGCACCATCACTGACCCGAGGGCGAAGACATCGGCGGCGGGCCCCACTTCCCTGGGCCGCCGGAACTGCTCGGGCGCCATGAAGGGCGGCGTGCCGATGAGCTTCCCGGTCTCGGTGCGCAACTCGCTGTCCTTTGGCCGGGATATGCCGAAGTCGATGACCTTCGGCCCGTCCTCGGCGAGCAGGACGTTGCTCGGCTTCAGGTCCCGGTGCACGACCCCGACCCGGTGGATGTCGCGCAGCGCCTCCGCGAGCCCGGCCATCACCTGCCGCAACTGCGCAGGGGCCAAGGGCCCGTTCCGCTTCACCTCCTGGGCCAGCGTCGGCCCCGGGATGAACAGCGTGGCCATCCAGGGCCGCCCGGCCTCGGGATCGGCATCCACAACGGGCGCGGTGAAGGCCCCGCTGACTCGCCGGGCCGCAGCCACCTCTTGCCGGAAACGCCCCCTGAACTCGGGGTCCTCGGCGAACTGCGCGTGCACGACCTTCACGGCCACCTTCATCCCGGAGGTGCTCCGGGCCAGATGCACGACCCCCATGCCGCCCGAACCCAGACACTCTTCGAGTCGGTAGTGACCGGCAAATTCAGGAAGTTCCGCTTCCGGGCCCGCTCCGGCGTTTCCCTGCGCCGCCATGGAACCACCCCCGTGCTGTTCGTACGCGCGCGCGCGACGCACGGAGCCTAGTCGATGACTCGTACGGGACAGAGGCGGCTTGCTAGCCTCCGCTGGCGAATCACGCACAAGCGTTTGATGGCGTGATTCAGGGGAATCAACGGGACCCCATGGCTGCCATGGGGTTCAACGGGGGAGGATTTTCATGTCTGTAGAACAGGTCAGTCCCAGTACCGGCATGCCGGTGGTCACCACACTGGCCGCCGCGGCCACGTACTACTCGATCGCACCCGGCGTCAGCCTCAACGTCCGCAGCGGCCCCGGCACCGGCTACCCGGTCGTCAGGACCCTGCCGGAAGGCGCCCGGGTGGCCATCCACTGCCAGACACCCGGCACCCGCGTCACGGGCCCGTACGGCACGACCACCATCTGGGACAACATCGCGAGCGGCCAGTACATCTCGGACGCCTACGTGAACACCGGCAGCGACGGCTACATCCGCCCCCGCTGCTCCTGACCCGCACCACCCCACCGCGAGCGGCCCGCCCCCACTGCGGGCCGCCCGCGGCGTGCGGCAGCTCAGCCGGGACGAGCCCGCACCCGCGTACGGCGAGAAGGGGACGTGTCGGGGGCTGTCCGCCCGCAGCGGTTGGCGCGTCAACGAACAGCGAGTCGGTACGCAACCCCATCGCGCCGTTCCGAGGACGGACACCCCCCGACACGGCCCCGACCCACCCCCACCGCGCAGGCGCGACGCGCACCCCCACCAAACCCGCACAGGCCGCCGCAGGCACCCCACACCCCCGCGCGATAATCAGCCCGTGAGCGCAGAAACCGGCACCCCGCCCCCCGGCCCGACCCCCGAACCCCTCCGCTTCTTCGGCACGACCTGGCTGAACCACGACAACGGCTACACCCCCCGCCGCATAGCCGTAGCCATCGGCTCACTGGCCACCGCGGCCGCCGCCTGCCTGGTCCTCCGCCTCGCCTACCAGGGCCTCCAGATCGCCGCGATCGGCGGCTTCGTCTCACTCCTCATGATCGTGATGTTCGCGATCTGCAGCGCGATGGCCTTCCGCCACACCTGGGACGGCTTCACCCGCCGCCCCGACCCCGAACGCCAGGCATCCCTCCGCGGCCTCCTGGCCATCGGCTTCGTCGGCTCCCTCCTCGCGTACTTCTTCCGCTCCCTCACCGAGGCCCCCGGCGAGAAGCTCCACCGCGAGGAGTACGAGGCAGCCCGCAAGCGACACGAGAAGAAGACCACCCGCCGCCCGGGCAAGAAACGCCGCCGCGCATAGCCCGCCCCCTCTCACCGAAATCTCACCGCACCCCACCCCACCCCCGGCCACCATGGCCGTATGACCACACCTCCCACCGCCCACCACCCCACCCCCGGAGCCCGCCCCACCACCGAACCCAAGCTCACCGAACCCCCCACCCCCGAACCCACCCGATCCGCCCGAGCCCACTCCTTCAACACCGCCGCAGCCCAATACGCGGCCAACCGCCCCTCCTACCCCCCAGCCCTCTTCGACGCGATAGAAGACCTGGCCGGCCACCCCCTCCCCGGCTCCCGCGTCGCAGACATCGGCGCGGGCACCGGCATAGCGACCGCCCTCCTGAACGCCCGAGGCGCGGACGTCATCGCGGTGGAACCCGGCGACGGCATGGCAGCGCAATTCCGCCGCACCCTCCCCGCCATCCCCCTCGTCCGCGGCACCGGCGACGACCTCCCCCTCGCCACCGCCTCCCTCGACTTCGTCACCTACGCCCAGGCCTGGCACTGGACCGACCCCGCCCGAGCCGTCCCGGAGGCCCTCCGCGTCCTGCGCCCCGGCGGCGCACTCGCCCTCTGGTGGAACACCGACGCCCTCGACGTCCCCTGGATCGCCGAGGCCGCCGCCCGCACCGCACGCCACTTCAGCATCGACATCTCCGCCGAGAAGCGGAACGTCAACGCCCAGGCCGCCGACCCCACCGGCCGCCTCGACTTCACCCGCCGCACGGTCCGCTGGAGCCGCCGCGTCCCGGTCGACACCCACCTGGCCAACATCGCCAGCCACTCGGTCTTCCTGGTCCACGGCGAGGAACACACCGCGTCCTTCCTCGCCGCGGAACGCGAGCACCTGCTCAGGGCCTTCCCGGACGATTTCGTCGAGGAGGTCTACGAGGTCGTCCTCCTGCTCGCCAAGACCAAAGGCTGACTCCACCCCGGCCCCCTGCTTGACGCACCCCACCGCCGGGAGCATTATTCATCACATGATGAATAATGCTCCCGGCTCACCACGCCCCGGCCCGAACACGAACCCCACGGCCGTACACGCCGAGAACCTCACCGTCACCCGCGGCCCCCGCAAGGTCCTCGACAACCTCGCCTTCACCGTCCCCCGAGGCCAGATCACCGGCCTCCTCGGCCCCTCCGGCTGCGGCAAGTCGACCCTCATGCGCTCCATCGTCGGCACCCAGGCCAAGGTCACCGGCACCCTCGACGTCCTCGGCCGCCCCGCAGGCCACCCCACCCTGCGCACCCGCATCGGCTACGTCACCCAGGCCCCGTCCGTCTACGACGACCTGACCGTCCGCCAGAACCTCGACTACTTCGCCGCGATCCTCGACCCCGGCCGATCCGCAGCCGACCGCCGCCGGCAGAACGTCACCCGCGCGATCGCCGACGTCGACCTCACCACCCACACCGACGCCCTGGCCGGCAACCTCTCCGGCGGCCAGCGCAACCGCGTCTCCCTGGCCGTCGCCCTCCTCGGTACCCCCGAACTCCTGGTCCTCGACGAACCGACCGTCGGCCTCGACCCGGTCCTGCGCCGCGACCTCTGGAACCTCTTCCACGACATCGCGGCAAGCCGCGGCGCGACCCTCCTCGTCTCCTCCCACGTCATGGACGAGGCCGAGCGCTGCCACCGCCTCCTCCTCATGCGCGAGGGCGAACTCCTCGCCGACGACACCCCCGAAGCCCTGCGCACCACCACCGGCGCCGAAACGGTCGAGGAGGCCTTCCTGCACCTGGTGGACGAAGCGAAGGCGGCAGCCCGCCCGAAGGAGACAACGCGATGACGACCACGCTCACCCCCACCACATCGAACACCTCACCGAACACCCCACCGAAAGCCCTGAGCGCGGCCCGCACCACCGCCACCACCACCCGCGTCCTGCGCCAGCTCACCCACGACCCGCGCACCATCGCGCTCCTGCTCCTCATCCCCTGCGTGATGCTGCTCCTGCTCCGCTACGTCTTCGACGGCACCCCCCGCACCTTCGACAGCATCGGCGCGTCCCTCCTCGGGATCTTCCCGCTGATCACGATGTTCCTGGTGACCTCCATCGCCACCCTGCGCGAACGCACCTCCGGCACCCTCGAACGCCTCCTCGCCATGCCCCTCGGCAAGGGCGACCTGATCGCCGGCTACGCCCTCGCCTTCGGCACCCTCGCGATCATCCAGTCCGCCCTGGCCACGGGCCTCGCGGTCTGGTTCCTCGGCCTCGACGTCACCGGCAGCCCCTGGCTCCTGCTCCTGGTGGCCCTCCTCGACGCCCTCCTCGGCACGGCCCTGGGCCTCTTCGTCTCGGCCTTCGCGGCCTCGGAATTCCAGGCGGTCCAGTTCATGCCGGCGGTGATCTTCCCCCAGCTCCTGCTCTGCGGCCTGTTCACCCCGCGCGACACCATGCACCCGGTCCTGGAGACCCTCTCCGACGTGCTCCCCATGTCCTACGCCGTGGACGGCATGAACGAGGTCCTCCACCACACCGACATGACGGCCACCTTCGTACGCGACGCCCTGATCGTGGCGGGCTGCGCCCTCCTCGTCCTGGCCCTGGGCGCGGCGACGCTACGACGCAGGACGGCGTGAGCCGGGCCGCCGCCCGACATCCCGCCCACCGGACACGCGAGCCACCCCGCCCTCCCCGATGCGACGATGGACACCGGACGACGCACCCCCGGAGGCACCCCGCGCCATGACCCAGAAAGTCGCAGTCCTCGGCACCGGCAAGATCGGCGAAGCCCTGCTCAGCGGAATGATCCGCGCCGGCTGGAACCCGGCCGACCTCCTGGTCACCTCCCGCCGCCAGGAACGAGCCGACGAACTCCGCACCCGCTACGGCGTCATCCCGGTCACCAACCCGGAAGCCGCGAAGACCGCCGACACCCTGATCCTCACGGTCAAACCGCAGGACATGGGCACGCTCCTCGACGAACTCGCCCCCCACGTCCCCGCCGACCGCCTGGTCATCAGCGGCGCCGCGGGCATCCCCACGGCGTACTTCGAGGAGCGCCTCGCTCCCGACACCCCGGTCGTCCGCGTCATGACGAACACCCCCGCCCTCGTCGACGAGGCGATGTCCGTCATCTCCGCCGGCACCCACGCCACCGCAGGCCACCTCGCCCACACCGAGGAGATCTTCGGCGCCGTCGGCAAGACCCTCCGCGTCCCCGAGTCCCAGCAGGACGCCTGCACCGCCCTCTCCGGCTCCGGCCCGGCCTACTTCTTCTACCTGGTCGAAGCCATGACCGACGCCGGCATCCTCCTCGGCCTGCCCCGCGACAAGGCCCACGACCTGATCGTCCAGTCCGCCATCGGCGCCGCGACGATGCTCCGCGACAGCGGCGAGCACCCGGTCAAGCTCCGCGAGAACGTCACGTCCCCCGCCGGGACGACGATCAACGCCATCCGCGAACTCGAGAGCCACGGCGTACGAGCCGCCCTCATCGCCGCCCTCGAAGCCGCCCGCGACCGCAGCCGCGCCCTGGCCTCCGGCAACAACAGCTGAGCGACCGGGGGCGGGCCGATCCACCCGCCCCCACCGCCCTCGTCACCTCACACGGTCACCCCGGCACCAGCACCGGCAACGGCCACCTCCGACACGGCCGGCAGCAACCCGATCGCGCTGTAGGCGGCATCCACGGTCGGCCGGGCCATCCCCCGAGCCCGCTCCGCCCCGTCCCGCAGCACGCGCTCCACATACCTGGGATCCGCGCACAACTCCTTGTGCCGCTCCCGCACCGGCCGAAGCTCCTCGACCACGGCCTCGGCGGTGTCCTTCTTCAGCGCCCCGTACGACTGATACGCACCCGCCAGCTCCTCAGGACTCCCATCCGAGCAGGCGGCGAGAATCTCCAGCAGGTTCGCGAGCCCCGGCCGGGCCTCCCGGTCGTAGACGACCTCCCGCCCGCTGTCGGTCACCGCCCGCATGACCTTCTTCCGCATCACGTCCGGCTCGTCGAGCAGATAGACGATCCCCGGCCCGACGTCGTCGCTCTTGCCCATCTTCGACATCGGATCCTGCAGATTCATCACCCGGGCCGCGACCTCGGGACGCGTGGCCCGAGGCACCACGAACGTGTGCCCGTACCGCTGGTTGAACCGCACGGCGATGTCCCGCGCGAGCTCCACATGCTGGCGCTGATCGTCCCCGACCGGCACCTCACCGGCCCCGTAGGCCAGGATGTCCGCCGCCATCAGCACGGGGTAGGTCAGCAACGACAGCCGCACACTCCCACCCCGCCGCTGCTCCCGCGCGGCCTTCTCCTTGTACTGGATCATCCGCCGCATCTCACCGTCGGTGGCCACGCACTCCAGCACGTACGACAGCCGAGCGTGCTCGTCCACATGGCTCTGCACGAACACCGTGCACGCGTCCGGATCCAGCCCGGACGCCAGCAGCAACGTCGCCGCCTGCCGACTCAGCCGGCGCACCCGCGCCGGATCGTGCTCCACGGTCAGCGCATGCAGATCGACGACGCAGAACAAGGCATCGGCCTCGTACTGGTCGACGGCGGCCCACCGCCGCATGGCTCCCAGGTAGTTCCCCAGCGTCAGATGCCCCGTCGGCTTGACCCCGCTGAAGACCCGTGTCATCTCTCCTCCACCTCCTGGCCAGGACCGCCGCCCCGGGCGGCCGTCCCTCGGTGGTTCCGGAGGGAGAAACAAGAACGGCCGCCGAAGCGGCGGCCGTTGAGTGCATACGTGCGAACGGCCGCCGTCAGGCGGCCCACCACAGCTGGGTGCACGTACGCGTCGTCATGCACCTGAGACTACGCCCCTGGAGTGCCGCCCGCCCTTGAGTTGACACGCCCAGACCCGATCCGTAGTGTTCTCCGAGTTGCCCGACGTGAGCGCCGACTCCGGTCGGTCCCCGGGCAGCCACTCCGGAAGTACCCACCACTCTTCGATGCGCAGCACAGCTGTCGTCGTTTCATTGGTATGCGTATTTACGGAATGAGGAATCCTCGTTCGAAAGGACGCGGCCCCCGATTCGCTCGGGAGCCGGGGAATCCGCTAAAGTCTCACTCGTCGGAACGGCCCAACAGCCGCAAAGACAATCCCCTCTGACTGGGAGTCAGGCCCGAAAGGATCTGATAGAGTCGGAACCGCCGGAAAGGGAAACGCGGAAGCGGGAACCTGGAAAGCACCGAGGAAATCGGATCGGAAAGATCTGATAGAGTCGGAAACGCAAGACCGAAGGGAAGCGCCCGGAGGAAAGCCCGAGAGG
>NZ_JBHUTX010000029.1:0-96501 GCF_042671245.1 Streptomyces sp. NPDC057099
GTCGCATGCCCGGTCAGCAGATGCGCGGCAACTGCTCGCCCAACGGCAGATCCACCACCCGTGTCCCGCCCAGACCGGTGGCGACCACCACCATCCCGGGGTGCTCGGCGACGCACTCGCCGATCAGCGTGGCCCCGGCACCCTGCGGATGGGCACGCATCGCCGCGAGCACCTCGTCCGCCGCCGACGGGGGCACGAAGGCGACCAGCCGGCCCTCGTTGGCGACGTACAGGGGATCGAGCCCGAGGAAGCCGCAGGCGTTCGCCACGGCGTCCGGCACCGGAACGGCCCGCTCCTGAAGCCGGACCCCGGTCCCGGAAGCGCGGGCGATCTCGTTGAGGGACGCCGCGAGGCCACCCCGGGTGGGGTCGCGCAGCACATGGATGTCCGGCGTGACGGCCAGCATCGCCGCCACCAGATCCGCCAGCGGCGCGGTGTCGCTGGCGATCTCGACCCCGAACTCCAGCCCCTCCCGCACACTCATGATCGCCACCCCGTGCAGACCGATCGGCCCGCTGACGATCACGACGTCACCCGGCCGCGCACGCTGAGGCCGGATGTCCACGCCGTCGGGCACGAGCCCCACCCCGGCGGTGGTGACATACACCCCGTCGCCGTGCCCGGACTCGACGACCTTGGTGTCACCCGTGGCGATCGTGACCCCGGCCGCCTTCGCCGCCGCACCCATGGCGCGCGCGATCCGCCCGACGACGCTCAGCTCCACGCCCTCCTCCAGGACGAACGCGGCGGAGAGGTAGGCCGGCCTGGCGCCGCTCATCGCGAGATCGTTGACCGTGCCGTTGACCGCGAGGTCACCCAGGCTGCCGCCCGGGAAGAACAGCGGCCTGACCACGTAGGAGTCGGTGGAGAACGCCAGCCGCGCGCCGCCCAGTTCGAGGACGGCGGAGTCGGCCAGAGCGGCCAGGGTGGCATTGCCGTAGGCGGGGACGAAGACCTGCTCCATCAGCTCCGCCGACAGCGCGCCTCCGCCGCCGTGCCCCATCACCACCACCGGCTGGTCGCGCAGGGGAGCGGGGCAGGTCCAGTTCGCCGGGTCGACGGTGTCGGCGAGTTGTTCAGGCAACGGGATTCATCTCCTCCCGCGCGGCCCGATCGGCCTGCGGTGTCGCGGCGTTCATCCGGCGGTACAGGTAGTAGGCCGCGCAGGCGCCCTCGCTGGAGACCATGGTGGCGCCGAGCGGGGTGCGCGGGGTGCAGGTGGTGCCGAACGCCTCGCACTCGGTCGGCTTGATCAGCCCCTGGAGCACCTCGCCGCTGCGGCACTCGGCGGGCTCCTCGGTGCGGATGCCGGTGACGTCGAAGCGGTGCTCGGCGTCGTACGCGCGGAAGGCGTCGGTCAGCCGCCAGCCGCTCAGCGGGATCGGCCCGATGCCGCGCCAGTTCCGGTCGGTGACCTCGAACACCTCCTCGATCATCCGCACCGCGGCCGGATTGCCCTCCTCGCGCACGGCACGCGGGTAAGCGTTCTCCACCCGGTGCTCACCGCGCTCCAGCTGCCGGACCGCCAGGCGGATGCCCTCCAGGATGTCCAGCGGCTCGAAGCCGGTCACCACCATCGGTACACGGAACCGCTCGGCCAGTTCCGGGTACTCCGCCATGCCCATCACGCTGCACACGTGCCCGGCGGCCAGAAAGCCCTGCACCCGGCAGGCGGGCGCCGTCATGATCGCCTCGACGGCCGGGGGCACCCGCACATGGGAGACCAGCAGGCTGAAGTTGGTCAGCCCGAGTCGTCGCGCCTGGTGCACGGCCATCGCGTTGGCCGGGGCCGTGGTCTCGAAGCCGATCGCGAAGAACACCACCTCCCGGTCCGGGTGGCGACGGGCCAGTTCCAGGGCGTCGAGCGGCGAGTAGACGACCCGTACGTCGCCGCCCTCGCCCTTGACCCGGAACAGGTCGCGGTCGGTGCCCGGCACGCGGAGCATGTCGCCGAAGGAGCAGAAGATCACGCCGGGCCGCGAGGCGATCTCCAGCGCCTTGTCGATGACGTCCAGGGGCGTGACACAGACGGGGCAGCCGGGGCCGTGGATCAACTCCACCTGTTCGGGCAGCAGTTGGTCGATGCCGTGCCGGATGATCGAGTGGGTCTGCCCGCCGCACACCTCCATCAGGGCCCACGGCCGGGTGGCGGTGGCTCGGATCTCGTCCAGCAGCCGCCGGGCCAGATCGGGGTCGTTGAACTCGTCGATGTACTTCACGCCGTTCCCGCCTCCTTCGCCGCCTGCTCCCAGGCGTCCCCGAACTCCTCCTCCAGCAGCCCCAGTTCCTCGAAGAGCTTCAGCGAGGCAAGAGCCGACTCCTCGTCCAGCCGCTGGAGCGCGAAACCGACATGGACGATGACGTACTCACCCACCCGCACATCGGACACGTACTCCAGGCACGCCTGCTTCTGCACTCCGCCGAAGTCGATCAGCCCGGTGAGCGGATCCGCGCTGTCGTCGATGGACACGACCTTTCCGGGCACTGCCAAACACATGGGTCACTCCTCCTGTCGTAGATGCGCCGCGACCATCAGCTGGCCGAGGGCCAACCCGCCGTCGTTCGGCGGGACTTCGCCGTGGCGAAGCACCGCGAAGCCGTCTTCGGACAGCAGCCGCGCGCACTCCTCCTCCAGCAGCGCGTTGGCGAAGACCCCGCCGCTGAGAGCGACGGTGACCAGGCCGGTGTCCTGACGCGCACGCCGGCAGATCTCCGCGACGGCCCTCGCCACCGCACGGTGGAAGCGGGCGGCGAGCACGGGGGCCGGGGTGCCGCGCCGCAGATCGGCGACGAGCGCGTGCAGCACGGGCGCCGGGTCGTACGTACCGGCGGCGAAGCCGAAGTCGTAGGCCGAGGCGCCCTCGCCCCAGGCCGCAGCGGCGGCGGCCTCCAGCTCCAGGGCTGCCTGGGCCTCGTACCCCGCGCGATGGCACACGCCCACCAGGGACGAGACGGCGTCGAAGAGCCGGCCCATGCTGGAGGTCGCCACACAGGCCACGCCGCGCGTCAACTGACGCTGTACGACGGCCAGTTCATCGGCCGCGCAAGCGGTCACACTCGGCAGGTCCGCGTCCCACGCCAGGCCCGCCGCCCACAGCCGGGCCAGGGCCAGGCGGCACGGGTTGGCCACGCCCGCGTCCCCGCCGGGCAGCGGGGCGGGCGCCAGACGGGCGAAGCGCCGGTAGCCGGAGTAGTCGGCGAGCAGGATCTCGCCGCCCCAGACGGTGCCGTCGTCGCCGTAGCCGGTGCCGTCGAAGGCGACGCCGATCACGGGCGCGGTGCCGTCGAGGCCGTGCTGGGCCATCGCCGAGGCGATGTGCGCGTGATGGTGCTGGACGAAGACGGGCGCCAGCCGGTGGGCTCGCCTCCGTGCCCACCGCGCGGAGTGGTATCCGGGATGCCGGTCGGCGGCGACGAGCTCGGGGGTGATGCCGGTCAGCGACCGCAGGTGCGCCTCGGCCCGCCGGGCCGCCTCCAGGGTGCTCAGATCGCCCATGTCCCCGATGTGCGGGCCGAACCAGGCGTGGTCGCCCTCGCCGAGGCACAGGGCGTTCTTCAGATCCCCGCCCACGGCGAGCGTCGGGCGTACCGGGACCGGCAGCCGCAGCGGGCGGGGCACATACCCCCGGGACCGGCGCAGCACCTGTTCGGTGCCGTCGGGGCGTACCCGCAGCAGCGAGTCGTCGCAGGGCGAGGAGATGGGCCGGTCATGGGCGAGCCAGGCGTCGGCCAGACCGGCCAGCCGGGTCAGCGCCTCGTCGTCGTCCGTGACGATCGGTTCGCCGGAGCGGTTGCCGCTCGTCATGACCAGCACGCGCGGGCCGGGCGGATCGCCGGGCAGACCGAACAGCAGGGTGTGCACGGGCGTGTAGGGCAGCATGACGCCGAGGTGCGGGCTGCCGGGACAGACACCCGGCGCGAGGCCCGCCCGCTCCGCTCGCCGCCGCAGCAGGACGATGGGCCGCCGGGCGCTGGTGAGGGCGGCCAGTTCAGCCGTGGTGGGGTCGGCGATCCGCCGTACGGCGTCGAGGTCCGCGCACATCACCGCGAACGGTTTGCCGCCGCGCGCCTTGCGGATGCGCAGCGTCTCGACGGCCCGTGCGTCGGTGGCGTCACACGCCAGGTGGTAGCCGCCGAGGCCCTTGACGGCGACGATCCGCCCGGCGGCCAGCAGCGCCCGCGCCCCGGCCAGGGCGTCGGCGTCCCGGGCCGGGCGGACGTTGCCGCCGGAGCCGGGCACCAGACGAAGCCGGGGGCCGCAGCCGGGGCAGGCCACGGGCTGGGCGTGGAAGCGCCGGTCGCCGGGATCGCCGTACTCCCGGGCGCAGTCGGCACACATCGGGAAGCCGGCCATGGTCGTGACCGCCCGGTCGTACGGCATGCCCGTGGCGATCGTGAAGCGGGGCCCGCAGTGGGTGCAGGTGACGAACGGGTGCCGGTGGCGGCGGTCGGCCGGATCGGCCAGGTCCCGCAGGCAGTCGGGGCAGGTCGCCGTGTCGGGCGGGAGGAGGGTGCGGCCGGGGGAGCGGTCGGTGGAACGGATGCTGAAGGCGTCGTCGGCGCCGCTGACGGGCAGGTCCTCGAATCCGACGCCGGTGACCGTGGCCAACGGCGGCGGCTCCAAGGCCAGCCGGTCGCAGAAGTCGGCGACGCCCTCCGGCGGTCCCTCCACCTCGATGAGGACACCGCTCGCCGTGTTGCTCACGAACCCGGCGAGCGCGAGGTCGGTGGCCAGGCGGTGCACGAAGGGGCGGAACCCCACGCCCTGCACCGTGCCGCGCACGGTGACGCGGCGGCGCACCGCCTGAGCGGCGGGCGCCGTCACGAGACGAGGCCGGCTTCGGTGCCCTCGTGGGAGTGGGAGTGCGGGCGGGGCGCCAGGGGAGGCCGGTGGACCGGGGCACCGTCCCGTACGGCGAGTACCCGCTCCAGGAGGGTGTCGACACCGTCGTCGGTCCGGGCGCAGGAGAACAGCAGCTCCACACCGGGGTTGACCCGCTGGACGTTGGCGGCGAAGGCGGCCTGGTCGAAATCGGCGGGCCCGGCCAGATCGACCTTGGTGAGTACGACCAGATGGGCGGACCCGAAGGCCGTGGGGTACTTCAGCGGCTTGTCCTCGCCCTCCGTCACGGCCATGAGCACGATCCGCAGGCTCTCGCCGAGGTCGTAGGAGGCCGGGCAGACGAGGTTGCCGACGTTCTCGACGAACAGCAGCGAGGTGCCCTCGGGCAGCCAGCTCTCCACATGGCCGCGCAGCTGCCGCGCCTCCAGATGGCACAGCCCGTCGGTCAGCAGCTGCTTCACCGGGGCTCCCGAGCGGGCCAGCCGGTGGGCGTCGTTCTCGGTGGCCAGGTCGGCGGTGAGCGCGGCCACCGGAAGGCCCCGCCGCACCGCCCTGGCCAGCACCCGCCCGAGCAGTTCCGTCTTGCCGCTGCCCGGGCTGGACAACAGGTTGACCACGCTCACGCCACGCCGGGCCAGCTCCTCGCGCAGCCCCGCGGCCAGGGAGTCGTTCTTCGCCAGGACGGCCTGGGTGACCTCGTCCACGGAATCGCACATGGAGCCGCTCCTCGCGGTCGGTAAGGACATCGGTAGGGAAATCAGTCCGCTACCGATCCTCCGCGCCACCGCTCACCGTGCCCGGCAGCCCGGCCGACGACAGGGCGCCGGATTCGTCCGGGCGGCTCAACGCGGGCGTGGCACCCGGGTCCGCGAGCAGCTCCGGGACCATGGTGTGCAGCGCCGCGACAGCCCGCCCGACCGCCTCGCGCACCGTCGCGCTGATGCCCGGAGCGATGTCCTCGTCGGCGGGTGCCCGCAGCTCGGGCTCGCAGGCCAGGACGAGGACACGCGGCAGCGGCTCGTCGCCCAGGTGGGCGGCCAGGGCGAGGACCTTCGCCGGGTCCATGCCGTGCGCCTCGGGCGGGGCGCCCCCCGAGGCAGCGTCGGGCAGGTCCGGCTCGACCAGCGACAGGGTGCCCGGCGCGTGTCCCCGCACCGCCGCGTCGACCAGGACGGCCGTGTCGTAGCCGTCGAGCAGTGCGTACGCCAGATCCATCCCGCGGATGCCGAAGTCCCGCACCCGCACCTCGGGCGGCAGCGGGTTCCGCTCCAGGGCGCGGATCACCTCGGGGCCGAAGGCGTCGTCCGCGAGGAAGATGTTGCCGACACCGGCGACGAGCAGCCGCGCACTCATCGCGCGCCTCCCAGGGGCCTCGGGGAGCCGGTCGGGAGCTTGCGGACGAAGGCGGACCGCAGCGCGTGGTACGGGGCCTGACGGTCGAAGAAGATCGTGCGCATGCGGGCGAGTTCGGTCCGCCGGTACTCGGCCAGCGGGCGCTGCAGCTCGTCCGCGTGACGAGCCGTGGTCTTCGCGGTGATCCGGCCTGCGAGATCCGGGTCGTCGGCGAGCACGGCAGCCAGTCGCTCGACCTCGGGCGTGAACTCGTCCGGCCGGCCGGGCACCAGACGATCCACCAGCCCGATCCGTGCCGCCGTCGCGGCGCTGACCGGCAGCGCCTCGCTGGTCAGCCGCTCGGCCGTCTCGGCTCCCACGCGGCGCGGCAGCGAGTACGTCCAGTACTCCGAGCCGTACAGGCCCATGGTGCGGTAGTGCGGGTTGAGGACGCTGCCCGTGCGGCACCAGACCTCGTCCGCGGCCAGGGCGAGCATGACGCCGCCGGCCGCCGCGTTGCCGCCGAGCGCCGAGACCACCAGCCGGTCGGTGGTGCGCAGCACGGCCTCGACCAGGTCGTTCATGGCGTTCAGGTTGGACCAGGACTCGCCCGCCGGGTCGCTCGACGCCTCGATGACGTTGAGGTGGATGCCGTTGGAGAAGAAGTCACGGGCGCCGCCGAGCACCAGCACCGAGGTGGGGCGGCTGAGCGCGTACCGGTAGGCGGCCAGCAGCCTGCGGCAGTGGGTGGTGCTCATCGCCCCGCCGGGGAACGAGAAGCTCACGAAGCCGACCTCACCGTGCTGCCGGTAGCGGATGTCGGTCCAGGTGCCGCGGTCCGGGGGCAGTTCGAGCGGCGCGGCGATCTCGGGCAGCCAGTGCGGGCGGTCGCTCGAGATCGGCATGCCGTGGGATCCGGGCGGGGCCGGGAAACCGGCCAGGACCGAGGCCGCCGGGCGGCGGAACGGCGCAGGGTCGCCGGAGCTCTTGCGGGGGCGCAGCTCCGGGATCCACACCGCGCCGTCCCGAGTGGCCCGGCAGACCGCGCCGGACCGGGTCGCGAGCAGCTCCCCGGGCTCACCCCGCAGCCGGTCCTCGGGATGCCCGCCGTGCAGGAACACCTCCCGGCCGCAGATCTCGTCCCGGACGCCGGGCTGCGAGTCGGCCCCGCGGAGCTTGCGCAGCACCGTCCGGGTGGTGTCCCGCTCCCAGTCGATCCGCCGCTGCTCCTGGCGGAAGAAGTCCCGCCACACCACGTCGATCCCGGGCTCGCTCTGCGGGCGCGGTTTGTACGAGCCGTCGGCGTAGCGCCGCACGGCCTGGAGGACCGCGGCGGTCGCGGCGTCGGCGACCTCGTTGCGGTAGACGTTGCTCTTGCCCGCGGGCGGCACGGGGAAGGACCCGTCAGCCCACACGTCGCCCGCGTCCATCGCCGCCTCGGCCTGAAGCACCGTCACGCCCCACTCGGGCGCCTCCTGGGCGATCGCCCAGTCCAGGGAGGAGGGACCCCGGTCGCCGGGTGGTCCCGGGTGCACGATCAGGCAGGTGTGCTGCTGCCACACGTCCTCCGGCAGGGCCGTCTTCAGCATCGGGGCGACGATCAGGTCCGGGCGCACCTCCTGTACGGCGGCCCGGACCGCGTCGGCGCCGTGCGAGGCGAGGACGACGTCCACCCGGTGCCCCTCGTCCGACAGTTCCGCGTACACACGCTGGGACAGGCTGTTGAACGCGCTGGCGACAAGCAAGATGTCCATGACATGGCATGCTCGCCGTTCGGACGAGGGCCGAGAAGGACCACCGCGGCGTTTCGCGGCCCTCGTCCGCTTCCGGGCTACTCTCCCGACGGTGCGGTCAGCGGGACGCCCAGGCCCACCGGGGTGCCGAAGTTCGGCGTCCCGTCGGCGTTCCAGGTGAACTTCTGTGCTCTGGTGGAGCGGTTCATGTCGCAGCCGCCGCCCGCGGAGCTGTTGGCGTGGTACACCATCCAGTCCTCCGTGCCGTCCGGCGACTTGAAGAAGCCGTTGTGGCCGGGGCCGTACACCCCGTTGGCGTTGGACCGCTGGAACACCGGGTTCGGTGACTTGGTCCAGGAGGAGGAGCTGAGCGGGTCGCCGCCGTTGTAGGTGAGCATGCCCAGCTTGTAGTCGGGTGTGGAGCAGTGGCTGGCCGAGTAGACGATGAACGTCTTCCCGTTCCGCTGCAGTACCTCGGCGCCCTCGTTGACCGCGCCGCCCACCGTCTCCCAGCCGTACGTGGGGGTGGAGAGGATCCGGCGGGTGCCGCTCGCGGTCCACGGGTTGGACAGTGGCCGGATGAACATCGGCTGCGAGCCGTTGTAGAAGGTGCCGAGCAGATACAGCTTGCCGTTCAGCTGCAGGATGCCCGGGTCCAGCTCCCAGGTGTTGTCCTGCGACGGGTCGAGCAGATCGGCCTTGAAGGTGTAGGGGCCCATCGGGTCCTGGCCGGCGCTCTCCAGGACATGGATCCGCTGGGTGCCCAGGTCGAACGGCTCCCGCCCCGCCGTGTAGTAGAAGTACCACCGCTTGCCGTTCGGGCCGTCGAGCAGATGGAACTCCGGGGCCCACATGGTGCCGGCGCCGTTGGGCCTGGTCAGATTGAAGATCACCTGTTCGGCGGCCGTGGCGAGGCCTCCCAGGGTGCGGGACTTGCGCATGGTGACCGTCGAGTTCCACGTCGTGGTGGCGAGGTAGTAGTAACCGTCGTGGTAGGTCAGCCAGGGGTCGGGGCCGCGCTGGGCGATCGGGTTGGTGAAGGTGCCCGGGCTCGTGCCGTCGCCGGTGAAGCCGGCCAGGCGCCACACCCTGCCGTTCGCGGCGGAGCACGGCAGCTGCACCAGGCCGGTGTTCGACGCCGACGAACCCCCGCTCGGCGTCACGCACTTGCCCGAGGCCGTGGAGACCACGTTGAAGGCCTTGTCGGCGCCGCTCACCGGCACCAGCCGCCACTGCTGGTTGGTGGCACCGTGGCAGGGCCACTGGATGACCGTGGCGTTGTCCGCGGTGGACGCGCCGGAGACGTCGACGCACTGCCCGGACTGCGTGGTGATCGTGTACGTGTCACCCGAGCCGGAGACCGGAGCGAAACGGAAACTCTGGTTGGCGCCCGAACCGCACGAGAAGGCACGCAACTGCGTCCCGTTCGTCGACGAACCACCCGGCAGATCCAGGCAGTTGCCGCCGTTCTGATTCACCCCCGTCGACGTGAACGCGACGGCGGCGGCAGCGGGCTGCGGCGCCGCAAGGAAGGCGACCACCATGGTGAGGACGCCGAGGAGCGCGGACAGACATCTGAAACGGGTCACGGGCCGTACACCTTCGCTTCGAGGAGGCCGACGGAGTTGCTGCCGTTGCTGGTGAGCTGCACACGCAGCCGTGTGGTGTTCGTCGCGGTGAAGGTGACCGCGTTGTACTGGTTCTTCGCCACCGGGTAGCCGCTCGCGCCGGGCACGTCGACATAGGCGCTGCCGTTCCAGTACTGGAGCTTCCACGAGGCGGGCATGTCGATGCCCTGGTCGTCGTCGAAGAAGTACACCTCGGCCTTGTTCACCGTCTTCGCCGACGGCCAGGTCAGCTCGGCCCACTGCTGCCCGGTCTCGGGCCAGGTGCCCCAGCGGGTGTTGACGGTGTCGTTGGACGAGGGCGGATCGACCCCGTCGTTGATCGCGGTGACGTTCTCCCAGGAGGAGGTGTACGAGGCGGACGCCGTCGCGGACGTCGCCAGGTTGGCGGGTGGCTGGGCGCCGCCCCGGTTGTGGACCTTGATCTCGGTGAGGCCCGTCTTCGCGCCGGAGGCGTTCGTCGCCAGGACCCTGACGCGCTGGGCGCTGATCGCCGGGAACCGCACCAGGTTGTAGTTGGCGCGGGGCGCGGCCGGGCTCTTGGTCTGGCCGTCGGCGTTCACCCAGGTCGTGCCGTTGTGGTACTGGATCGTGTACGAGGACGGCGCCCGGTACGTCGTACTGGCGGGGCGGCTGTCCTTGAAGTACAGGCGCACCTCGTTGAGCGTCCGGGTGGTGCCGAAGTTGAGCTCGTACCAGTCCTGGCTGTTCGAGGAGCCGCCCGCGCCCCAGAACGGCTCATTGGTGGGAAGCCCGTCGACCGCGCCCGAGACGGCGCTGCCCGACCCGGTGTGGGAGGCGGACGCGGTCGCCCCGGAGGCGAGGTCGGCCGGGTCGCCGGTCAGGTCGACACCGGCCTTGGCGAGCATGTCGACCATGCGCGGACTGTCCTGCACGACCTGGTTGGGGGCCTTCAGCCCGGAGACGGCCGTGCGGTGGGTGACCGTGCCCTTCGTGGTGACCTCGCCGCTGGCCGGGTCCCAGGTGAAGGGCACCAAAGAGCTGACGGTGGCGGCCCGGGTGCCGTTGACGTAGATCGAGTAGCCCTCCGGGATGCCGGGGTAGCGCACCACGCCGTCGGCCGGGTCGTCCCAGACGACGGACAGGTCGGCGCCCCGGTAGCGCAGGTTGTTGACCGTGAAGTGGGACCAGCCGATGTCGATGGGGGACAGCTCCACCTTCGCGTCGCTGCGCGGCCGCAGCCCCGCCACGTCCTCGATCACCGTCCAGTTGCTGCTGCCCAGGATGTTGTGGTGGATCCACGAGCGGTAGTTGACGGAGCTGCCGTTCCAGTCGGCCCAGAACTCGTTCGCGTCCGGCCACTGGGTGTTGCCGCCGACGTACTGCGCCCAGGTGTTCCAGTAGAGGAGCTTCTTGTAGTCGGTGGCGTTCATCCAGGAGTTGGAGTAGTTGCGCAGCACCGAGGAATACAGCCGGAACTGGACGGTGGAGTTGATGGTGGAGAAGTTGTTGGAGCCCGGCTCCCCGGCCTCGGCCGCCGCCTTCTTGTCGACCTGGTTGGCCGTGTAGAAGGGGAAGATCGGGTACTGCGCCGGGTCGTCGAACAGCCGCAGGGCCTGCTTGTACGTCGCCGTGTCGGGGACGGCGCCGACCGAGAACGGGTAGTAGTTGTTGATCTCCTTCCAGGGCACCCACTCGTTGGTCGACTTCAGCCGGTGCTCGAACAGCTGCCGGTTGGGGTTCCAGAGCACGTTGACGATGGCGTCCTTGATCTGGTTGGCGAGGGTGCGCATCTCACTCGCCTTGGCCGTGTTGCCGGTCGCCTCGTAGGCCTGCGCGGCGGCCAGCGCCCCGCTGTACTGGTAGGCGGACTCGGCGCGGTCCATGTTGCCGGGCTTCCAATGGAAGGAGACCGCGTCGGCGTCGTTGCCCGTCAGAGCGCCCCAGTCGTACTCGATGAGCTTGTTGTTGTCGCGGTCGTAGTGCGCGAGCTGGCCCTTGACGTCGCCCTCCGCGTAGCGGGCGAGGCTCGCGGCGATGCCCGGCTGGCCGCCGTGGATCTGGTAGCTCTTCCACGCCGCCTCGGCGATGTACTGGGTGTAGCTGTTGGACCAGTTCTCCGGGTCCCCCGGGTTGTCCAGGAAGCGGCCGCCCTTGGAGGTCTGGCCGACGCTCAGCCAGTCCCCGTAGGCGTACGACGGGTCGCGCAGGTACTTCAGGTCGTCGATGTGCATCGGCTGGGTGAGCGCGATGGCGTTGTTGTAGCCGAGGACGCCCTCGGTGGAGGTCGGGAACTGGAACGTCTGCCCGGGGATGTCGGCGTCCAGGTGGTTGAAGCGCATCAGCCACCAGCGGTAGTAGATGTTCTTCTTGATCGCGGGCTCGGGCACGTCGATGTACGGCACGTTCTGCGCCCACCACCGGTTGTAGGCCTTGACGTGGGTGGCGAACGCGGTGGCCGCCGAGTAGCCCGCGTAGGCGTCGTACTCGCTCCGCGACTCGGGGATCTCGTCGGTGACGAAACCCATCACGACCTTCGCGGTCACCGTGGCACCCGCCGCGACCGTCACGGACCGGTTGAGGCCGCCGCTGGAGACCGCGAACCCGTCACCGGTCAGCCGGGGGCGCAGCGTCGTGAGGTTGTTGTAGGCGTTGACCTGCCCGGTCAGCTCGCTGCCACTGCCCGAGGTGGCGTAGGGCGAGGTAGCCCGCAACTGGAGCGTGGTGGAGGACGAGCCGCTGTTCTTGATCGACAGGTTCGTCACGGCCACGTTGTTGTCCGTGATGAACTTCGTCTGGTCGACCGTGACCGAGCCGCTGGTGTGCACGCTCTTCCAGTGGCTGGGCGTCTGCCGGCGCTGCGCGACCTGTTCGGTGAAGGTCCCCGGGGTGACCGCGACGGTGTAGGCGTTGTCGCCGTTGATGTTCTCCCAGTAGGCGACCTTGCCGCCGAAACCGAACCGGGCCGGGTCGTGCTCCTTCATGAACAGTGCGCGTCCCCGGCTCATCAGCCAGGGACCGGCCGGATCGTTGCCCGAGCGGGCGAGCAGCCGGTCCATCCAGAAGTCGGTCCCCGAACTCTCCGCGTCGTAGATCGCCCGCATCATGTCGCCCGACGTGTGGGCGACGGGCGGGGCCGGGATCGCGGGGCCGCTGAAGCTGGGGAACCCTATGGTCTGCGCCGCCGCGGCCGGGGTGGCGGGGACCACGCAACAGACGGCGAGTACCAGTGCGGCCAGGAGGATCTGCGGTCTTCTCATCGGAGCTCCCTGTCCGGACCTGCAGAGCACGGAAACGACCTAAAAGGTTTTCGCAACGTAAGAGCGAGCTGATGAGGTGTCAAGAGAGGTGCGTGATAACGGAGTTGGTGGGCCGGGTGAGGGGGTGCGTCCGGAGAGTGGATAAACGGCGTGGTCGGAGCCCCGGAAAACCTTTCAGGCCGGCGTTGCTCGCGAACGTATTCGACATTACGGTCCTGCGGTGATCACCCGGCGCACGCCGGAGCGGGCGTCACGAGGGGACATCACATGCGAAACCGGCCGGCAGGCGTCATCCGCAACCCCGTGCTCCCCGGTTCCCACCCGGACCCGTCGATCCTGCGGGTGGGGCCGGACTTCTACCTGGCCACCTCGACGTTCGAGTGGTACCCGGGCGTGCGCCTGCACCACTCCACGGACCTGGTGCACTGGCGCCCCCTCGGCGGCGCCCTCGACGACACCCGCCTGCTCGACCTGACCGGCTGCCCGGACTCCGGCGGCGTCTGGGCGCCCAGCCTCACCCACACCGAAGGCCTGTTCCACCTCGTGTACAGCAACGTCTCCACGTATGTCGGCGGCTTCACCGACTGCCCCAACTATCTGATCACCGCTCCCTCCATCGAGGGCCCCTGGTCGGATCCGGTACGGATGCACGCCCGGGGCTTCGACGCCTCCCTCTTCCACGACGGCACGGACAGCCGGCTGCTGAACCTGGTCCACGACTGGCGCCCCGGCCACGGCGGCTCGGCGGGCCTGGAGGCCCGGCGCTACGACCGGGCCGCACGCCGCCTCGTCGGCGACCCCGAGCGGATCGAGCTGCCGCCGCAGTCCGGCTGGATCGAGGGCCCGAACCTCTACCGCCGGGGCGACTGGTACTACCTGCTCACCGCGGACGGCGGCACGGGCTACGACCACCAGGTCACCGTCTCCCGCTCACGCACCCTGGCGGGCCCCTACACACGCGACCCCGACGGCCCGCTCCTCACCGCCCGGGACCACCCCGACCTGCCGCTGCAGAAGGCCGGGCACGGCAGCCTGGTGGAGACCGGCGACGGTGACTGGTACCTGGCCTATCTCGTGGCCCGGCCCCTCGGGCGGCGCGGACCGTGCGTCCTGGGCCGGGAGACGGCACTGGCACCCGTGACCTGGACCGCCGACGGCTGGCCCCGCGTCGAGAGCGGCCTGCCCGCGCTGGAAGTGCCGGTCGGCATCTCCAGGGCGGACGAGGGTCAGGAAGACGGCACCGACGGATTCGACGGCCCTGCCCTGGGCCCCCAGTGGTCGACCCTGCGCCGACCTCCGACTCCAGACTGGGTCTCGCTCACCGAACGCCCGTCCCACCTCCGACTCCGGGGCGGCCGGTCACCGCAGAGCCTGGTCGAACCCAGCCTGGTGGCCCGCCGCGTCACATCGGCGCGCTGCTCTTTCGAGGCGACGATGGAGTACCGGCCGGAGGCGTTCCAGCACCTGGCCGGGATCACCGCGTACTACAACACCCGGAACTGGCACTACCTGTACGTCACCGTGGATGACGCGAGCCGGCCGGTCCTGCGCGTCGCGAGCTGCGACCGGGGTGTGCTCCGTGTCGATGAAACCGGCCAGGCGCAGCTCGGCTCCGCCGCACGACTGCGGCTCGGCCTCGACTTCGACGGGGCCGACCTACGCTTCCGGTACGACACCGGCCGGGGCTGGGAGCCCTTCGGTGCCGTCCTGGACGCCACGGTCCTGTCCGACGAGCACGCCGAGCACATCGAAGACGGCCAGATCCGCGCTCTCGGCTTCACCGGCGCGTTCGTCGGCCTGTGGGCCTGGGACCTCAGCGGGGGCGGGCACCCTGCCGACTTCGACGAGGTGACGTACCGGGCCGGGGAACGAGCTCCCGTTCGATCAACCGGTTGAGGTGGTGCCGTGCCTGCTGCGTGGTCAGGGGCGGTGCCTGGCGCAGGCGTTGCAGGGCGAGGCCGTCGGCGAGGGCGGCGAAGCGGGCCGTGAAGCCGTCGAGGTCGTCGCCGGTGAACTCGCCGTCTGCGACGCCCCGTTCGGCCAGGGCGCGGATCTGCCGGTGCCAGGCCGCGTACCGGTCGGCCTGCCCCCGGGCGAAGGTCTCGTCCGTGCTCTGCTCGCCCGCGTGCCAGAAGTCGAACCACATCCGCCAGTGCCGGTCGGTGTCCTCGGTGAACAGCGCGTCGACGAGCAGCCTGAGCGCCTCGGCCCCGCTCGTCGCGTGCTCGGCGGCCTCGCTGAGCGCCGCGTAGTACTGCTCGATGTGCAGCACCATGGCCTCGGAGAGGACCTCCTGCACACTGTCGAAGTGGTACGTGACCGTGCCGACGGACACCCCCGCCGCCGCTGCCACGTCGCGCACGCCGACCGACTTGTAGCCGCGCTCCGCGATCAGCGGCACGGCCGCGTCGACGATGAGACGCCGCCGCACCTCGGTGGGCTGCCGGGTCCGGTCCCGGGCGGCGACGGCACGGCGCGGGCTCTTCCCGCCCTGCCGGGGCTGCTCGGCGGCCGTCATCCCGACGTCCTCGGGGTGGTGCGGTGCCATGCGCGCTCGGCCACTGTCTCTCCGTTCCCCCGCGCCTCGATACGGCTGTCCATGATGAACTCCGCGGCCGTGGCGCGCAGCTCCGTCCGGGCCATGATCTCAGCGTCCCAGTCGTCCCCGCGCCGCAGCCGGATACGCCACTCGGAGACGGCCCGCGCCGACAGCGAGTCGTCGGTGCGGATGGTGTACGTCTCGCGGGCGCTCTCCTCGTAGCGCAGCCCGTCCGGGTACGTCCGGGACCCCCCGTATCCGGGGTCGACGTCCAGGGTCCACTCGCCCTTGGCGATGTCGTGTGTGACCAGCCGCTCGGGGCGGGGGTCCGGGGGAGAGTCGTAGGTGACCGCCATCGGTACCGCCTGCTCCGGTTCCTCGAAGCGGACGGTGACCTCGTCGGCGGCCTCGCGCACGGGCAGCAGGACCGCGCTGTCGGCCGGGACGACGTGCAGCGCCCCGCGTTCGCCGTGCGGCCACACCCAGGGCCAGTACGCGTCGGAGACGGCGACACGGACACGGTGGCCGGGCGGGAAGGCGTAACCGATGCCGTTGAGCTCGAACTCGACGTCCTCGAACGTCCCCGGAGTCCACTCGACGGCGTGCTCGCGGCCCTTCCTGCTGAGCAGGTTGAGCACGCCCCGGGTGACGAGGGTTGACGAGCCGTCGGGAGCGACGTCGCACACGCGGGCGATGACATGGGCCCGCGGTGTGTCGCTGTCGAGGCGGAGCCGGACACGCGGCCGGCCGAGGATCTCCACGCGCCGGTCCAGGGGCGCGGAGTCGAAGCAGACGGACCGCCCGTCCTCCTCGCGCTGGTCGGGCGGCAGGTCGGCGGCGTTGCCGAACGGGAAGAAGCGGCCGGCGTCCAGGCCGGTGTGCAGCGGAGAGCGCACGAGGACCGGGTCCCGGCTCTCGCCGAGCGGCCGGGTGTCCCAGGTGACGTCGGGGCTCGGCCACTCGGCGTCGCTCACCCAGCGGCCGGGCATCTCCTCGTGCGACGGGGAGGGCGGTACGGGGTCGTTCAGCCAGGCGCGCAGCAGCGGTTCCGCCATGACGCCCGTGTCGACGCCCTTGAGGTGCTGGTCCCACCAGCGCAGGGTCTCCTGGAGGAACCCGATCGCCGGGCCGGGCGGCAGTCCCCGGTCGGGGTACTGATGCGACCAGGGGCCGACGATGCCCCGCACCTGATCGCCGGGGAGGTGCTCCACGAGCCGCAGCACGGTGTCCCGGTACGGGTCGTTCCAGCCGCCGACCGCGAGCACGGCCGCGTCGATCGCCGTGTAGTCCTCGCAGACGCTGCCGTGCCGCCAGTAGTCGTCGCGCTGCTGGTGCTCCAGCCAGGTGTGCAGGAAGGGTTCCAGCGCGTCCAGGCGCTCGCGCCACAGCGGCAGCCAGCGGTCCGCGCCCACGTTCGCGGGGTCCGGCGGGCGTGCGGTGAAGGCCAGCATGGTGCCGGCCCACGCGAGCATGTCGATGCCGAGGACGGCACCGCCCGTGTAGTGCACGTCGTTGTCGTAGCGGTCGTCGGTGGAGCAGACCGTCACGACCGCCTTGAGCGGCTCGGGGGCGAGGGCGGCGATCTGGAGGGAGTTGAAGCCGCCCCAGGAGATGCCGAACATGCCGACCTTGCCGGTGCACCAGGGCTGCGCGGCGAGCCAGTTGACGACGTCCACGCCGTCCGCGAGTTCCTGGGCGTCGTACTCGTCGCCGGGCGTGCCCTCGCTGTCCCCGTGGCCTCGGACGTCGACCCGGACGGAGGCGTAGCCGTGCCCGGCGTACCAGGGGTGGCGCTGGGCGTCGCGCGGGGCGGTCCAGTCGCTCTTGCGGTACGGCAGGTATTCCAGCAGCGCGGGGACGGGGGCGGACTCGGCGTCGGCCGGGCGCCAGATCCGGGCGTGCAGGCGGGTCCTGCCGTCCCGGGTGGGGATCCACACGTCCTCGCGGACGACCTGGCGTTCGAACCGGTCGCGGTACTTCACGAAACTCCTTCTGCGACGGGAGAGGTCGGGTTGTCCTCGGGGGTGTCGGCGGGCCGCCAGCGGCGCGAGCGGTGGCCGTCGCCGTGGTCGGTCCACACCTCGCCCTCCTGGGCCGCGTCGTTCCAGTCGGGGGCCGTCTCCACCGGCGGCCGGGCGTCGGGGTCGGGTTCGAGGGCGGCCGCCATCAGCTGTCGTGTGTAGGGGTGCCGGGGATCCGAGAAGACGGCTTCCGTCGGGCCCTCCTCGACCACGACACCGCCCCGCAGGACGACGACACGGTCCGCGATGCCCCGGACCACGGCCAGGTCATGGCTGATGAACAGACAGGCCAGGTCGCGTTCCCGGCGCAGGTCGTCGACCAGGTGCAGCACATCGGCCTGGACGGAGACGTCCAGCGCGGTGGTGATCTCGTCGGCGATCAGGACGTCCGGCTCGCCCGCCAGCGCCCGTGCGATGCCGATGCGCTGCCGCTGGCCGCCGGACAGCTGGGCGGGCAGCCGGTCGGCGAAGGCCGGGTCCAGGCGTACGTCGGCGATGAGCCGCCGGGCGCGCTCGGCCGACTCCGCCCGGCCGCCGGCCGTGCCGAAGAACCGCAGCGGACGCCGGACGGCGTCGCCCACCGAGCGCCGGGGGTTGAGCGAGGTGTCCGCGTTCTGGAAGACCAGCTGCACCCGCCGCCGCAGGGACATCGGCCGCCGCTGAGCGAGCCGGGCCAGATCGCCCGACTCGTGGGTCATGGTGCCGCCGGACGGGGTGCGCAGCCCCGCGAGCGTCCAGGCCAGCGTGGACTTGCCGCTGCCCGACTCGCCGACCAGGGCCAGGACCTCGCCGCGCCGGACCTCGAAGGAGACCCCGTCCACGGCACGGGAGCTGCCGTAGTCGACGGTGACGTCACGGGCCGAGACGGCGACCGGCGCGTCCTCGGGCACGACGGCCCTCGGGCGGATCTCGCGCTCGCCCGACTCCCGTACGAGAGCCAGACCGGCGTCGTCCAGACGGGGCACGCTCGCCAGCAGCCGCTTCGTGTACGGCTCCCGAGGTGTCGCGAACAGCTGCCGGGTGGGCGCCGACTCCACGACGCGGCCCGACTTCAGCACACACACCTCGTCGGCCAGGTGCGCGACGACGCCCAGGTCATGGCTCACCAGCACGGCCGCCAGGCCCAGTTCGTCGCGCAGGGCGGCGATCAGGTCCAGCACGCCCCGCTGGGTGACGACGTCCAGGCCGGTCGTCGGCTCGTCGAGGACCAGCACCTTGGGGCGGGCGGCGATGGCCATGGCGAGGGCGACGCGCTGCTGCTGGCCGCCGGACAGCTCGTGCGGATAGCGGCGGGCCAGCTCGGCGGGGCGCGGCAGCCGGACCTGGTCCAGCAGGTCGGTGACGGGGATGTCGCCGCCCGCCTCCGCTATCTGCCGGCCGACGCGCATCGAGGGGGTCAGCGCCTGGCCCGCGTTCTGGGCGACCATGGCGACCGTCCGGCCGCGCAGCCGCCGCAGCTCGGGCGCGGACAGGGCGAAGACGTCCCGGCCGTCCACCGTCACCGACCCGCCGGTGACCTGGGAGCCGTGCCGCAGATGCCCGAGCAGGGCCGCGGCGAGGGTCGACTTGCCGCTGCCGGACTCGCCGACCAGCGCGAGCGTCCGGCCCGCGGCGGCCTCGACCGACACCTCGTGCACCACGGGTATCCGACGGCCGCCGGAGCGGTACGCCACGGACAGGGAGTCGACGGAGACGAGCGGGGTCATCACAGGCCCTCCCTGATCCGGTCGACACCCCAGGCCTTGGAGAGGCCGTCGGCCGCGAGATTGAGTCCGATCACGAGCGTGGCCAGGGCGATGATCGGCGCGACGCTCGCCATCGGCACGACGGTGATGGCGGTGCGGTTCTCGGCGACCATCAGGCCCCAGTCCGGCGTCGGCGGGTCGGCGCCGAAGCCCAGGAACGACAGCGAGGAGATCAGCAGCACGACCCAGGAGGCGCGCATCGCGAACTCGACGCACACCACGTCGACGATGTTCGGCAGGACCTCCCGCCGCAGGATCGGCCAGGTGCCCTCCCCGCGAGCCCGGGCGGCGGTCACATAGTCGGCGGGCACCACCGCCAGGGCGGCGCCGCGCACCACCCGCACCACCTGCGGGACGAACACGACGGCGACGGCGAGGACGATGACGGCCGGTCCGGTGCCGAGCGCGGTCACGACCACGAGCAGCGCCAGCACCGCCGGAATGGCCAGCACGGCGTCCAGCACCCGCCCGATCAGGTCGTCGAACCAGCCGCCGCGCAGGGCGGTCGCGCAGCCGATGACCGTGCCGAGGGCCACGCTCACGACGGTGGCGGCGACGGACACCCCGAGCGCGTACCGGCCGCCGTACAGGACACGCGCGAGGACGTCGCGGCCGTACTGGTCGGTGCCCGCCCAGTGCTCCCCGCCCGGACCGAGCAGGGCCTGCGAGGCGTCGCCCGCGATCGGGTCGTAGGAAGTGAGCAGGGGGGCCAGCAGCGCGATCACGACATGGACGGCGACGATCGCGAGCCCCACGACGGCCGCCCGCGAGGAGCGCAGGGTGCGCCAGACTCGGGCGGCGCGCGAGGCCGGGGCGTCGGCCCGGACGGTGTCGAGCGTGGTCATCGGGTCCTCCCTCGGGTGCGGAGCCTGGGGTTGAGGGCCATGGCGCCGAGGTCGGCGGCGAGATTGCACACGACGTAGACGACGGCGCTGATCAGGGCGATGGCCTGGATGACGGGCAGGTCCCGGTTCTGCACCGAGGAGAGCATCAGCTTGCCGATGCCCGGGTAGTTGAAGACGTTCTCGACGACGGCGACGCCGCCCAGCAGCCAGGCCACGTTGAGCGCGATCACGTGCAGCACGGGCAGCAGGGCGCTGGGCAGGGCGTGCCGGGTGACGACCCGCCAGGTGGACAGGCCCTTGAGGCGGGCGGTGGTGACGTACTCGCTCGCCATCACGTCGATCACCGAGGTGCGGGCCATGCGGACGATGTAGGCGGCCATCACCACCGCGAGGGCGAGCGCCGGGAGCCAGACGGCGGGCAGGAGCTGGCCCACGGTGGCGTCGGGGCCGTAGAGGACGACCGCGGGGAACCAGGGCAGCGCGACCGAGAAGCACAGCACGAGGACGGTGGCCACGACGAACTCGGGGACGCTCATGCCGACGAGACTGACCGTCGAGATGAGGTGGTCGGGCCAGCGGTCGCGGTAGAGCCCGGCGAGGATCCCCAGCAGCAGCGAGCCGGTCACCGCGAACAGGATCGTGAGGGCGGCGATGAGCATGGAGTTGCCCAGATACTGGGTGACTTCACCACCGACCCCCGTCCCGGAGACGAGGGACGTGCCGAAGTCGCCGTGCAGGGCGCCCCACATCCAGTCGCCGTAGCGTTCGAAGGCGGGCCGGTCCAGGCCGAGGCTGCCGCGCAGTTCGGCCACCGCCTGCGGGGTCGCGTCCTTGCCGAGGACCTGGGTGGCGACGTCCCCGGGCAGGGCCTGGACGGCGAGGAAGACCAGCAGCGAGGAGAGCAGCAGCGTGCCGAGCGCGGCCGCGATCCGGCGGGCGACGAAGGAGAGCATGGTCAGGCCCCCTTCAAGCCGATGCCGAGGTAGTCGAACTCGAAGCCGTGCTCGGCGTAACCGCGCACCTTGCGCGAGATGCCCACGAGCCGGTCGGCGAACATCGGGGTCATCGCACCGCCCTTGTCGATCACCCAGGTCTGCGCCTCGCCGTAGAGGTCACGGCGCCTCGCGTCGTCGGTCTCGGCACGCGCCCGGTCGAGCAGGGCGTCGAAGCCCCGGTCGGACCAGGCGGTCTCGTTGTACGAGGAGCCGCCGCGGAAGACCTGGTTGAAGAGCTGGTCGACGGGCCGGCCGGTGTACCAGTAGGTGGCCATCAGCGGCTGCTTCATCCAGATCTGTGTGTAGTACGAGTCCGCCGACGCCGTCTTGACGCGGATCCGGACGCCTGCCCGCTTCGCCGACTCCTGGTAGGCGAGCGCCATCGGCGTGAAAAGGGGGTCGTACGCCGAGGTGTACAGGTCGACGGCCAGGTTCTCGTGGCCCGCCTGCTTCAGCAGGAACCGCGCCTGCTCGGGATCGTGCTCGGGGTGCGCGGAGATGTGCGCCGGGTCGTCCGGGGGCACGGGGTTGTCCCAGCCGGGCCTGCCCGCGCCCTGCAGGGCGGCCTTCACGATGTGCTCGGGGTCGTAGGCGAGCTTCATGGCCCGGCGGACGCGGACATCGGTGAAGGGCTTGTCGGTGGTGAGCATCGGCAGCACGTACCACTGGCCGTTCTTCACCCGGGCGATGGTCGCGCGGTCGGAGGCGGCCACGACGCGGGCGGTGGCGAAGTCCAGGTTGGTCTGGGACAGCAGGTCGACCTGCCCGGCAAGCAGGGCGTTCGAGCGGGCGGACATGTCCGCGACCGAGTAGAAGGCGATCGCGTCGAGCACGGGGCGGCCCGCCCAGTGGTCCCGGTACGCGGTGACGCGGCCGGGGCCCGCCGGTGCGAAGGACTCCAGCCGGAACGGGCCGGTGCCTATGCCGGTGCGGCCGATGGACTTCCCGCTGCCCTCGGGGACGACGTAGCAGTTGTAGTGCGTGAGCAGGCTCGGGAACTCGGCGTTCGGCGACTTCAGCGGCACCACGAGGGTGTGCGCGTCGGGTGTGCGCAGCCGCTCCGGGTCGACGAGCGGGGCGAGGACGCCGGCCTGCGGGGACGCCGTCGCCTTGTCCAGGATGTGCCGCAGCGTGTAGGCGGCGTCGGCGGAGGTGAAGGCCCGGCCGTCGTGGAAGGTGACGCCCTTGCGGAGCCGGAAGGTCCAGGTGCGTGCCGTGCTGTCCGGCTCCCACGACTCGGCGAGATCGGGAGCTACCTCGCCGTCGGCGCCGATGCGGACCAGCCGGTTGTAGAGGGCGCCCAGGTACTCGTAGGCGGACAGGGAGCCGGCCGGGTCGAGGGTCTCGGCGTCGGAGGCGGGCGGACGCGCGATCCGCAGGGTTCCGCCGCGGTCGGGCGCGCCGCGCTGGGCGGCGGCCGGCAGGACGGGTGCGGCGGTGGCGCCCGAACAGCCGGACAGCAGCCAGGACGCGCCGAGCGAGGCCGCACAGGCGGTGCCCGCGGCGAGCACCGAGCGGCGCCCCGGGTGGTGCATGCCGGACATGAACCGACCTTCCCTGTCGCTATTCGTTCACTGAACGATTGAGTGAAGTCCGTGAACGATAGCGAGCAGGCGGTTTCCAGCCAACCCTTCCGGCTGTGAAGAAGTCGTCACAAACGCAACGACTGCTCCGGGCCCGAGGATGAGCCGGGGCGGACGGCCGACCGCCTTGCCCCCGCCGTACGGCTGACGCACGCTGGTCCTATGGCTGAGCAAGCCGGCCCTACGCTGATCACGTCCGTCCAGCGGGCCATGCGTCTGCTGGAGGCGGTCAGCGCGCACGAGAACGGCGCGCCGGCGAAGCAGCTGGCACGGGAGACGGGCCTGCCCCTGGCCACCGCCTATCACCTGCTGCGGACCCTCGTCCACGACGGATATGTGCGGAAGCTGGACGACGGCGGGTTCGTCCTCGGCGACAAGCTGCAGACGCTGCGGACCACCGGCCGGGCGCAGGCGCTGCTCAGCCGGGTCCGCCCCACGCTCGGCGCACTCCGGGACGAGCTGGCGTCAGCCGCCTACCTCACCTTCTACGAGGAGGGCGAGATCCGGGTCGCCGAGATCGTCGACGGCCCCGGGACGCCCCGCGTCGATCTCTGGGTGGGCTTCGAGGACGCGGGGCACGCGACCGCACTGGGCAAGACCGTGCTCCGTGAACTGGACGAGGAGGCCCGCAAGGACTACCTCTCCCGTCACCAGCTCGCCGACCTCACCCCGCGGACGATCACCAGCCTCCCGGAACTGCTCCGACGGCTGGACACCGAGCCCATGGCCCCGGCCGTCACGGACCTCGAGGAGTACGCCCTCGGCACGGTCTGCGTCGCCGTCCCGGTCTACAGCGGGGACACGCTCGGGTCCCTCGGTGTCTCCCTGCCGGTGAACCGCTTCTCCCGGCTGCAGAAGGTCCGGGAGCGGCTGCTCCCGACCGCGAGCCGGGTGACGCGGAGCCTTTCGCTCACTATCTGAAAATCCGCTCCTTGCCGGTGCCCCAGGTCACCCCTTTATCTGGATGAAACAGACATTTCAGGGGTGTGCTTCTCGGATTCGCGCCCCGCGCACAGGTGAGGGACCCGGATACCAACATGAGCCATGCGCGTGACCTCGGTGCCGACCACAGGCCTGCCGGGCCGTCCAGAAGCCGAGTGGCCGGTGCCGGGGATTCGGCCCGCAGACGCGCCCTGGCGCAGCTGGCCGCCGGTATGCCCGTCCTGCCCGTCCTGGTCGTCACAGCCGTCCTGCTCGCCGACCTCGCCGACGGCGCGGGGATGATCTGGCTGCCCCTGCTCGCCGCCGGCCCCGCGCTCGCGGCCACCACCAACGGACCGCGAGGTGTCGTCTGTGTGGGGCTCCTCGCCGCGGTGCTCGGCGCGCTGCTCGGGGTCCGGGACGGCGTTCCGAGCCGTGAACTGGCCGCCGTGCTGTCGGCTCTGATGGCCGTCACGCTCGCGAGCGGCTGGGCCAGTGTCCTGCGCGGGCGCCGCGAACGGGTGCTCGCGGCAGTCCGCTCGGTCGCGGAGACCGCCCAGCACGCGCTGCTCAGGCCCGTACCGGCGATCGTCGGTCCCTTCCAGGTGGCCGTCCGCTACAGCGCCGCGGCCGCCGAGGCCCGCATCGGCGGCGACCTCTACGCACTGATACCCACCCGGCACGGGGTGCGGCTGATCGTCGGCGACGTACGCGGCAAGGGCCTGCCCGCCGTGGGGACGGCCGCGCTGGTGCTGGGCGTCTTCCGCGAGGCCGCCCATGACGAGCCCGACCTGCTCGCCGTGGTCGAGAGGATCGAGCGCAGCCTGACACGCAACCTCGGCCACGACGACTTCGTCACCGCCGTGGTCGCCGGATATCCGCCGGGCGGGCATCTGGAAGTGGTGAACTGCGGGCACACGCCTCCGCTGCTGGTGAGCGCCTCGGGGAGCGTCACACCGGTCGAGCCCGACCTGCCGTCCCCGCCCCTCGGACTGCGCGCCCTGGCCGGCCACGCGCCCGGCCTCCAGGAGCTGCCGTTCGCCGACGGCGACCAGCTGCTGCTCTACACCGACGGTGTCACCGAGGCCCGCGACCACGGCCGGACCTTCTACCCGCTCGCCGAAGGTCTGGAGCGCCATGTCTCCCACGAGCCGGCCCGCACCCTCGGCGCACTCCACGACGAACTGCTGGCCCACGTCGGCGGACGGCTGCACGACGACGCGGCCCTGCTCCTGATCCGCAAGCCCGCCACATCCGAGGCAGGAGTCGCGGCGGCGATCGATCCGGGCAGCACGGCTCAGGTTCCGGCGTGCGAGGCGGGGTGCCGCTGACGCTCGTCGCGTGGCCGGAGGCGGTGGGTGAGCCGGCGGCCCCAGGCCCGGCCGGGCACTTCGACACAACGGTGGGTCAGCAGGCACAGGGGAAGCAGCACGCCGAAGAACGCGACTTCCAGCGCGAGACTGTCCTGCCGCCGTCGGCCCATCGTGCCGTCGATCACCGCCAGCAGCACCGGATGCACCAGATAGACCGAGTAGCTGATCGTTCCCAAGACGGTCAGTATCCGGGGTGCGCGTCGGCGGCGGGACCACAGCCCTGCGCCGAAGGTGACCACGGCCAGCAGGAACGCGACGATCCAGCCGCGCCGCGTGAAGTGGTCACCGTCGCCGTACCGGTAGGCACTTCCCACGGCACAGGCGACCACCAAGAGAGCAGTTCCGGCCACGTCGCGCCAGGTGCTCTGACCGTGCTCGGCACGGTAGACGGCGGTGCCGAGGAACATCACGGCGAGAATCACCAGGCCCTCCCACAGCGGGACCGTGCCGTTGAACAGGACCAGGACGAACGCCAGGACCCCGCCCAGCACACCCCCGAACACCCGCGGTGCGGGTGAGCCGGAACTCGCGCAGCCGATGGCGACCACCATGGCCATCGAGGCGAACGCGACCAGCGGGCCAGTGCCGACGACGCCGGACAGGGCGGAGACCGGCAGTACGACCCCTGCCGCCACACTCACGGCGGCGAGCGCGGCCAGGACGACCGAGACCGTCGCTGACCGCTGGTGCAGACGGACGGTGAACAGGGCGACGACGAGCAGGTAGAAGGACATCTCGTACGAGAGCGTCCACAGGACGAGCAGGAGATTGGGTGTCCCCAGTAACTCCTGGAGCATCGTGGCGTGGGCGACCGCCACGGTGACGACGCCCTGCCCCCCGAAGTCACGCACCTCCGCGACGCCTATGAGGCCGAGGGTGAGAAGCACGGCGACGACGGCTGCCCACAGCGGATACACGCGGAAGATCCGCCCGATCCAGAACGTCCGGACGCAGCCCCGGCGCTCCAGCGAGGCGGGGATGATGTAGCCGCTCACCAGGAAGAACACCATGATGCCGTAGCGACTGGTGTTGAACTCCGGCATCAGCTCCCGCCGGAGTTCCGGGACAAAGGTGTACGACGAGTGGTCGAACACCACGACGAGCGCCGCGATGCCGCGCAACGCGTCCAGCCAGCCCGACCGCGAGGGATGCGTCGGGACGGCGGGGACGAGGGGTGGGGATTCCATGCGGCCGAGTTCAGCGGCTGGATCATTGTCCGGCAGTACCGTTCTGGCGGCCTGACAATGAGGCGGGCCGGAGGGGGTGCGGGCGTGGCGGGGCGTCATGAGGTGCCGGTGGATCCGGCGGCGGGACCGGTGCAGCGGTTCGCGTTCGAGTTGCGCAAGCTGAGGGCGGAGGCGGACGGGATCACCTACCGGGCGCTGGCCCGGCGGGCGGGCTACTCGGTGACCACGCTGGCGCAGGCGGCAGGAGGCGAACGGCTGCCGACGCTGCCGGTGGCCCTCGCCTATGCGGAGGCGTGCGGAGGGGACCCGGCCGAATGGGAGGCCCGGTGGAAGGAGGCGGTGGAGGAGTCCGCCGGTGACGGCACCCGGGACGACGACGGCTCCCGCCCGCCGTACCGGGGACTGGCACGGTTCGAGACCGGGGACAGCGGCCTGTTCTTCGGCCGGGAGCAGCTCACCGACGACCTGGTCGAGCTGTTGCGCCGACGGCGGTTCGCCGCGGTCTTCGGCCCCTCCGGCAGCGGCAAGTCCTCCCTGTTACGGGCCGGCCTGATACCCGTGCTCCGGCACGCCCAGGCGCCGGACCTGCGCCCGGCCGCGATCCGGATCCTGACACCGGGCGAACGCCCCGCCCGCAACCACGCATCCCTGTTGACCCCCGCACCACCCCACGACGGCAGCGCCGGAGCGGACACCTTCCTCATAGTCGACCAGTTCGAGGAGGTCTTCACGCTCTGCCACGACACGGCCGAACGCGCACGCTTCATCGACCTGTTGCTGAGGGCCCGGCAGCCGGAGAGCCGCCTGCGGGTGCTGCTGGCGGTACGCGGTGACTTCTACGGCCGCTGCGCCGAGCACCGCGACCTGGCCGACGCACTGCGCGATGCCAACCTCCTGGCCGGAGCGATGAGCCAGGCCGAACTGCGGGCCGCCGTCGTCAAACCGGCCAAGGCCGCCGGACTGACCGTGGAACGCGCCCTCACCGCCCGGCTGGTAGAGGAGGTCGCCGACGCGCCGGGCGGACTGCCGCTGCTGTCCCACGCGTTGCTGGAGACCTGGCGCCGCCGCCGCGGCAAGACACTGACCCTGGCGGGGTACGAGGCGGCCGGCTGCCTGGACGGTGCGATCGCCCGGACCGCCGAGGAGGTCCACGGCCGGTTCACCGACGACCAGGCGACCGCCGCCCGCCGGGTGTTGCTGCGCCTGGTCGCCCCCGGCGACGGCACCCCCGACACCCGCCGTCCCGTCGACCGCGCGGAACTGCCCGGCACCGGCCGGGACGACACCGCGCGTGTGGTCGACGCGCTGGCCGGGGCGCGGCTGCTCACCCTGGACGGCGACACGGTCGAGATGGCCCATGAGGCTCTGATCACGGCCTGGCCTCGACTGCGCGGGTGGATCGAGGACGACCGCGAACGCCTGCGTGTGCACCGGGACCTGACGGAGGCGGCCCATGCGTGGCAGGAACTGGGGCGGGAAGAGGGCGCGTTGTGCCGGGGGAGCCGGCTTGCCGCCGCGCAGGAACACTTCGGCGGCGCGCCGCGCGAGGACCTGACCGCCTTGGAGCAGGCCTTCCTCGACGCCAGTCGTGTACATGAGCAGAAGGGCCGTCGCCGGTACCGGTTGGTGCTCGGGGCGGTCACCGCGGCGCTGTGCCTTGCGCTCGTGGCTGCGGGGCTTGCGGTGGGGCAGTGGGAGAGTGCGGTGAGTGCCCAGCGTGTGGCGCAGTCGCGGCAGTTGGCTGCGCAGTCCGGGGCGCTGCTGGATTCTGAACCTGATCTGGCTTCGTTGCTCGCTGTGCATGCGTACCGCATCAGTCCGACGCGTGAGGCCGCCGCGGCGCTGTATGCCGCTGCGGCGTTACCGCTGAGTGAGCGTCTGGTCAGCGGCACCGAGCCCGTGGGTTCCATCGCCCTCAGCCCGGACGGACGCACCGTCGCCACACACAGCAGAGATGGCAAAGTTCGGATCTGGGATCTGCCCGGAGGCCGGCTCCGACACACGTTCACCGGCCACGACACTGACCAAGTCGCGGCGTTCAGCCCCGACGGACGCACCCTCGCTGTCGCTATGGCCCGTGAATCCGGCACGGAGATAGGTATGTGGGATCCGGTCACCGGCAGGAAACTCGGGACCCTCGCCATCCCAGACGGTGCGGTAGGCGGGTTGGCCTTCAGCGCTGACGGTCGTACCGTGGCCGCCACCTCCCCGGCCGCTGTACGAGTGTGGGACGTGGCCACCGGCCGCACGAGGCACAGCTTCACCAGTCTCCCCGATCCGGAAGCCGTCTCCTTCGGCTCGGACGGACGTACCGTCGCCGCCGCAGGCTTCAACGGACTGGTGCGGGTGTGGGACGTTGCCACCGGCCGCACCCGGATCACCCACGACAGCCACATCGAGGGCCGTGCCGTGGCCATCAGCCCTGACGGCCGGACATACGTGTTTGTCCGCACCGACGGTTCGGTGCAACTGCGGGAGGTGGACACCGGCGCCCTCCGGCGCACCATCAGTGACGGTCTTCCCATGAACTTGGACGGACTGGCCTTCACCCCGGACGGGCGGACCCTCGCCATCCCGGACCATGGGGACACGGTGCACCTGTGGGACACCGCCTCCGGCGCGGCCCGAGGCACCGTGACCGCCGGTCGCCACGGGCGCGGACTCACGACGGTGGCCCTCAGTGCGGACGGCCGCAATCTGGTCACCAGCGGCAACTCAGACCCCACCATTCGCGTCCACCGTCTGACTGCGTATCACCCGCGTACCACTCTGCGAGGCCACGAGGGCGCGTACATCGCGGGCCTGGCATTGGGTCCGGATGGACGCACGGTTGCCGCGGTTCGCCAAGAGCGGCCCGGCCGTGGCTCGGTACAGCTTTGGGATGCCAGGACCGGCGATCGCGAAGCCACACTGACGCTCGACACCGGCCCGGTGCGCCGGGGAAACCGACTGCTGATCGCGGCTTCTCGCCTCAAAGCCGCAGGGTTCGGCCCGACCGGGCGCGCCCTGGCCGTCCGGGCCACCGAGAACGGCGTGATCGAGGTCCGGGAGGTCGCCACGGGCCGCCTTCGCCAAAGCCGTGCCCGGGGCGACACCGGCGAGGCGGTCTTCAGCCCCGACGGAACACGGCTCGCGCTCATCGGCCATGACGGATCCGTTCGGATCTGGCACCTCTCGACCGGCGCACTACGCACCGTAGACCCGGGCCACGGCGAACCCGTCAGGACGCTGGCGTTCACCCCGGACGGCCGTACACTCGCCGTCGCGCACGTCCGGGCAGGCCACGAACAGGTCAAGCTGCTCGACGCAGCCAATGGCCGGACCCAGCGCATCATCAAGCCGAGCTCCCGAATGGTGCTGTCCCTCGCCTTCAGCCCGAACGGCCACACCCTGGCCACCGCGAGCAGCGCCAAGGGAACCGTGAAGACGTGGAACGCACGCACCGGTCAGCTCCAGGACAGCTTCAGTGTCAGCGGTGAGGTAGCGGCGCTGGCCTTCAGCTCCGATAGCCGCACCCTGGCGGCGAGCAACGAACGAGGAGTCCACCTCTGGGACCTCTCCACCAGCCAGATCAGAAGCACCCTGCCGACCCGCTCGCCCGCAGAAGCCGTGACGTTCAGCCGGGACGGTCACACCCTGGCCATCAGCGCGGGCACCTCCGTCGAGCTGTGGAACGTCGACCTGCCCGACCCGGCCCGCGCGATCCGCGACATCTGCGCTGCCATCGACACCACGCTCACCCCGCTGGAAGAGTCCCGCTATCTGCCCGACCAGTCCGCTGAAACCGGCTGCCCGCCGGCCGAGCGATAGGGCCTCAACTCTCGCGCAGATCCTTCACCCGCCGGAGCTTGCCCACCGACCGCTCCAGCGTCTCCGGTTCGACGATCGCCACGTCGACCGTGACACCGACACCGTCCTTGACGTCCTGCGCGATCGCGCGGGCGGCGGCCTCGCGCTGCTCAGCAGCTGCGCTGGGGCGGCTCTCGACGTGGACGGTCATGTGGTCCATGCGACCGCGCCGGGTCAGCTGGATCTGGAAGTGCGGGGCGACACCCGGCGTGCGCAGGACGATCTCCTCGATCTGGCTGGGGAAGACGTTCACCCCGCGCAGGATGATCATGTCGTCGCAGCGGCCGGTGATCTTCTGGATGCGGCGGAACGCGGGCCGTGCCGTGCCGGGCAGCAGCCGGGTCAGGTCGCGGGTGCGGTAGCGGACGACCGGCAACGCCTCCTTGGTCAGGGACGTGAAGACCAGCTCGCCCTCCTCGCCCTCGGGCAGCACCTCACCCGTGATCGGGTCGACGACCTCCGGGTAGAAGTGGTCCTCCCACACGTGGAGCCCGTCCTTGGTCTCCACGCACTCCTGCGCGACCCCCGGCCCGATCACCTCGGACAGGCCGTATATGTCGACGGCGTGGATGTCCATGCGCTCCTCGATCTCGCGGCGCATCTCCTCCGTCCAGGGCTCGGCGCCGAAGATGCCCACCCGCAGGGACGTGGAGCGCGGGTCGACGCCCTGATGCTCGAACTCGTCGAGAAGTGTCAGCATGTAGGACGGCGTGACCATGATGATCTCGGGCTCGAAGTCCTGGATGATCTGCACCTGGCGTGCGGTCATGCCCCCGGAGGCCGGGATCACCAGACACCCGGCGCGCTCGGCGCCGTAGTGCGCGCCGAGGCCTCCCGTGAACAGCCCGTAGCCGTAGGAGATGTGCACCTTGTGTCCCGGCCGTCCGCCGGCGGCCCGGATCGAGCGGGCGACGAGGTCCGCCCACATGGACAGGTCGTTCTCCGTGTAGCCGACGACCGTGGGGCGGCCCGTGGTGCCGCTGGAGGCGTGGACACGGCTGACCTGGTCCATGGGGACGGCGAACATGCCGAACGGGTAGGTGTCGCGCAGATCGGCCTTGGTCGTGAAGGGGAACCGGGACAGGTCCTCCAGCGAGCGGCAGTCCTCGGGTGTGACCCCGGCGGCGTCGAACTTCTTGCGGTACGTCTCCACGTTGTCGTACGCGTGCCGCAGACTCCGGCGCAGCCGGTCGAGCTGGAGCTCGCGCAGTTGCTCGCGGGTGAGGCGCTCGGCGTCGTCCAGCAGATCGTGGGGGAGGGGCTCGCCGGTCATCGCGACTCCTTCGACGTCGTACTCGCGGGAGTGCTCGCGGCCGCACTCGCTGCCGTACTCGCGCTCGTGCTCCCGATGGTGCGGCTGCGGCCCCGGAACTCCGCGATCACCTCGTCGCCCCGCAGCACGCTCACGTCGTAGAGGCCGCTGCGGCCGAACCGGGTGCGTTCCTCGGCCCGCGCCACGAGCACGTCGCCCTCGTACGCCGGAGCCACGAAGGTGACATCGGCCCCGGCCGCGACGGTCACCGGGCCGTGGCTGTTGCACGCGCAGGCGAAGGCGCTGTCGGCGAGCAGGAAGTCATAGCCCCCGTGGGCGATCCCGTGCCCGTTCACCATCCCCGGGGTCACGGTCATCCGGAGCACGGCGGTCCCTTCGCCCTGCTCGAGCAGCTCGACACCGAGCCCGCGTGAGGCCTGGTCCGCGGCGAACATCGCCTCCGCGGCCGGCGTCGCGTCAGCGGTATGGGTCACCTTCGCACCACCTTGTCTACCGACCGAACATTCGGTTAGCTTCGGCGTTGCCAAGTAATCCCATCGCCTCCGGGCATGTCAAGGGTCGAGGGCTTACCAAGGGGCCCGGGCCTGTCCTATCATGGACCGAACGAATGGTCGGTTGGGAAGTGGGACGGATGGATACGACACGCTCCAGCCCCGCGGGGGCGGACGGCGCCGAGCCGGTTCTCCAGCAGCACTTCGACGCGACGATCGCGCGGGACCAGCGGATCGAGCCGCGCGACTGGATGCCGGAGGGCTACCGGAAGACACTGATCCGTCAGATCGCGCAGCACGCGCACTCGGAGATCATCGGCATGCAGCCGGAGGGCGAGTGGATCACGCGCGCGCCGTCGCTGCGCCGCAAGGCCATTCTGTTCGCCAAGGTCCAGGACGAGGCCGGGCACGGGCTGTATCTGTACTCGGCGGCGGAGACGCTGGGCGCGGACCGCGCGGATCTCACGGACCGGCTGATCGAGGGCCGCCAGAAGTACTCGTCGATCTTCAACTACCCCACGTTGAGCTTCGCGGACGTCGGGGTGATCGGCTGGTTCGTGGACGGTGCCGCGATCTGCAACCAGGTGCCGCTGTGCAGGTCGTCGTACGGGCCGTACGCGCGCGCGATGGTGCGGATCTGCAAGGAGGAGTCGTTCCACCAGCGGCAGGGCTACGAGCTGCTGATGACGATGATGCGCGGCACCGCGGCGCAGCGGGAGATGGTGCAGGACGCGGTGGACCGCTGGTGGTGGCCGTCCTTGATGATGTTCGGCCCGCCCGACGACGCCTCGCCCAACTCCGCGCAGTCGATGGCCTGGAAGATCAAGCGGCACAGCAACGACGAACTGCGTCAGCGCTTCGTCGACATGACCGTCCCGCAGGCCGAGAAGCTCGGCGTGACGCTCCCGGACCCGGAGCTGCGCTGGAACGACGAGCGGGAACACCACGACTTCGGCACCCCGGACTGGGACGAGCTGATGCGGGTCATCAAGGGCGACGGCCCGTGCAACGCCCAGCGGACGGAGCGACGCCGCACGGCCCACGAGGAGGGCACCTGGGTGCGCGAGGCGGCCACCGCCCACGCCGCCAAACAGGCGGCCCGCGCACAGAAGGGAGCGGTGGCATGAGCGCCGCCGACAAGAAGGACTGGCCGCTGTACGAGGTGTTCGTACGGGGCAAGCGCGGCCTGAACCACGTCCACGTGGGCTCGCTGCACGCCGCCGACGACCGCATGGCGCTCACGCACGCCCGCGACCTGTACACGCGGCGCAACGAGGGCGTCAGCATCTGGGTCGTGCGGTCCGAGCACATCACCGCCTCGACCCGCGACGAGAAGGACCCGTTCTTCGAGCCCAGCGCCGACAAGGTCTACCGGCACCCGACGTTCTACGACATCCCCGCCGACGTCCCGCACATCTGAAGGAGAGGGCATGAGTGACGACCACGTCTACATGACCCTCGCCGAGGGGCACGAGGACGACACCCGCTGGGCCTACGGCACCGGCTTCGAGGACCCCCTGCACGGCGTGGACACGGCCGTGCCCGACGGCGTCGACGCCGGTGAACTGGCCGCCCTCTGCGTCACCCTGGCCGACGACGCCCTGGTCTCGTCCCAGCGGCTCGCCGAGTGGACCACCCGGGCCCCCGAGCTGGAGGAGGAGGTGGCCCTGGCCAACATCGGACTCGATCTGCTCGGCCAGGCCCGTCTGCTCTACGCCCGCGCGGGCCAGGTCGACGGCACCGGCCGCGGCGAGGACGCCTACGCCTACTTCCGGGACGCCGGCGACTTCCGCAACGTACGCCTGGCCGAACTGCCCAACGGCGACTTCGCGTTCTCGACCGTACGGCTGCTGGTGTTCGCGAGCTGGCGCCTCGCGTACTTCGAGCGGCTCACCGCCCACCGGGACCCGGTGCTCGCGGCGATCGCCGCCAAGGGCGTGAAGGAGCTGGCCTACCACCGGCAGTACGCGGCCGAGTGGGTGGTGCGCCTCGGCGACGGCACCGAGGAGTCGCACCGCCGGACGCGCAGGGCGCTGGAGCAGGTCGGGCCGTACCTCGGCGAGTTGTTCACGGCCTACGACGTACGGGACGAGGTCGTTGCCGTCCTGCGCCAGGTCACCGAGGCGGCCGGACTGCCCATGCCCGTCTACCGGCCGCTGCCCGGCTCGGGCCGTACCGGCGAGCACACCGAGCATCTCGCCCCGCTGCTGGCCGAGTTGCAGGGCATCGCCCGTGCCCACCCGGAGGCGACATGGTGACGACACTCCTGGACGAGCGGCGGGCCCGGCGCATCGCCGAGCAGGTGCCCGACCCCGAGCTGCCCATGCTCACCCTGGCCGACCTCGGAGTGCTGCGCGAGGTGTCCCTGACCCCGGACGGGACGGTCGTCGCGAGCCTCACCCCGACCTACTCGGGCTGCCCGGCGATGGCGGAGATGCGCGCCGGGGTCGCTGCCCGGCTGAGGGACGCGGGCTACGCGCGTGTGGAGATCCGCACCGTCCTCGACCCGCCGTGGACCAGCGACTGGATCACACCGGACGGCCGGCGCAAGCTCGCCGAGCACGGCATCGCCCCGCCCGGGGCAGCGCCCGCACGCACCACCGGCCCGGTCCCGCTCGTGCTGTCACCGACCCGCCGCTCGGTGCCCTGCCCCCGCTGCGGTTTCCACGACACCGAGGAGACCTCCCGCTTCGCCGCCACGTCCTGCAAGTCCCTGTGGCGCTGCCTCGCCTGCCGCGAGCCGTTCGAGTACGTCAAGGAGATCTGATGGACGACCTGATGGAGCCGGCCCCCGCCCCGGCGGCACGCGCGCGTGCCCGCCGACGTCCGGTCTTCCACCCCCTGCGGGTCGCCGCCGTGCGGCCGCTGTGCGAGGACGCGGCAGCCGTCAGCTTCGACATCCCGGCCGAGCTGGCCGAGGAGTTCGCCTTCGAGCCGGGCCAGTCGCTCACCCTGCGGCGCGAGATCGACGGCCGCGACGAGCGCCGCTCCTACTCGATCTGCTCACCCGCAGGCACCGCCCCGCGCATCGGCGTCCGGGTCGTACCGGGCGGCCTGTTCTCCTCCTGGCTGGTGCGCGACGTACGCCCCGGCGACACCGTCGAGGTCATGGCACCCACCGGCGCCTTCACACCCGACCTCACCGCCCCCGGCCACCACGTCCTGATCGCGGCCGGCTCCGGGATCACGCCCATGGTCTCCATCGCCGAGTCCGTCCTGGCCGCCGACTCCCGCTCGACGGTCACCCTCCTCTACGGCAACCGCCGCACCGGCACCGTGATGTTCGCCGACGAGCTGGCCGACCTGAAGGACCTCCACCCGACGCGGTTCCAGCTCGCCCATGTCCTCTCCCGCGAGCCCCGCGAGGCCGAGGTGCTCTCCGGCCGCCTCGACGCCGACCGGCTGTCGGCCCTCGTCGACGCGCTGGTGGACGTGGACTCCGCCGACCACTGGTGGCTGTGCGGCCCGCACGGCATGGTCCGTGCCGCCCAGCAGGTCCTGACCGGCCTCGGCGTGCCCGCCGACCGCGTCCACCAGGAGCTGTTCTACGCCGACGACGAGCCCGTGCGCGAGGTGCGCCACGCCGAGACCGGCCCGACCGGCCCGGTCAGCCAGGTCACCGTCACCCTCGACGGCCGCTCCACCACCTCCGCCCTCCCCCGGGAGCGGAGCATTCTCGAAGGCGCCCAGCAGACCCGCCCCGACCTGCCGTTCGCCTGCAAGGGCGGCGTCTGCGGCACCTGCCGCGCCCTGGTCACCGACGGCAAGGCCGACATGCGCCGCAACTTCGCCCTCGAACCGGCCGAGGTCGACGCGGGCTACGTCCTCACCTGCCAGTCGTTCCCGGTCTCCGACGCGCTGACAGTGGATTTCGACACCTGAGGTGCCGGTCGCCTTCTGGCAAGTGGGTGTCTCTCAGCGGGACTTCACTTCGCCGAGACACTCCTCCGGCACGGCCACGTCCCCCACGATGACCGACTGGTACGCGACGTCCGGCGAGGCGTCGATCATGTCCTGCTGCTCGCGCCTGGCCTCGGCCCGGGCCTGCTCGATGGAGTCGTAGATCTCCTGGCAGTCGTACGTGCCGGTCGGTGTGGCTCCTCGGGTCGGAGAGTTCGAATCGTCCGTAGATGAACCGGAGTTGAGAGTGGAGGTGGCGGCGAGCCCGGCCAGGCACGCCCCCGCCCAGACGACGACGATCCGCCGACGGGTACTCAAGTGCCGCCCCGTTCACCGTGCTCGACCTTCATCGAACCCCCTCTGAAGATGGTGCCGACGCCTCGGCACTGAGGCATCCTTCACCCGGCGCGCAGCACGCGCAACGCCGTGAGTGCCACGTGGAGTTCGGTGCGCCGCTCCCCGGATTCCAGATCCGATTCGAGGAGGCGCTCAATGGTGCGCAGGCGCTGGTACATGGTCTCCCGGGACAGACCGCCGCGCCGGGCCGCCGTCGTCTTGTTGCCGGCGGCGTCGAGGTAGTGGCCCAGCGTCGTGAGCAGCTCGGTGCCGTGCCGGGTGTCGTGGTCGATGAGCCGGCCGAGGCGGCGCTCGGTGTAGTCCTGGACGCGCGTGTCCTCGCGCAGGGCGTACAGCAGGCGGCGCAGATCGATGTCCGGCAGCTCGTGGAAGGAACGGTCCGGGGGAGGGAGCTGGCCGGGCGGGGTGGCCTCTATGACACGGGCCGCCTCCCGGAAGGAGCGTGCCGTGTCGGCGAGGTCCGCCACCTCCGAGCCGACACCGACGATCGCCCCCGGGACCAGCCCCAGCGCGGTGCGGCACAGCCGTTCCGCCACAGGACGCCAGGGCCGGTCGGGGCGCAGGGCGGGCAGGATGCCGAGGCGCCCGGGGGCGAGTTCGCCGACGAGGGCCGGGACCCCCGCCGATCGCAGCTCGCTGTGCAGTCGGGTCTCCAGCTCGCCTCCCTCGGCACCCGGGCCCAGGTCGAGGAGGATCGCCAGATAGCCGACGCCCTCCGTGGGCAGGCCCAGCGCGGCGCAGCGGGCGCGGGCGTCCTCGGGGGAGTGGTGGCGCTGTTCCGCCAGCTCCCGCAGGGCGGTGCGGTGGGCCGTGTGCTCCCAGGGCGTGGAGTGGATCAGCCGGGCGACGGTCAGGGCCATAGCCGTCCGCTCCAGGACGGTGATGTGCTCGGGCCCGAAGGCCGGGCCGCCGTCGACGGGGGCCCTGAGCATGGCCAGGCGGCCCCACTGTTCGCCCTGGTAGGAGACGGGCGCCGTCAGCCAGCCCTCCGGGCCGCTCGCCCCGGTGTGGTCGCCGGGCTCGGTGGCCCGGGAGCGCTGTTCCCAGTCGCCGAGCGCCTCCTCCACCGTGCTGCCCGACGGTTCGCAGATCAGCGCCTGGTGCACCAGGTTCTCCAGGACGACCGTGCGGCCGCTCATCTCCGCCGCCGCGCGCACCACGTCCTCAGGGCCCGCGCCGCGCAGCGTGAGCCCGGTGAACGCCTCGTGGATCCGCTGGGTCCGGCGCATCGCGTCGGCCTGGCTGCCGAGGATGAGCGCGTGGACGACCTGCGTGACCTCCAGGAAGTTGACGTCCCGTGCGAGGGTGACCAGGGGCAGCCCCCGGGCGCGGCAGGCCTGGACGAGGGCGTCGGGCGGCCGGTGGTAGCGCCGTACCAGCTCGATGACCAGGGCGGCCGCTCCCACGTCCGTGAGTTCGTCGACGTACCGGCGCACCCCCGCGGCGTCGTCGGGCAGGGGCATGCCCGTGGTCAGGACCAGCTCGCCGCCCTTGAGGAAGGACGCCGGGTCCGTCAGCTCGGTGATGTGCACCCAGCGCACCGGCCGGTCCAGCCCGGCCGGCCCGGTGACGACCTGGGGCTGCCCGGCGGCCAGGACCGGCAGGGCCAGGATGTCGGCGACGCTCGGCGGGTGTGGATTCACGGTGGCTCCCTGCATGCCTGGTCACTCTGACAAGCGCCACTGACCTGCGCAAGAGCTGTCCACGGGAGGGACGGGCGGGATCAGGGGGGTCCGGTGGTTGACACAACGTCCGAACAACGCGTTCCGGCTGGACAGATCACGCGTTGTCGCGCCGCGCGGCGGCCCGGATGCTCGGGGTTGTCGGACCAGTACCGCGGATCACCGCAAGCAGACCTCGACGTACGGCCGGGAGACGAACATGACCGCACTGTCGCCGCACCTTCGCCAGGCCACGCCCGTGGTGGCCGCCCGGGGCGAGGGCGTCCATCTCTACGGTGAGGACGGCCGCCGCTACCTCGACTTCACCGCCGGCATCGGCGTCACCAGCACCGGGCACTGCCACCCCAAGGTCGTGGCGGCGGCGCAGGAGCAGGTGGGCACGCTCATCCACGGCCAGTACACGACCGTCATGCACCAGCCGCTGCGCCGCCTCGTGGAAAAGCTGGGCGAGGTGCTGCCGGCCGGCCTGGACAGCCTGTTCTTCACCAACTCCGGCAGCGAGGCCGTCGAGTCGGCACTGCGGCTGGCCCGCCAGGCCACCGGCCGTCCCAACGTCCTGGTCTGTCACGGCGGCTTCCACGGCCGTACGGTCGCCGCCGCGTCCATGACGACCTCCGGGATCCGCTTCCGGTCCGGCTTCTCCCCGCTGATGAGCGGGGTGGTCGTCACACCGTTCCCGACGGCCTACCGGTACGGCTGGGACGAGGAGGCCGCCACCCGCTTCGCCCTGAAGGAGCTCGACTACACCCTCCAGACGATCTCCTCACCGGCCGACACGGCCGCGATCATCGTCGAGCCGGTGCTCGGCGAGGGCGGGTACGTGCCCGCGAACCGTGCCTTCCTGGAGGGGCTGCGGGAGCGGGCGGACCGGCACGGCTTCCTGCTGATCCTCGACGAGGTGCAGACCGGCGTCGGCCGCACCGGACGCTTCTGGGGCCACGACCACTTCGGTGTCACCCCGGACATCCTCGTCACCGCCAAGGGAATCGCCAGCGGCTTCCCGATCTCCGGCATCGCCGCCTCCGAGGAACTGATGGCCAAGGCCTGGCCCGGCTCCCAGGGCGGCACCTACGGCGCCAACGCCGTCGCCTGCGCCGCTGCCTGCGCCACCCTCGACGTCGTACGCGACGAGAAGCTCGTCGAGAACGCCGAGACGATGGGCCAGCGGCTGCGCCAGGGCCTGGAGGCGGTGGCCGACCGCACCCCGGGCATCGGCGACGTCCGCGGCCTCGGCCTCATGCTCGCCAGCGAGTTCGTCACCGAGGACGGCAGCCCCGACCCCGAGACCGCAGCTCGCGTGCAGCGCGCCGCCGTCGACGAGGGGCTGCTCCTGCTGCTGTGCGGCGCCTGGAACCAGGTGGTCCGGATGATCCCGGCGCTCGTCATCGACGAGGCGGGCGTGGACGAGGGCCTGCGGGCCTGGGCGAAGGCGGTCGAGGCCGGCACGTCGGGAGCCGGGGACCGATGACCACCGCCACCCGCGACCTGGCGGGTCTGACGGCCCGGATCGCCGAGATCGCGCCCGGTCTGCGGGTGGAGACCGGCCCGGGGGCGACGGGCCCCTACGCCTACGACGCCTCCAACTACCGGGTGCTGCCGTGGGCCGTGGCCTTCCCGCGCACCGCCGACGACGTGGTCGCGGTGTTGCGGGCCTGCCGGGAGGCGGGCGTGCCCGTCACGGCCCGGGGCGGCGGCACCAGCATGGCGGGCAACGCCGTCGGACTCGGGGTCGTCCTGGACTTCTCCCGGTACATGAACCGGATCCTGGACATCGACCCCGAGACCCGCACCGCACGCGTCGAGACCGGTGTCGTCCTCGACGCGCTGCGGAGCGCGACCGTCCCGCACGGGCTCGACTTCGGCCCCGACCCGTCCTCGCACAGCCGCTGCACCCTCGGCGGCATGATCGGCAACGACGCGTGCGGCAACCGGTCGGTGCGCGACGGGCGGACCAGCGGCCATGTCGAGGCCCTGGAGATCGTCACGGCCGACGGCGTGCGGGCCGTCGCCGACCGCACCGGACTGCATCCGGTCGATCCCCGCGACGCCGAAGTCATCGCGCGGCTCGCATCCGACCTCCGGAAGCTGATCGCCGACAACCTGGAGCCCATCCGTACCGAACTGGGCCGGATCCCGCGCCAGGTCTCCGGCTACCAACTGCACCGCCTGCTGCCCGAGAACGGCTTCGACATGGCCCGCGCGCTCGTGGGCACCGAAGGCACCTGTGCGGTCGTCACCGCCGCGACGGTCCGCCTGGTGGCGACCGCACAGGCATCGGCGCTGCTGACCCTCGGCTACGACGACGTCGTCGAAGCGGCCGAGGACGTGCCGGAGATCCTGCGCTTCTCGCCGAGCGCCGTGGAGGGCATGGACGAGGCGATCGTCGCCACCATGCGCGTCCGCCGCGGCCCGGACTCCGTCACCGGCCTGCCCGAGGGCCGCGCCTGGCTCTACGTCGAACTCGAGGGCGAGGACCAGGCCACGGTCGACGGCCGTGCCGCCGCACTGCTCGACGTGCTGAAGGCACAGGGCCGGCTGACCGGCGGACGGGTCGTCGAGAGCCCGGCCGAGCGGCGCTCGCTGTGGCGGGTCCGCGAGGACGGGGCCGGGCTGGCCGCCCGGCTGGTGGACGGCGGGGAGTCCTGGCCCGGCTGGGAGGACGCGGCCGTCGCCCCCGAGAACCTCGCCGCCTATCTGCGCGACTTCCGCAAGCTGCTGGCCGCGCACGGTCTCACCGGTGTGCTGTACGGGCACTTCGGCGCGGGCTGCGTCCACGTACGCGTCGACTTCGACCCGGCCACGGACACCGGCCGGGCCGTCATGCGGCGGTTCCTCTCCGAGGCGGCCACGCTGGTCGTCTCGCACGGCGGCACCCTGTCGGGCGAGCACGGCGACGGACGGGCCCGCAGCGAACTGCTGGAGGTCATGTACAGCCACCGCATGATCCGCGCGTTCGCCGCGTTCAAGCGGATCTTCGACCCGGACGGACTGCTCAACCCCGGAGTGATCGTCGAGCCGGCCCCCCTGGACGCCGACCTCGCGCTGCGTGAACTCCCGCTCGTGGACACGTCGTTCACCTTCCCGCACGACACGGACGGTTTCACGGGCGCGGTGCGCCGCTGTGTCGGCATCGGCCGCTGCCGCAGCGACTCCGGCGGCGTGATGTGCCCGAGCTACCGGGCCACGGGGGAGGAGAACGACTCCACTCGCGGCCGGGCCCGCATGCTCCAGGAGATGGTGCGTGGCGAGGCTGTCCAGGACGGCTGGCGCTCGACCGAGGTCAAGGACGCCCTCGATCTGTGCCTGTCCTGCAAGGCCTGCTCCAGCGACTGTCCGGTGGGCGTCGACATGGCGACGTACAAGGCGGAGTTCCTGCACCGGCACTACAAGGGCAGGCTCAGGCCCCGCTCCCACTACTCGCTCGGCTGGCTGCCCAGGACCTCCGCCCTCGCCGGATACGCGGCCCGACCGGTCAACGCCCTGCTGCGCGGACCGCTCGGCAGGCTTCTCGCCCGGCTCGGCGGTGTGACCACCGAGCGCAGGATCCCCGCCTTCGCCTCCCGGCGCGCCCTGCGGAAGACCCTGCGCGCGGCGGAGACCCTGAGTGAGGCGAAGTCCCCGGGGCCGGCGAAAGCCCTGCTCTTCGTCGACAGCTTCACCCGGGCCTTCCGCCCCCAGGTCGCGGGAGCGGCGAGCCGGGTCCTCGCCGACGCCGGTGTCCCCTGCACCCCGCGCGAGGGCCTGTGCTGCGGACTCACCTGGGTCAGCACCGGCCAGCTGTCCGTGGCCCGCAAGGTCATGGCCCGGACGGTCGCCCACCTCGACGACGGCGACGACCGGCCGATCATCGTGGCCGAGCCGAGCTGTGCCGCCGCCCTCAAACGCGACGTGCCCGAACTGCTCGGCACCGAGGCCGCACAGCGCGTCGCGGACCGCGTCCACACCTTCACCGGGGCCCTCACCGACCTCGCCGACCAGGGCTGGGCCCCGCCGCCGCTGCCGCAGGACGTCGTCCTGCAGACCCACTGCCACGAGTACGCCACCTTCAAGGGCCGCCGCCCCGCCGACCTGCTGCGCCGCCTCGGTGTCCGCACGGTCGACGAGGCCGAGGGCTGCTGCGGACTCGCCGGGAACTTCGGCTTCGAGGCGGAGCACTACGACACCTCGATGGCCGTCGCGGACCTGGCTCTCACACCCCGCCTCGACGCCCTCGACGGACGACCCGTCGTGGCCGACGGCTTCAGCTGCGCCACCCAGATCGACCACCTCGCCGGTGACCGGGGCATCCGCGCCCTGCACCTCGCGGAGCTCCTCGACCCCAGCGCCGACCGATCAGGAGAGACATCATGACCGAGGTACTGAACCAGCTGTTCATCGGCGGTGCCTGGGTGGACGCCGCGGACGGCGCCACCATGCCCGTCGACGACCCCGCCACCGGCGAGATCCTCAGCCATGTCGCCGACGCCGGTGCCAAGGACGCCAGGCTCGCGGAGGAGGCGGCCGTCCAGGCCCAGGCCGAGTGGGCCCGTACGGCACCCCGGGCGCGCAGCGAGATCCTGCGCCGCGCGCACGAGATCATCCTCGAACGCACCGACGAACTCGCCCGCCTGATGACCTCCGAGATGGGCAAGCCGCTCGCCGAGGCCAGGGGAGAGGTGGCGTACGCCGCCGAGTTCTTCCGCTGGTTCTCCGAGGAGGCCGTGCGGATCGACGGGGGCTGCGGCACGCTGCCCGACGGCCGCAATCGCATGTTCCTCTCCCGCCGCCCGGTCGGCCCCTGTCTGCTGATCACGCCGTGGAACTTCCCGCTGGCCATGGGCACCCGCAAGATCGGCCCGGCGATCGCCGCGGGCTGCACGATGATCCTCAAGCCGGCCCCGCAGACCCCGCTGTCCAGCCTCGCCCTCGCCGGGATCCTGAAGGAGGCCGGGCTGCCCGACGGCGTGCTGAACGTCGTCACCACCTCCCGCGCCGGAGAGGTCTGCGAACCGCTGCTGCGCGGCGGCCGGATCCGCAAGCTGTCCTTCACCGGCTCCACGGCCGTCGGCCGGCTGCTGCTCGCGCAGTGCGCCGACGCCGTCGTACGGACATCGATGGAGCTGGGCGGCAACGCGCCGTTCATCGTCTTCGACGACGCCGACCTGGACGTGGCCGTGGACGGCGCGATGGTCGCCAAGATGCGCAACATGGGCGAGGCCTGCACCGCCGCGAACCGCTTCTTCGTCCACCGGTCGGTCGCCGACGAGTTCGGACGGCGGCTCGCCGAGCGGATGGGCGCGCTCGAGGTCGGCCCCGGTACCCGGGACGGCGTGGACGTCGGCCCGCTGATCGACACCGTCGGGCGTGCCAAGGTCGAGGAGCTGGTCGCCGACGCGGTGGAGCGCGGCGCCCAGGTGCTGGTCGGCGGCCGTACGCCCGAAGGGCCCGGCTGTTTCTACCCGCCGACCGTGCTCGCGGACGTCTCCCCCGAGAGCCGCCTCATGGACACGGAGATCTTCGGCCCGGTCGCCGCGATCCTCACCTTCGACGACGAGGACGAGGTCCTGCGCCGGGCCAACGACACGCCCTGGGGTCTCGTCGGCTACGTCTTCACCGAGGGGCTCGACCGAGGCCTGCGCGTCAGCGAGGGCCTGGAGGTCGGCATGGTGGGCCTGAACACCGGGCTCGTCTCCAACCCGGCCGCGCCCTTCGGCGGGGTCAAGCAGTCCGGGCTCGGCCGTGAGGGCGGCCGGGTCGGGATCGACGAGTTCCTGGAGTACCAGTACATCGCGGTGCCCGTCCGATGACAGCCGTACCCTCCGACACGTCCGGGCGCACGAGCGCCTGACCCCGTGACATGCCACGCCCCCTGGTGCCGGTCGTCACCAGGGGGCCTGTCACGCGTGCCGGGCTGTCACGCGCCCAGGCGGCGGTCGGTGATCTCCGTCGCCGTGTCGGCGACCAGACGGCCCCACTCGGGCAGCCGTGCCTCGTCGTAGCGCGAGTCGGGCAGGGAGACGGCCACGGAGGCGAGCGGTGTGCCGTCCTCGTCGAGGACGGGCGCGGCGATCGCGCAGACGTCCGGGCGGTACTGGTTGCGGTTGAGCGCGTAGCCGTCGGTGCGCACCCGCTTCAGCTCGGCGCGCAGTTCGGCCGGATCGACGAGGGTCGCGTCGCTGTAGCTCTCCAGCCCGCGCTCCACCAGCTCTTCGACGTCGGCGGGCGGCAGGTGGGCCAGGACCGTGCGGCCCGTCGCGGTGGCGTGCAGCGGCGAGGTGTCGCCGATCGCGTGGAACGTCCGCACCGCGTGATGGCAGTCCACCCGGTCCACGACGACCATGCACTGCAGCGCGTCCGGCACCGACAGATGGATCGTCTCGTTCAGCGCGTCCCGCAGGCGGATCATGGGCTCCCGCGCGGCCGCGAACAGACTCGATCCCTGCAGCGCCGCCGGCCGCACGGCGAGCACGCGCGCGCCGATCTCCCAGCGCGTGGTGTCCTTGCGGTTCGCCCGCAGCCACCCGGCCTCGTTCAGAGTGACCAGCGTGCGCTGCACGGTCGACTTGGGCAGCCCGAACAGCTTGGTCAGTTCCCCCACCGTGACCGGCTGGTGCTGCGCGACCGCTTCCAGGATCCGCAACGACCTGGTCACGCTCTTCATTTCCATCTGATTTCCCCCGTTAACTCGCGGAATCCCTGGCGTACACCCCTTGACTCCCCTCCTCGCCACTGCCATTCTCGTGCCAGATTCTAGCACACCGTTCCACAATGTGGCACAGCAGGTTGGCGAAGACAGCCTGAAGCCCCCTCCCCCCGGACAGTGCGAGCCATGGCCCTTCGGTCCATCGCCTACGCCGTCCCTTCCGGAATTCCAGAGTCCGCATACCGGGCGTACAGCATCCGCGCTCCGGGAGACGAAAGGAACCCCCTCGTGTCTGCCAAGAAGCGCGTCGCCGTCGTCGGCGTCGGAACGATGGGCGCTCAGGCCGCCTGGCGCCTGGCCGCCCGCGGAGCCGAGGTCGTCGGCTACGACCGTTTCGCCCCGGGCCACGACCGCGGTGCCGCCGGCGGCGAGACCCGGATCTTCCGCAGCGCCCACTTCGAGGACTCCCGCTATGTGCCGCTGCTCCAGCACGCCGACACCCTGTGGGAGACGCTCCAGCGGGAGACCGGCCGCGAGCTGCGCCGGCTGACCGGATGCCTGCTGATGGGGCCCACCGCCCACCACCAGATGGCCACGGTCCTGCAGTCGATCGCCGAGCACGGCCTCGACCACGAGGTGCTCGACGCCGAGGCACTCGCCAAGCGTTTCCCGCAGTTCCGGATCGAGGACGGCGACGCCGCCGTGCTCGACCGGCGCGCGGGCTTCATCCGGCCCGAACTGACCATCCAGACCGCCGCCCGCCGCGCCGAGGAACTCGGCGCCCGCATCCACCGCTACACCACCGTCCGCGAGATCGTGCCCACCGGCAACGGCGTGGAGATCCGCACCGACACCGGCGGCGAGCGGTTCGACGCGGCCGTGGTCAGTCCCGGCCCGTGGGTGAACGACCTGCTGCCCGACCTGCCGTGGGAGGTGGACATCCGCCGCCTGCTCAGCGCCTGGTACGTGCCCACCACCGACGCCTGGTTCGGCGAGGAGCGCCCGGCGTTCATCCGCACCGCCCCCACCCACTGCTACGGACTGCCCTCCCCGGACGGCGTCTCCGTGAAGCTGGGCCTGTCCCGCGCCCTGCACCGCCCCGCCGGGGACCCGAACCGCCTCGACCGCACGGTGGCGCCCGAAGAGCTGGAGATCTTCACGGAGCTGATGGGCCGCTACATGCCGGACCTGAACCCCGACCCGGTCCGTCTCTCCGTCTACATGGAGGGCTACACCGAGAGCAGCCGCCCGCTCGTCGGCCCCCTGCCGGGCCACAGCGATGTCGTCCTGCTCGCGGGCTTCTCCGGCCACGGCTTCAAGCTCTCGCCCGCCTTCGGCGACATCGCGGCGGACCTGGCGCTGGACGGCACCTCGCCGCAGCCCATCGACTTCCTCTCCACCCAGGACCGCACGGAGGCCTGACGACCATGACCGAGCAACCGACCGTGGGCACTCTGACCGTCGGGACCCTGAGCGCCGAGTCCGGCACCAAGACCCGCGGCACCGTCCTTGCCGACCTCGGCACCCTCACCGTCGACATCCCGCTGACCCTGGTCAACGGCGCCCGGCCCGGCCCCCGCGTCGTCATCACGGCGGGCGTGCACGGCGGCGAGTTCACCGGCATCGACGCCGCCACCCGGCTCGCGGCCCTGCTGGAGCCCGGCGAGGTGCGCGGCCAGATCGTCCTCTGCCCGGTCGCCAACCCCCCGGCCGTCTACCAGGGCCGGCTCGGTGTCTCCCCGCTCGACGGCGTCAACATCAACCGCGTCTTCCCCGGCGACCCCGAGGGCGGCCCCACGGAGCGCCTCGCCGCCTGGCTCTTCGCGCATCTGCTCGACGGTGCCGAGGCCTACGTCGACCTGCACTCCGGCGGCATCGACGAGGTCCTGCGCGACTTCGTCGGCTACCGCCTCACCGGGATCCCCGAACTCGACGCCAGGACCGCCGACATGGCCCGCTCGGCCGGCATCGAGGACGTCATCCTCGGACTGAACGCCGAGGGCGGCAACAGCCACGCGGCCGCCGCCCGCCAGGGCATCCCGGCGATCCTCGTAGAGACGGGCGACCTCGGTGAGCGGGACCCGGCCGTCGCCCGCCGCCTGGTCGACGGCCTGTACGGAGTGCTGGCCCGGCTCGGTGTCCTGGAGTCGGAGGCCCGGAACAGCACCGCCGTCCGCGAGTGGGTCTGGGTCGCGGGCGTCACCTCCGACGCCACCGGCCTCTGGTACCCCGAGTTCTCCCTCGGCGACGACGTGACCGAGGGCCAGGTCATCGGCCGTGTCATCGACCCCGCCGACGGCCGGGAGCACAAGATCCACACCCCCGCCTCCGGACGCGTCTTCTACGGGATGCACGGACTGACCGTCGCCCCCGGCACCGAACTCGCCGCCATCGCCGCACCCGCTCCCCGGGACCCGGCCCCCTGACCCCACCCCCCTGACGCACGCCCCCCCACAGAACGAGCCCCCGCTACACGCCTCACCCCCACGCTCCCCCTTTCCGCACAGCACATCCAGGAGGCCCCCGTGACGCATCGATTCGCGGCTCCGCCGCGTGGCACCCGGATCGACCGCAGAGTGTTCCTGCGCGGCGTCGGCTCGGTTGCCGCAGGCATCGCCGCCGCCGGCACGCTCAGCGCCTGCGGCACCGGCACCAGCCGTTCCGTCGGCAGCGGCTCCAAGAGCTCCAAGACGCTCGTCGTCCGCAACAGCGGCGGTTCCTACGGCGACGCCAACCAGCAGGCGATCTACGAGCCGTTCACCAAGGAGACCGGCATCCAGGTCAAGGTGGTGAACATCGAGTACGCCCAGATGCTCGCCCAGATCAAGCAGGGCCGCCCCGAGTTCGACGTCATCGACGACTCGATGGCCGACTTCGTGCTCTTCCAGCAGGAGGGCGCCACCGAGGCCCTGGACTACGACCGGCTGAAGAACTTCAAGAAGGCCGGCGTCGCCAAGAACCTCGTCACCTCCAACGCCGTCGGCAAGAACTACTGGGCCAGCGTGATGGCGTACCGCACGGACGCCTTCGGCAAGAGCAAGCCTTCTTCCTGGGCCGACTTCTGGGACACCAAGGCGTTCCCCGGCAACCGCGCCCTCCAGGCCCTGGACGCCGACCTGCCCGAGCTGGAGTTCGCCCTCCTCGCCGACGGCGTGGCCCTCGACAAGCTCTACCCCCTCGACGTCGACCGTGCCTTCAAGGTCCTCGGCGAGATCAAGCCCCACGTCCGCAAGTTCTGGGACACCGGTGCCCTGCCCGGCGTACTGCTGGGCCGCAAGGAGGTCGACGCCTCCAGCGTCTGGCACGGCCGCCTGGACGCCCTGATCAAGGGCGGCGCACCCCTCGCCTACCAGTGGAACGGCGCCCGCCGCCAGAGCAACGGGCTCGGCATCCCCAAGGGAGCCGCCAACCTCGACGCCGCCTACCGACTCATCGACTTCTCGCTGCGCCCCGAAGTACAGGCCGCCTACGCCGAGATCTACCCCATGGCCCCCTCGGTGCCCGCCGCCTACAAGAAGCTCAAGCCCGCCACCGCCGCCAACCTGGGCAGCTCGCCCGAGCACCTGAAGAGCGGCTTCGACCTGGACGTCGAGTGGTGGATCAAGAACCAGGACGCCGTGTCCAAGCGCTGGCAGGAGTGGACGCATGCCTGACCTGAACGTGATGCCCGACCCCTCGCTCACCCTGCCGTCGATGCCGACCGGTACCGGAAAACCCCTGTCCGTCACGCGACTTCGCAAGACCTACGGGGGCGTCACCGCCGTCGACGAGGTTTCCATGGAGATCGCGGCGGGCGAGTTCGTCACCTTCCTCGGAGCGTCCGGCTCCGGCAAGACCACCACCCTGATGATGATCGCCGGGTTCTGCGAGCCCGACTCCGGCAGCATCGTCGTCGGCGGCCGTGACGTCACCCGCCTCGCCCCGCAGAAACGCGGACTGGGCTTCGTCTTCCAGCAGTACCTGCTCTTCCCGCACATGACGGTGTGGGACAACGTCGCCTTCCCGCTGACCCTGCGCGGTGTGTCCAAGGCGGACCAGCGCCGCCGGGTCGGCGAGACCCTGGAGATGGCAGGACTGTCGGCCATGGCCCGCCGCAGGCCACGCGAACTCTCCGGCGGCCAGCAGCAGCGCGTCGCGCTGTGCCGGGCCCTGGTCTACCGGCCCCCGGTCATCCTGATGGACGAACCCCTGGGCGCTCTCGACAAGAAGCTGCGCGACCAGCTCCAGACCGAGATCAAGCGCATCCAGCAGGAACTCGGCCTGACCGTCATCTATGTGACGCACGACCAGGAAGAGGCCCTGGTCCTCTCCGACCGCATCGCGGTCATGCGGGACGGGCGGATCGACCAATTCGACACCCCGCAGGAGCTCTTCGAGCGCCCGCGCACCCCGTTCGTCGCCGACTTCCTCGGCGCCGCCAACTTCCTCCCGGGCCGCCTGGAGGCGCAGACGGGGGAGTTCACCACCGTCCGGCTCGACTCGGGCGGCCTGATCACGGCCCGTCCGCAGGCCGTCCCGGACGGAGCGCGGGTGCGCGCTGCGGTCCAGCCCGGCCGGCTCGTCCTGTGCCCGCCCGACCAGGGCTTCTGTACGGGGACCGTCGAGACGGTCACCTATGTCGGGACCCTCGTACGGGTCACCGTCCGCCCCATGGGTGGCGCCGACAGCGAACTCGTACGGCTGGAACTGCCCGCCGGACGCGCCCCCTCCTTCGGCGAGCGCGTCGGCCTCACCGCGGACCCCGCGAACGTCAGCGTCTTCCCCGACACGGAAGACGGGGGGTGAGGACGTGGCCGTACTCGCTCCGGCATCCCGCCCCGCCGCCCCGGTGCCCCGCAGGAAACGACAGGCCCGCCTGCTCTCCGACCGCCGCACCCGCTTCGGACTGCTCAACGCCGCGCCCGTCGTCCTCTATCTGCTGATCCTCTTCGTCTATCCGATCTTCAGCACGCTGATGCTGAGCCTCAAGGACCAGGCCGGCGGCTTCACCCTCCACTGGTACGCCGATGCCTTCCGCGGCGCCAACCTGGAGATCCTGCTCACCACCCTGCGGATCTCCGCCGAGACCTCACTGATCAGCCTGGTCGTCGGTTTCGTGCTGGCCTCCGCGATCTGCCGGCTCAAGCCCCTGTGGGCGGGCCTCGCGATGCTCGTGGTGGTCGTCCCGCACTTCATCAGCGCCCTGGTGCGCACCTACGGCTGGATCATCCTGCTCGGTGACAACGGCGTGGTGAACAACGCCCTCACCGACACGCACTTCCCCGGCGCCCCCTTCCAGCTGCTCTACAACGAGATCGGCGTCGTCATCGGCACCACCGCCGTGATGCTGCCGTACACCGTGCTGCTGCTGTACGCGGTCATGAAGGGCATCGACCGCCGGCTCCTGGCCGCCGCGGCCAGCATGGGCGCCGGAAAGATCACCATCTTCCGCCGCGTCTACGTGCCCCTGGTAGCGCCCGGCCTGGTCAACGCCGGCGTCCTGTGCTTCATCCTCTGCCTCGGCTACTACCTCACGCCCGCCCTGATGGGCGGCGAGAAGCAGACCATGGTCGCCTCGCTCATCGACGAGCAGGTCATGAAGCAGAACCAGTGGAACGGCGCCTCGGCCCTCGGCATCATCCTGCTGCTCTTCACCTTCGCCGGGCTGATCCTGCTGCGGCTGCTGAAGTCGGCGGGCGAGGCCTACCGGAACCGGGGGACGGCGTCGTGATCGAGCTGCGTGCCACCCTGGCCGGACGCATCGCCCTGGCGGTCCTGTCCACCCTGATCCTGCTGTTCCTGGCGATGCCGATCATCGTCATCGTGGTCACCTCCTTCGGCAAGGACGCCTTCGGCTCCTTCCCGCCGGAGGCCTGGACGCTCGGCTGGTACGAGCAGTTGTTCGCCGACGGCAGCAAGTGGCCGGCCGCGCTCTCGCTGAGCGTCCTGGTCGCCTCACTGACCACCGTCTTCTCCCTCGTCCTCGGCATCACGGCGGCCACGGCACTGGTCCGCAGCGACCTGCCCCTGCGCTCCGCGGTCTACGGCCTGGTCCTCGCCCCGCTGGTGATCCCCCAGGTCGTCATCGCCCTCGGCCTGTTCCTGCTCTTCGAACCGGCCGCGATGCTCGGCAGCCCCATCGCCATCGCCTTCGGCCACACCGTGCTGGCCTCGCCCATCGCGGTGATGATCCTCATGGCCACGCTGAAGGGCATCGACGAACGCCTGGAGGACGCGGCGGCCAGCATGGGCGCCAGCCGTCTGACCGTCTGGCGCCGCATCACCTTCCCCCTCGCCGCACCGGGCATGATCGCCGCCGCGATCTTCTCCTTCATCACCAGCTTCGACGAGTTCTTCATCTCGCAGTTCCTGTCCTCCGTGGACACCGTGACGCTGCCCGTCCAGGTGTTCAACGTCCTCCAGTACAACGTCGATCCGTCGGTGACCGCCATCAGCGCGATCCTCATCGCGGTCGCCGTCGTCGCCCTCGCCCTGGTCGCCGCCGTGCGCCGACTGGGCGGCCCGGGCAAGCAGGCGGGCCTGCTGCCCACGGAATCCGCCGTGAGCCTCCCCGCCGGAAGTGAGAGCCGATGACCATCAGCACCCAGGCCCCGGCCGGTGAACTCTCCGCCACCGCGGCCAGACACCTGCTCCTCAACATGACCCCCAACGGCTCGCTCGGCCGCTCCGGCGAGAACCTCTTCGTCGTCCGGCGCGGCGAAGGACCGTACGTCGACGACGCGGACGGCAAGCGCTACATCGACGGCCTCTCCGGCCTGTACTGCTGCCAGCTCGGCTACTCCTACGCCCCCGAGTTCGCCGAGGCCGCCGACCGCCAGCTGCGCGAGCTGTGCTTCAGCCCCCTGTGGTCCTCCTCCGCGCACCCCACGGCCATAGAGCTGTCCGAGCGCCTGGCGCGCATCGCCCCCGTCGACATCGAGCACACCTTCTTCTCCGGCGGCGGCGCCGAAGCCGTCGAGACCGCATGGAAGCTCGCCCGCCGCTACCACGCCCTGCGCGGCGAAGCGGGCCGCACCAAGGCCATCGCCCGCCGCGGCGCCTACCACGGCCTGACCCTCGGCGCCCTGTCGCTCACCGACGACCCCGGTCTGCGGGAACCGTACGGGCCGGGCGCGATCGAGACCCGGTTCGTGTCCAACACCAACCGCTTCGGCCTCGCCCCCGAGGCCCCCGAGGCCCCCGAGCGCATGGACGACGAGACGTTCACCTCCCGCCTGCTCGCCGAGCTGGAGGCCGCGATCCTGGCCGAGGGCCCGGACACCATCGCGATGCTGATCGCCGAGCCGGTGCAGAACCGTGGCGGCTGCATCACCCCGCCCGAGGGCTACTGGCCGGGCCTGCGGGCGCTGGCCGACCGGTACGGCTTCCTGCTCGTCGCCGACGAGGTCATCACGGCCTTCGGACGGCTGGGGGAGTGGTTCGGCGGCGACCTGTACGGGGCCCGCCCGGACATCGTCACCGTCGCCAAGGGCATCACCGCCGGCTACGCCCCCATGGGAGCGACGCTCGTCAGCGACCGCGTCACCGAGGTCATCAACCGGCCAGGAGCGGTCCTCAACCACGGCTACACCTTCGCCGGCCACCCGCTCAGCGCGGCCATCGCCCTGCGCAGCCTGGACATCATGGAGCGGGACCGGATCCTGGACAACGTCCGCGGCCACCAGGCGCATCTGGCCCGGCGCATGGACTCCCTGACCGACCTGCCGATCGTCGGAGACGTCCGCGGCGCCGGCTTCTTCTACGCCGTCGAACTCACCGGCGACCTCGACGACGGCGGCTTCGGCGACACCGCCCGCACCGCACTCGTCGCCGACCTGATCCCGCGCCGGCTGCGCGAGGCCGGGCTGCTCGCCCGCGTCTACAACCGCGCCGCCCCGCTGGTCCAGATCGCGCCCCCGCTGATCAGCGACCGCGAACTCCTGGACCGTATCGCCGACATCATCGCGGCCACCCTCGACGAGGCCTCCGCCCGCCTCTGACTCATGTTCTGGATCTGACACATGTTCTGGAAAGGAACCACATGTACTCCATCGGCCCCCTGACCGTCGCCCCCGGCGAGCGTGCCCAGGGTCTGATCCCCGTCGGCACCAGCACCTATGGCGTGGAGCTCGGCATTCCGCTGATCGTCGTCAACGGAACCGAGGACGGCCCGGTCCTGTGTGTGGACGCCGGTGTGCACGGCGACGAGTACGACGGCCAGGAGGCCATCCGCCGCGTCCTCGCCGAGATCGACCCGGTGGGCTTGCGCGGCACCCTCGTCGGCATCCCCTGCATGAACACCCCGGCCTTCGAGGCGGCGGCCCGCACCAGCGGCCTCGACCACCTGAACCTCAACCGGATCTTCCCGGGCGACGCGGACGGCTCCTACTCGCTGCGCCTGGCCGCCACCTTCGTCGAGCAGGTCGTCCCGGCCATTGACGCCCTGGTCGACCTGCACACCGGCGGCACCTTCGGCGAGATCGCCCCGCTCACCATCGTCCAGGGCGGCTACGAGGACCTGGCCACCGGCATCGGCCTGGCCGCCGGGCACCGGCTGATCTGGAAGGGCGGCAAGTGGGGCGGCACGGTCCGCCACCCCACCCTGGCCGCGGGCAAGCCGGCCATCACCATCGAGGCGGGCGGCGGCACCTACCGCGAGGAGAACGTCCGACTGCACATCGACTCCGTCCTCAACATCATGCGGCAGCTGAACATGACCGACGGCGGGGCCGAGCTGCGGGACGACTACATCGCCGTCTCCGGCACCTTCGCCCGCTCCGCCGCCGGCGGCTTCTTCCTCGGCCACGCCGTACCGGGCGAGACGTGCAAGGAAGGCGACCTGATCGCCCACATCGTCGACCACTACGGCAACACGCTGGAGGAGGTCCGCGCCCCGCAGGACGGCATCGTGCTCTGGGTGCGCCGGATCCGCACCGTCCGGCCCGGCGACGAGGTCGTCATCTTCGGCGAGGTGCAGGGAGAGATCAAGCCATGAGCGGCGATCCCCAGTTGCTGCTCGTCGACGGCAAGCGGATCCCCGCCGCCGACGGGCGCACCTTCACCGTCCTCGACCCGGCGGACGGCACGGCCCTCACCCAGGTGGCGCTGGCCGGACCGGCGGACGTGGACCAGGCCGTGGCGGCCGCCCGCGCGGCCTTCACCGCGCCCGAGTGGGCCCGGATGCGAGCCGCCGACCGGGGCAGGCTGCTGAACCGCATCGCGGACGCGATACGCGGCGAGGGCGAGCGGCTGGCGCGCCTGGAGTGCCAGGACGTCGGCAAGCCGCTCCGCCAGGCCAGGGCGGACGTCGAGTCCGCCGCCCGCTACTTCGAGTTCTACGCGGGCATCGCCGACAAGCTCGGCGGCTCCACGATCCCCCTCGGACCCGGTCTGATCGACTACACCGTCCGTGAACCCATCGGAGTATCCGGCCAGATCATCCCGTTCAACTACCCCCTCCAGAACACCGCCCGCGGTTCCGCCCCGGCCCTCGCGGCAGGCTGCACGGTGGTGCTCAAGCCCTCCCCGGAGGCGCCCCTCACCCCGCTGGAGGTCGGCCGCATCGCGCTGGAGTGCGGGCTGCCGCCGGGCGCGCTGAACGTCGTACCCGGCGACGCCGAGACCGGCGCGGCCCTCGCCGGACACCCCGGCATCGACCAGGTCACCTTCACCGGCTCGGTCCCGACCGGCATCAAGGTCGCCCAGGCCGCCGCCGCCAACGTGGTGCCCTCCGTCACCGAACTGGGCGGCAAGTCGCCGTTCATCGTCTTCGCCGACGCCGACTTCGACCTGGCGCTGAGCGCGATCCTGGGCTGGTCGTTCAGCAACGCCGGCCAGATGTGCTCGGCCGGCACCCGGCTGCTGCTCCAGCGCGGCGCCGAGGAGTTCCTGGACCGGCTGGTCGAGAGGATCGCCGCCCTGCGCGTCGGCCCCGGCCTCACGGACCCGGACATCGGCCCCCTGGTCGCCGCCCGGCAGCGCGACCGCGTCCTCGGCTACCTGGAACTGGCGAGGCAGGAAGGCGCCGTGGCCCGGGTCGGCGGCGGCGCCCCCTCCGCCCCGGAACTCGCCGACGGCTACTACATCGAGCCGACCGTCCTCACCGGCCTGACCAACCAGGCCCGGTGCGCCCGTGAGGAGATCTTCGGCCCCGTCGTCACCGTCATCGACTTCGACGACGCCGACGAGGCCCTCCGGATCGCCAACGACAGCCCGTACGGCCTGTCCTCCTACGTCTGGAGCCGCGACCTCGACCAGGCGATGCGCCTGGCCGAGGGCATCCGGGCCGGCCAGGTCTACGTCAACGTCACCAGTGCCGGCAGCGGCATCGAGCTGCCCTTCGGCGGCTACAAGCACAGCGGCTGGGGCCGGGAGAAGGGCCTGGAGGCGCTGGCGAGCTACACCCAGACGAAGAACGTCTGCATCGGATTCGGGGACCGGTCATGAGGTATCGCACGCTCGGTGAGCAGGGCCCGGTCGTCTCGGCGGTGGGCGTCGGCGGCAACAACTTCGGCTCCCGCCTCGACGAGGAGGGCACGAACGCGGTCGTCCACGCCGCCCTCGACGCCGGGATCACCCTGTTCGACACCGCCGACATGTACGGCGGGTTCGGCGAGCGCGGCGGGGAACGCGGCGACGGCGAACGCCTCCTCGGCGCCGCCCTCAAGGGCCGCCGCGACGACGTCGTACTCGCCACCAAGTTCGGCATGGAGATGGGCCCCGACGCCGACCTGTACGGCAGACGCGGCGCCCGCCCCTACATCCGGTACGCCGTCGAGTCCTCCCTGCGCCGGCTCGGCACCGACCGGATCGACCTGTACCAGTACCACGAACCCGACGGCCTCACCCCGCTGGAGGAGACCGTCGCCGCCCTGACCGAACTCGTGGACGAGGGCAAGATCCGGTACCTCGGCTGCTCCAACCTCCCGGCCGAGGAACTCACCGAGGCGTTCGTGTCGACACAGGCCCGCTACCACCTGCTCGACCGGAGCGCGGAGGCCGACCTCATCCCCGCCTGTCTGCGCCACGGCCTGGGGCTGCTGCCGTACTACCCGCTGGCCAACGGCCTGCTCAGCGGCAAGTACCGGCGCGGCGAGGAGCCCCCGCCCGGCAGCCGGCTGTCCTGGCGGCAGGGCTGGCTCACCGACGCGGCCCTCGACCGCGTCGAGGCACTCACCGCGTACGGCGCCGAGCGCGGCCTGACCCTGCTTCAGGTCGCCGTGGGCGCACTGGCCGCACTGCCCGCGGTCGGCTCGGTCATCTGCGGCGCCATGACCCCCGCGCAGGTCACCGCCAACGCGGCGGCGGCCGACTGGATCCCCGACCCCGCCGACCTGGCCGCACTCGACGCGATCGTCACGCCCGGCGAGCGCGTCGTCTGACGCCCGCCCGCGTCGTCTGACGCTCGCCCCCACTTACCGAACCCGCGAAACGAGGCTGAACACCATGCGAGAGATCGTCACCTTCGACGCCTACGGCACCCTGGTCGACTTCCAGCTCGGCCCCACCACCCTGAAGGTCCTTGAGGACCGTCTCGACCTGGACAACCTGGACGTCGACGAGTTCCTCGACGACTTCCGCGTCATGCGCTTCCAGGCCGTCCTGGAGGCCTACCGCCCCTACCACGAGATCCTGCACTCCAGCCTGCGCAACGCCATGCGGCTGCACGGCCTGGAGTACCGCGCCTCCGACGGCGACGCCCTCGTGGAGGCGGTCCCCACCTTCGGCCCGTTCCCGGAGGTCCCGGACGCCCTGCGTGCCCTGAAGACCAGGTACGAGATCGCCATCATCTCCAACACTGACGACAACCTGATCGCGCGGAACGTGGAGAACATCGGCGTCGAGTTCGACCATGTCATCACCGCCCAGCAGGCCGGCGCCTACAAGCCGGACCGGCAGACCTTCGAGCACGCCTTCACGACCATGGGCGTCGAGCCCTCCCAGGTCATCCACACCGCCCAGGGCTGGGAGTACGACCACATCCCGACCCGCGACCTCGGCCTGAAGCGCCGGGTATGGATCAACCGCTTCGGCCGCCCCGGCAGCGCCGACTACCAGCCGTACGACGAGCTGCGCGACATGACGGGCCTGCCGAAGCTGCTCGGCTGCTGACCCGACGGACGGATGTGAGGACGCACGCCATGAAGCAGATCCCCTACTGGCTCGACACCGCCCCCGCCCTGCCCGACCGTTCCGGAAAGGACCTGCCCGACGAGGCGGACGTGGTCGTGATCGGCGGCGGTCTCACCGGCCTGTCCACCGCCTACCACGCCGCCCGCAAGGGAGCCCGGGTCGTCCTCGTCGAGAAGGACAAGATCGGCTCGGGCGCCTCCGGACGCAACGGCAGCATGTGCACCCAGGGCCTCACCATCGGCGTCGGAGAGGCCCGCAAACGCTACGGGCAGGAGCGCGCCCGCGAGCTGTACGACGCCTTCCGCGAGGCGGTCGACGTGGTCGAGGAGATCACCCGGACCGAGCGGATCGACTGCGACTTCCACCGCGCCGGCCGCCTCGGAGTCGCCTTCAAGCCGCAGCACTTCGAGGGCATGCGGGCCACCCAGCGCGACCTGGCCGACAACTTCGGCCACGAGACCCGGCTCCTGAGCCGCGCCGAGCTGAAGTCGGAACTGAACTCGGACTACTACCACGGAGCCCTGCTCGACCCGCTCAGCGCCGCCCTGCACGTCGGCAAGTACGTCCACGGACTCGCCGAGGCCGCCGAACGGGCCGGCGCGGAGATCCACGAACGCAACGCCGCCACCGGCCTCACCCGCCTCCCCGGCGGCGGCTTCGTGGTCGAGACGCTCCACGGCACCATCCGCGCCAAGCAGGTGATGGCCGCGACCGACGCCTACACCGACAAGGCGATGCCGTGGTTCCGCAAGCGGCTCATCAACGTCGGCAGCTTCATCGTCGTGACCGAGCCGCTCGGCGAGGAGCGCGCCAAGTCGCTCATCCCGAACGGCCGTCTGGTGGTGGACTCCAAGAACATCGGCCACTACATCCGCCTCACCCCGGACCACCGCCTCGCCTTCGGCGGCCGGGCCCGCTTCGCCCCCTCCAACCCGGCCTCCGACGTCAAGAGCGGCGACATCCTGAAGCGGGAGATGACCGAGATCTTCCCGCAGCTCGCCGGGGTGCGGATCGACTACGTGTGGGGCGGCATGGTCGGCTTCTCCTGGGACCGCCTCCCGCACGCGGGCGAGACCGACGGCCTGTACTACTCGATGGGGTACTGCGGCCACGGGGTCCAGATGGCCACCTACATGGGCCGCGCGGTCGCCGAGATGATGGACGGCCGCCCGGAGGCCAACCCGCTGCGCGGCCTCGGGTTCCCGAAGGTCCCGGTGCCCTTCTACAACGGCACTCCCTGGTTCCTGCCGTTCGGCGGCGCCTACTACAAGGCCAAGGACAAGCTGCGCTGACGCCCGTTCCGGGCCGCGGCCGGGGTACATGAAAGTATGAAGGGGTCTTCATGTGTTCCTGTATGGTGAGGTGCGTCCACGCGCCCCTGCCAGAAGGACCCCTGTTGACTTCCACCCTCACGCCGCGGCCGGTCCAGGAGTCGGAGCCCGCACGCCCCGGGACCGTGCCGCGGCGGCGCACCCGTGTTCTCGCGCTCCCCGAGGCGCGCTGGGCCGCGGCGGCCACCGCCTGCTTCCTGCTCGCGCTGCCGCTCCAGCTGACCGGCGCCCCCGCCTGGGCCTGGGGCCCGCTGTACGCGGTGGCGTACGCCACGGGCGGCTGGGAGCCGGGCTGGGAGGGGATGAAGGCGCTCAAGGACCGCACCCTCGACGTCGACCTGCTGATGGTGGTCGCCGCACTGGGCGCGGCCGCGATCGGGCAGGTCATGGACGGCGCCCTGCTCATCGTCATCTTCGCCACCTCCGGCGCCCTGGAGGCGTTGGCCACCGCCCGCACCGCCGACTCCGTCCGCGGCCTGCTCGACCTGGCCCCCGCCACGGCCACCCGGCTCGCTCCCGACGGCGGCGAACAGGTCGTCCCCGTCGAGGAGCTGACGGTCGGGGACACCGTCCTCGTCCGCCCCGGGGAGCGCGTCGGCGCCGACGGCCGGGTGCTGGACGGGGCGAGCGAGGTGGACCAGGCGACCATCACCGGCGAGCCGCTCCCGGTGCCGAAGGAGCCGGGCGACGAGGTCTTCGCGGGCACCCTCAACGGCACCGGCGCCCTGCGGGCCCGGGTCGAGCGCGACGCGTCCGACTCGGTGATCGCCCGGATCGTCCGGATGGTGCAGGAGGCGTCCGAGACCAAGGCGCCCACGCAGTTGTTCATCGAGAAGGTCGAACAGCGCTATTCGCTGGGCATGGTGGCCGCGACCCTGGCCGTCTTCCTGGTGCCGCTCGCCTTCGGCGAGCCGCTCACCGACGCGCTGCTGCGGGCCATGACGTTCATGATCGTGGCCTCGCCGTGCGCGGTCGTGCTGGCCACCATGCCGCCCCTGCTGTCGGCCATCGCCAACGCCGGGCGGCACGGTGTGCTGGTGAAGTCGGCCGTGGTGATGGAGCGGATCGGCCAGGTGGACGCGGTCGCGCTGGACAAGACCGGCACCCTGACCGAAGGCAGCCCGCGCGTCACCGACGTCCGGCCGCTGCCCGGATCCGGCCTGGACGAGGGCGAGTTGCTGACCTTGGCGGCAGCGGCCGAGCGGCCCAGCGAGCATCCGCTGGCCCGGGCGGTCGTCGACGCGGCCCGTGAGCGCGGCCTCGACCTGCCCGAGGCGGAGGACTTCACCTCCGCGCCGGGCGTGGGAGTGACCGCCGTCGTCGAGGGCCACGCGGTCGCGGTGGGTGCCCCGGCCCGGCTGACGGACGACACCTTCGAAAGGGTCGCGGAGCTGGAGGAGTCCGGCCGCACCGCCGTCCTGGTCGTCATCGACGGCGCCCCCGCCGGACTGCTCGGCATCGCCGACCGGCCACGCCCGGACGCCGCCGCCACGGTCGCCGCCCTCACCACGCTCACCGGCACCGCCCCGACCCTTCTCACCGGCGACAACCCCCGGGCCGCCGCGCGCCTCGCCGCCGAGACCGGCATCGACGACGTGCGCGCCGGGCTGCTGCCGCAGGACAAGCTGGCCGCCGTCCAGGAGATGGAGAGCGCGGGCCGCAAGGTGCTGGTCGTCGGGGACGGCGTCAACGACGCACCCGCCCTGGCCGCCGCCCACACCGGAATCGCCATGGGCCGGGCGGGCTCCGACCTCGCCCTGGAGACCGCCGACGCCGTGATCGTGCGCGACGAACTCGCCGCCGTCCCCACCACCGTCGCCCTCTCCCGCCGCGCCCGCCGACTGGTCGTCCAGAACCTCGTGATCGCCGGGGTGTTCATCGCCGGCCTCGTCGTCTGGGACCTGGCAGGCGACCTGCCGCTGCCCCTGGGCGTCGCGGGCCACGAGGGCTCCACGGTCCTCGTCGGGCTGAACGGCCTGCGGCTGCTGAGGGAGTCGGCCTGGCAGAAGGCCGCCGCCGAGGGGAGTGCCTGAGCCCGTCAGCCCACCGGCGGCGGACCGCTGCTCGCGCGCACGACGAGGTCCACAGGGACGAGGGTGTCCACACGGGGCCGCTCGCCGGGGCCGTCGATGCGGTCCAGGAGAAGACGCAGGGACCGCGTGCCGATCTCGGCGAAGTCGGTGCGGACGGTGGTCAGCGGGGGCAGCAGATGCGCCGCCTCGGGGATGTCGTCGTAGCCGACGACACTGACCTCGCCGGGAACGGACCGCCCGGACTCGTGCAGGGCGTGCAGCAGGCCCAGCGCCATTTGGTCGTTGGAGGCGAACACGGCCGTCACCTCCGGGTGCCGGGCCAGCCGACGGCCCAGTTCATAACCCGAGTCGGCACCCCAGTCCCCGACGAGGGGTGCCGGGACGTCGGCACCGGCCGCCTGGAGCGTCTCCTGCCAGCTCGTCAGCCGGTGATCGGCGGAGGTCCAGCCGGTCGGGCCCGCGATGTGCCAGACGGTGGCGTGCCCGAGGCCGAGGAGATGCTCGGTCGCCTTGCGGGCGCCGGTACGGGAATCACCCGTGACCAGGGGAGTGCTGGCGTCGAGGGCGCTCTCCAGCACCACGAGCGGCGTGCCGAGGTCGGTCTCCGCCAGCGCCCGGCCCACCCACTGCTGCGGGGCGATGGCGATGACGCCGTCCGCGCCCTCGGCCGACAGCCGGTTCACGGCCTCGACGACGGTGCCCTGGTCGGCCGTGTCCAGGGCGATGGAGCTGACGAGGTAACCGGCCTCTTGGGCCGCCGTGTTGATGGCGGTCAGGATGGAGGCGGGCCCGTACCGTGCGGCGTCGAAGGAGATCACGCCGAGCATCCGGGTCCTGCCGCTGGCCAGGGACCGCGCGCTGCGGCTGGGCCGGTAGCCGAGCGTACGCATCGCCTCCAGGACCGCCTCACGCGTCTCGGGGCGGACGGCCGGGTGGTCGTTGAGCACGCGGGAGACGGTCTGCTTGGAGACGCCGGACAGCCGGGCCACGTCGGCCATCACCGGCCGCGCCCCCGCGAAGTTGCGCCTGCTGCGGCCCTTGGGAACCGGGCCGTCGGTGGCGCTCGGTGTCATGGCGGGTGATTCCTCGACGTCGGATACGGCGGTCCTGAACCCGCCCGGCAGGTGCACAGCATAGGCCGCGCGGTGCCCGTGACGGCCTCAGCCGGTCCGGACCGCCCACACGCGTGTGACCACCCACTCGGCCTGCCCCACCCCGGCCGCCCGCCAGGCATCACCCGCCTGCCCCGGCACATGCACGGCCGCGTCCGCCGCCAGCGGCAGCACCTTCAGCCGCAGCCCCCGCGCACGCAACTCCTCGGCCGGGAACCGGTCGAGGCCGATGTCCCAGACCCGCCCCGAGAAGAACTGGTCGGCGACCAGGACGTCCCCCGCGTAGGCCCGTGCCAGATCACCGGTCCAGTGCAGCCGCAGCAGCACACCGGCGGGTGCCCGTAGCAGGTCCTCCGGTACGTCGACCCGGTACTCGGCGGCCACGGTGTCCATGTACGTGGCGGCGGGCATGCTCGCCCGGCCCTGCACACCGGTCACGGGCTCCGGAGCCGGACCGGCGGGCTTGACCAGGGTGACCTGCGCGGCGGTGTCACCGACGCGCCCGGCCCCGACGGTGTAGCGCGTGCACACACCGTCCGCCTCCTCCCGCACCCGTTCCCCCTCCACGGCCAGGGCGGAACCGGGCGCGGGCAGCACCGCGAACGACGGCTCGGCGCCCGGGCTGTGCAGCCGGACCTCGTCCCCGTCGAAGACCACCCCGTCCCCGCAGAGCACCAGCCGCTCGGCACCCCACGCGACACCCCGGTAGGCGGTACGGGCCGTCGCCGCGTCCAGGACCAGCAGACCGACTCGGGAACCGTCGGCCGCGTCCACCTCGACCAGGGCGTCGGTGCCCGGCCGCAGACCGGTGACCAGGACCCGGCCGTCGACGGGCGTGACCTCCCCGTCCCCGGACGGCACGGCGACGGACGTCACCGTGTCCGCGTCCAGGGCGAGTTCGGGCGCGATGCCGTCGGTCGCGGCCAGCACCAGGACCGTACGGCCGTCCGCCTCGACGGTGCACACCGGCTGCGCGGTGGCCCACTCCAGCCGCAGCCCGGCCACGTCCAGCCGCAGCGGCCAGCAGAAGAAGGCGCCGGAGGGCACCGTGACGGGAGCGCTCGGCAGTGCCAGCGAAGGCGCGTCCGGGAAGTCGACCGTGAACGTCGTCTCCGGGTGGTCCGGCAGCGGCTCGTGCGGCTGGTGGTTGGTCACGAACAGGAACCCCGAGGTGCCGTCGGTGCGCACGGCCCAGCGCAGGGTGTCACGATCGTGCTGCCCGGCCGGCAGACGCTCGGGCAGCACGGACTCCATGGGCGCGATCCGGTGCCCGAATTCGGCCAGCAGCAGGTGCTGGAGCCGCAGTTCGTGGTACGAGGGCCGCACCTGACCGTACTCGCCGAGCGGGGCCTGGAAGTCGTAGCTCAGGACCGGAAGGTCGTTGGGATAGCCGGTGGTGTGCGACTCCTGAAGAGTGGTCAGCTCTCCCGGCGGATTCGTGCCGCCGTGGAACATGTAGTAGCCCTGCCACACCGAACCGCAGCCGATCTTGGTCAGCCCGAGCGCGCCCACGTCGGCGGCCTCCACCCGGGGCCGCCGGTGATAGGCCACCGCCATCCCCCCTCCCAACTCGCAGGTGGCCCAGGGGAACCGGTCCGTCGAAGCCGGGTCGGTGCCGCGCACGGTCGTGGGCCGCAGGTCGGCGCCGATGCCCTCGTCGTCGCGCTCGTGCGTGAAGAAGAAGTGCTTGCGGCAGGTGTCGGGCCAGCCGCCGTCCGCCTCCGTCCAGAACGCCTCGGGATAGCCGCCGTACAGCGGAAGCAGTTCCTCGCCCGGGAGCAGCACCCCGCCCCACGCGGTCGACGTCCACAGCGGTGCGCTCAGCCCGGCCTCCTGGGCGAGGCGCTTGAGCGTGCGCAGATGGCCGGGCTGATCGTAGAGCTCGTTCTCGATCTGGATCGAGACGATCGGGCCGCCGTGCGCCCGGTCCAGGCCGCGCAGTTGCTCCGCGACGGCCTTGAACCAGGTGCGTACGGGCTCCAGATAGGCCGGGTCGTCGGTCCGCGGTGTGCGGGCGCGGGCGAGCAGCCAGTCGGGCAGGCCGCCGTCGCGCACCTCCGCGTGCGACCAGGGGCCGATGCGCGGGACGAAGTCCAGGCCGTGACGGGCGCACAGCCCGGCGAACCGCCGGAGGTCGCGGTCGCCGTCGAAGCGGACCCGGCCCTCGATCTCCTCGTGATGGATCCAGATCACGTAGGAGGCGACGGCGGTCACCCCGCCCGCCTTCATCTTCAGCAGCTCCTCCTCCCACTCCCCGTGCGGGTAGCGGGAGTAGTGGAACTCGCCGGAGACCGGGAACCAGGGGCGGCCGCCACGGGTGAGCCAGCGGCTGGTCACGTCGATCGGATCGGGCACGCCCGGCGCGTCCGCGAAGGGCAGATGGCCGGTGAGCGGGGGAGCGGAGGGCGCGGGAACGCGCAGTCGGTGCGGGGTCACCAGGTGTTCTCCGGGCCGAGGTCGGGGGTGTCGGTGAGCTGGGCGCGGGTGACGGTCGTGCCGTGCAGCTCCAGCAGGACCAGCGCGTTGGCGCCCGGCCGCAGAACAGGTGCGGGCAGGTACAGGGTGTGCTGCGGGCCCCGGTTCCAGTAGCGGCCGAGGTGGAAGCCGTTGACCCAGGCCTGGCCCTTCGTCCAGCCGGGGAGGGAGAGGAAGGCGTCGGCGGGCGTGTCCACCTCGAAGGTGCCGCGGTGGAAGGCCGGCACGGTGACCGCGGACCCGTCGGCCGGTACGAACGGCAGCCCGGCCACGTCGTCCAGCGGCAGCGGGCGGCAGTCCCAACCCCGCAGGGCGGTGCCGTTGAAGGCGACGGGCCCGAGCAGGCCCTTGGGCGCGCCGATACGAGGCCCGTAGTTGACGCCGCCCATGTTCTCGACGAGGACGTCCAGCGTCGCGCCGGGGCGTGGGACGCGCACGGGCAGCGTCTCGTCGTGGCGTTCGCGCTCCAGGACACCGACCGGGGCGCCGTCGACGAAGACCTGGGCGCGGTCACCGACACCGCCGGAGAAGTGCAGCAGGCCGTCACCGGCAGTGGGCAGGGTGGTGCGGTAGAGCGCGTAGCCGGTGCGCTGCCCGAGCTCGTCCATGGTCACCGGGTCGTCGGCGTGCACGGGTGGGGCGAGCGTGCCGGCGAGCGGAAGCAGAGGTGCCCGGCCGTCCAACTCGACATCGGTGCACGGAAGTTTGGGTCCCGGTGCCGGGACTGGCTCGTCGGGAACGCCGGCGTGGCGGGCGATGACCTCGCGGAAGGCGTGGTACTTCGGCCCCGGGTCGCCGCACTCGGTGAGCGCGGCGTCGTAGTCGTAGGACGTGATGGTCGGGGTGTAGGCGTGCTTGTGGTTGGCGCCGTTGGTGAAGCCGAAGTTGGTGCCGCCGTGGAACATGTAGATGTTGACGGACGCCCCGGCGGACAGCAGCCGGTCCAGGTCCGCGGCGGCGTCGGCCGCGTCCCGCACATGGTGCGGACCTCCCCAGTGGTCGAACCAGCCGATCCAGAACTCCGCGCAGAACAGCGGGCCTTCGCTCCGGTGCTCGCGCAGGCGCCCGAGGCACTGCTCGACGCGGCTGCCGAAGGTGCTGGCCGCCAGGACGCCGGGCAGGGTTCCGGCGGCCAGGTGCTCGGGGTCGGCCTGGTCGCAGGTGAACAGCAGTTCCTCGACGCCCCGGGAGCGGAACGCGTCGGCCAGGTGCTTCAGATACGAGCTGTCGTCGCCGTAGGCCCCGTACTCGTTCTCCACCTGCACCGCGATGACGGGACCGCCCGCCGCGGCCATGTGCGGGCGGAGCGCGGGCAGCAGCAGGTCGAGGTAGCGGTCGACCGCCCCGGTGAAGCGCGGATCGCTGGTCCGCAGCCGGATGTCCGGGTCCGAGGTCAGCCAGTCGGGCAGGCCGCCCCCGTCCCACTCGGCGCAGATGAACGGACCGGGACGCAGCAGCACACGCAGCCCCTCGTCCTGGGCGAGCCGCAGAAACCGGGGCAGATCGAGGAAGCCGTCGAGCACGAGGGGCCCGTCGGGATCCGGCTGGTGGTGGTTCCAGGGAAGGTACGTCTCGACCGTGTTGAGGCCCATCAGACGGGCCTTGCGCAACCGGTCGGCCCACAGGTCGGGGTGGACACGGAAGTAGTGCAGCGCGCCGGAGAGGATCCGGAACGGCTCGCCGTGCAGCAGGAATCCGTCGGACGTCGTCGTCAGAGCGGGCATGCGGAGGCTTCCCTTCGAGGTATTCGAGGCAGGGGGAGTCAGCGGGAGCGGGTGGCGCGGATGAGCCAGAGCGTGGCGGCCAGGCACAGCGCCGACACACCGCACAGCAGAAGCGGCACCGCGCGGATCCCGGACCACTCGATGGCCTTGCCCAGCGCCGGCCCCGCGGCGACACCGCCGACCATGGAGGCCGCGATGACCACGGCACCGGCCCGCCGGGCGCGCGGCGCGGCCCGGTTCAGCCAGGGCAGTCCGGTGGGGAAGATCGGCGCGATGAACAGACCGACACCGGCGTACGCGTACGGAGCCAGCGCCGGCACGGACGCGGCCAGCAGACACACCGTCATGCCGGCGCACGAGACGGTGATGATCGCCTGGGCGGAGAACCGCAGCGCGAGCGGGGCGACCAGGAAGCGCCCGACGGTCATCATCAGCCAGTACACCGAGGTGGCGGTGGCCGCGACGCCCGCGCCATAGCCGACGGTCTCCAGATGCGTGGGCTCCCAGCCGCCGACACCGGCCTCGACGGCGATGTGCAGGACGTAGAGCGCGACGAAGACGCCGAGCACGGAGCCGAGACTGCGGCCCAGAACCTGCCCACGGCCGCCGTCCTCGGCCCCGCCCGGCAGAGGCACCTCGTTCCGGACTCCCCTCAGACACAGCAGCAAGGGCAGATTGGCGAGGGCGAAGCAGAGGAAGACGGCCGGGTAGTGCTCCGAGCCGACCACGCCGATCAGGGCGGGGCCGAGGATGGCGCCGATGCCGAAGTGGGCGTTGAGAATGTTCAGCATCGCGGTCGAACGGTGACCGAAGCCCACGGCGAACAGCTGGTTGAGACCGTAGTCGACGCCACCGAAACCGACCCCCGCGAACAGGGCCGCCGCGAGGGCGGTGGGCCAGTCCGGCGCCAGCGCGAAGCCCGCCGCGCCGACGGCCATCAGCAGATAGGAACTGCCGAGGATGTGCCGGTTCCCGACCCGGCCGTAGAGCCGGTCGAACAGCAGCACCCCGGCCACACCCCCGACGAAGTGCGCACTCAGCCCCAGCCCCGCGACGGACGGCGACAGCCCGAACTCCTCACGAAACGCCGGGATCGCGGGCCCGTACAGCGCCTGCAACGCCCCGATGAGAACGAAGCCGACACAGGACGCCACGACGGCGGCTCTGCTGAAGACCGGGGCGGGGGAAGCGGGGGAGGGGTGAGAGTCGAGCTGCGCGATCGGCTGGTCGGTCACGCGGACTGATGTTACCGGTAACATTTCGCGCGTCAACATCCCTGGATCTCCTCGAACGTATGCTGCGTGTCCTCACGGCTCGCATCGACCCGAGGGGGAGGGGACCGGCATGGCCGTCATCCACCACACCACGCTGACACCGACCAAGATGGAACTGCTCACCTCCTGGCTGCCGTCCCGCCCCTGGTACCGCGGTGGCGCGGCCGAACCGGAGTTGGTCAAGGCCGGGGGGTTTCGGCTGGACGATCCGGAGGGCGAGGTCGGGGTCGAGTTCCTCGTCGTCACCGACACGTCCGGTCCCCACCCGACCAGCTACCTGGTGCCGTTCACCTATCGGGGCGCCCCGCTCGACGGTGCGGAGGACGCCCTCGTCGGCACCATGGAGCACGGTGTGCTCGGGAAGCGCTGGGCCTACGACGGCTGCCACGACCCCGTGATGGTCCGCCAGTTGGCGGCCTTGATCGAGGGACGGGTACGGGCCCAGGACCAGAACATCACCGACGCCCACGACCGCGAGGTCACCGCCTCCTACACCGGCGACGGGCCCCTCCCCACGGACTTCACCGCCGGCGACGATCAAGACGGCACCCGGCTGACCACGCCCCAGGGCACGACCCTCCGTCTGCACCGGGTCCTCCAGCCCGCCCCGGACGGTCCGTTGACCCCCGCGCGGGGAGCGACCGGCCACGTCACCGGCTGCTGGCAACTGCCGGACGGTACGCGCGCCCGGGGTGTGCTGGCCGTTCTGCACGCTGGTCCCCGTACCTAGCCGCTACGGGAACCGCCATGGCCCCCACACCCCCGCAGCGTCTCGCCCTCCTCGGCGGCGGCTTCTCCACCGACGACGACGGTCTCCTGGACGACTGGGTTCTGGCCCAGGCGCGCGTGCCACACCCCAAGGTGTGCTTCGTGCCCACGGCCAGCGGAGACGCACCGGCCTACGTCGACCAGTTCCGCGCGGCCTTCCGGTCACGTCCGGCCTGCGTTCCCTCCGTCCTGCCCCTGTTCCGCCGAGAGCTGGACGACGACGCCCTGCGTTCCTTTCTGCTCGCCCAGGACGTCGTGTACGTGGGCGGCGGCAACACGGCCAACCTCCTCGCGGTCTGGCGCGCCCACGGCCTGGACCGGCTGCTGCGGGAGGCCCACGACCTCGGGACGCTGCTGTGCGGCATCAGCGCCGGTGCCAACTGCTGGGCCGAGGGCTCGCACACCGACTCCTTCGGGCCGCTGACGTACCTCCCCGACGGCCTGGGGCTGCTGCCGGGCTCTGTCTGCCCGCACTACGACAGTGAACCGGGCCGGCAGCCGTCGTACCGGGCGGCCGTGGCGGCGGGGCGGCTGCCGGCGGGGTGGGCGGTGGAGGACGGGGCCGGAGTGCTCTTCGAGAACGGTGTACTCGGGGAGGCCGTCACCCGGGCGCCCGGAGCAGGGGTGTACCGCGTGGAACCGGACGGGAGCGGCGGGGTGAGTGAGCAGGGAATGCCCTGCCGGTCCCTCGGGCCTCCCCGCTCTCCTGAACGCCCCGAGCGGTGATCGGCCCGGCCCCCGTCCCACTGATCCCTCGAACCTCAGTGATCCACCAGGATTGCCCCGTCCACGATCGGGTACGCGAGCAGGACCGTGCCCGGGGCGGATCATGTCCCGGGTGGGCCGCAAGACCGCCGCTACCAGGGAATCTGCCATGGAGACACCCGCAAACAACCCCACGCCCACGCCCGCCCAGCGGGCTCTGGACGTCCTCGCCGAGAACACCGAGGACGCGGCGGCTCTGAACGCGCTCGCCGACAGCGACGTGCTCATCCCCGTGCCCGACGACGCGAACGATGCCGACGCCGCCAACCCCTCCGCGGTGGCGCTGCCGGTGCTCGAGCAGCCCGGCGGCGAACCGGTGGTGCCCGTGTTCACCTCCGAGGTGGAGATGGCCGGGCTGCTGCCGTTCGTCTCCCGCTACCGCATGGTGCCGCTCGGCGCCCTCGCCGCGCAGTGGCCGGCCGACGACCTGTCGCTCACCATCGACGGCAGCTCGGAGCACCGCCTGACGCTCACCTCGGAGGGAGTCCGCACCCTGCTGGCACGTCCGTAGGGCGATCGGGATCGGCCCGGTCCGGGCCTGGGCCTCTTACGCGCCCAGCGTCCGGGCCAGCGCCGCCCGCTGCAGCGGCAGCACCTCGGCGTGCAGATCACGGCCCCTGGAGGTCAGGGAGACCCACACGCCGCGCCGGTCCTCCACGCACACGGTGCGTGTCACAAGACCGTCCTTCTCCAGCCGGGCGATCAGCCGCGACAGCGCGCTCTGGCTCAGATGGACCCGCCCGACCAGATTCTGCACCCGGCACTGCTCGCCCTCCTCGGGCGCGGCGGTCACGAGCATGTCCAGGACCTCGAAATCGGAGGCGCCGAGGCCGTGCGGATGCAGCGCCCGGTCGATCTCGCACATCGTGCGCGCGTGCGCCGACAGGATGTCCCGCCACCGTTCCTCGAGCCGCGCACCAGCCGTTTTCGCTGCCATAAGCGAACGGTACACCGGTCCGAGCTTCAATGACTGTGCATGGAGCGGCCCCTTCGGCGCGCCTCTCGGGGGCCGACGCCTACGTCGATTCCCGCTTCACCAACTCCGTCGGCAGGATCACCGCCGCCGGATCCTCGCCCCCGATCTGCGCGAGCAGCACCCGCACCATCTCGGCGCTGATGCGGTCCCACGGCTGCCGGATGGTCGTCAGCTCGGGACTGGAGGCCAGCGCGGCCGGTGAGTCGTCGAAACCGCCGACCGCGACGTCCTGCGGCACCCGCCGCCCCGCCCGCTGCAGCGCCGCCAGCACCCCCTGGGCCATCAGATCCGAGGCGACGAACACCGCGTCCGTCTCCGGGGCCTGCGCCAGCAGCCGCTCGGCCCCCGCCTCGCCGCTGGCCCGGCTGTAGTCCCCGGAGACGACGAGCCGCTCATCGAACTCCAGGCCCGCGTCCGCCAGCACCTCCTTGTAGCCGGCGAGGCGCTCGACACCGCCCGGCGTGTCCAGCGGACCGGTCACCATGCCCACCCTTTGACGCCCGAGCGACAGCAGGTGACGCACCATGTCGCGGGCACCGTCGCGGTCGTCGGCGGCCACGTAGCTCACCTTGGAGGCCAGCCCGATCGGCTTCCCGCACGCCACCAGCGGCACCCCGGCCCCGCGCAGCTGCTCGGCGACGGGATCCCCGGAGTGGCTGGAGACCAGCAGTACCCCGTCGACATGACCGGCGGTGATGTACCGGGTGATGCGCCGCCGTTCGTCCTCGGTGCCGGCCAGCATCAGCAGCAGCGGGATGTCGTGTGCGGCGAGCGCCTGGGTGCAGCCCCGCAGCAGGACATTGAAGTTGGGGTCCTCGAAGAACCGCTCCTGCGGCTCGGTGAGCAGGAAGCCGATCGAGTCGGACCGCCCGGTGATCAGGGAGCGGGCGTGCCGGTTGACGACGTAACCCGTCCTGCGGATGGCCGCGTTGACGGCCTCCTGGGCGGCCGGACTGACGTAGTGGCCGCCGTTGAGCACCCGCGAGACGGTGCCGCGCGAGACCCCCGCCTCGCGCGCCACGTCGTGGATCGTGGGCGGCCTGCGCCTGCCTCCCGCAGCGTTCATGGTCATGACTTTACGGCTCCGGACAGCAGATCCAGACTCCAGAAGCGCTGGATGACCAGGAAGAGGACGACCAGCGGGAGCACCGCGAGGAACGCGCCCGTGATCACCAGCGTGTACAGCGCCGGGGTGTTGGCCCCCTGCTCCAGCAACGTGAACAGACCGAGCGTGATCGGGAACTTCTCGTCGTCGCTGAGCATGATGTACGGCAGCAGGAAGTTGTTCCAGATCGCCACGAACTGGAACAGGAACACCGTCACCATGCCGGGGATCATCATCGGCAGCGCGATCCGGGTGAAGATCCGCCACTCGCTCGCCCCGTCCATCCGCCCGGCCTCGACCACGTCGGCGGGCACTGCGGCGGCGGCGTAGATCCGCGCGAGATAGACGCCGTACGGCGAGAGGATCTGCGGCAGCAGGACGCCCAGGAACGAGTCCGTGAGGTCGGCCTTCGCCAGCAGCAGGTACTGCGGGATGGCCAGGATCACCGGCGGCATCAGCACGCCCGCGAGCAGCACGTTGAAGATCGTCTCGCGGCCCCGGAAGCGGTAGGTCGCCAGCGCGTAGCCGCTGAACGCCGAGACGCATGTCGACAGCAGGGCGCCCAGGCCGGCGTACAGGGCGGAGTTGCCCATCCACGCCCAGTACACGCCGTCGCGGTAGGCGCTCAGGTCCCGGAGGTTGTCGGCGAACCCCGAGCCCGGCAGGAACGTGAACGTGGAGAACAGCTCACGGCCGGACTTGGTGGCCGCGATGACCACCCAGGCCACCGGCAGCAGACAGTAGACCGCGCCCAGGAGCAGGGTGACCGTCGGGATCAGGGCGATCCGGCGGCGCAGCGGCGGACGGCCCTGGACCGTGCCGGGCGTGCTGCCGGCCACGGGCTCGGCCTTCGGGACGGCAAGGGAACTCATCGAGTGGCCTCCTGCTTCTGACGACGGTTCGCGGCTCGCAGGAAGCCGAAGGACAGCAGGAGCGTGGCGAAGGCGATGATCACGGCCTGCGCGGCGGCGCTGTAGATGTCGCCCTCGCCGAACGCGTCCCGGTACACCTTCATCAGCGGACTCCACGTCGTGGACACGGAGTTGGTGAGCGGCTTGAGGGTGGTCGGCTCGTTGAACACCTGGAGCGTGGCGATGATCGAGAAGAAGAAGGTCAGCACCAGCGAGGGCGCCACCATCGGGATCTTGATCCGCAGCGCGATCTGCGCCGGCGTCGCGCCGTCCAGCTTCGCCGCCTCGTACACCTCCGCCGGGATCGCCTGGAGCGAGGTGTAGATGACGATCATGTTGAAGCCGGTGCCGCCCCACACCGCGATGTTGGAGAGCGCGAGATACAGCGGCCCGCCGTCCAGCAGATCCGGCTGCGGCATGCCCAGCCTGTCGAGCACGAAGTAGAAGGGGCTCACGTCCGGCAGGTACAGGAAGCCCCACAGCAGCGCCGCCACCACACCGGGGATGGCGTACGGCAGGAAGATCGCGAGCCGGGTGAAGGGCGCCAGCCGCACCTTCTCGGAGTCGAGCATCAGCGCGAACAGCAGGGCGAGGCCGAGCATGACGGGTACCACGATGCAGCCGTACCCCAGCACGCGCAGCGTCCCGTGCAGCAGCTCGCTGTCGGTGAGGGCGTCGGTGTAGTTCTCCAGACCGGCCCAGACCTCCTTGCGGGCCCCTGCGCCGAGGCCCAGGCCGGAGACCTTCACCTTGTGGAGGCTGAGCCAGATCGCGTAGCCGATCGGCAGTGCGAAGAACAAGGTGAAGAGGAGTGCCGCAGGGAGGAGGAAGGCGTACGGGGCGGCCTTGACCCCGTACGACTGCCGGCGTGCCGTGCTTTTCACCGAGCGACCCCGAAGCCCTGCTTCTTCATGTCGGCGACGGTGTCGTCCTGCATCTTCTTCAGGGCCGCGCCGAAGTCGGACTTGTTCTTCGCGGCGGCGCCGAAGGCGTCCTTGAACGTGGTGTAGGCGACGTTCACGTTCGGGCCCCAGGCGGACGGTGCCGTGGTCTCCGCGATGTCGGCGGCCTTGGTGTAGAAGTCGGCCTGGTTCGAGAAGTAGGCCGGCGGCTTGAGGAAGGCCCCGCTGGTCTGGGCGTTCTTGGCGGCCGGGTAGATGCCGCTCTCCTTCGCCAGCGCGTTGAGGGCCTCGCTGTCGGTGTTCAGCCAGGCGGCGAACTTCGCGGCGGCCGCCTGGTGCTTGGAGTCCGTGGTCACGGCGGTGGAGGAGCCGCCCCAGCTGCCGGTGCGGGTCTCGCTCGCGGACCACTGGGGGAGCGGGGCCATGGCCCACTTGCCCTTGGTGTCGGGAGCCGCGGTGGTGAGGGTGCCGGGAGCCCAGACGGCGCTGACCCAGGCGATCTGCTTGCCGGTGTTGAGCGCCTTGTTCCAGGCCGGCGTGTACATCGGCTGGTTGTCGACGGCGCCCTCCTCGACCAGGCCGCCCCAGAACTTCGCGACCTTCTGCGTCGCCGCGTCGTCGATGGAGACCTTCCACTGGTCGCCGGACGTCGTCCACCACTTGGCGCCCGCCTGCTGCGCGAGGCCCGCGAAGAGGCCGGAGTCGTTGGCGGAGAAGGTGGTCAGATCCTTGTCGGGAGCCGCCTTCTTGAGCTTGCGGGCGGTCTCGGCGAACTCGTCCCAGGTCGTCGGCACCGTCAGGCCGTACTCCTTGAACAGGTCCTCGCGGTAGTAGAACATCATCGGCCCGATGTCCTGCGGGACCGCGTAGACCGCGTCCGTGCCCAGCGTCGTCTGCTGCCAGACGCCGTCGGCGAAGCTGCCCTGCGCGTCGCCCACGTTCTTCGCTATGTCCGCGAGCGCGTCATTGCTGACCAGGGTGGGCAGCGCCTGGTACTCCGCCTGCACCAGGTCGGGCGCCTTGCCCGCCTTGTGGGCGGTGAGGATCTTGGTGACCAACGTGTCGCCGGACGCCTGCTTCTTCACCGTGACGGTGATCCGGTCCTTCTTGCCCGGGCCCTTGTTCCACAGGTCCACGACCTTGTCCATGCCGGGCGTCCAGGTCCAGTACGTCAGCGACGCCGGGCCCGACTCGGTCTCGCTGTCCGCGGACTCCGTCCCGCAGGCGGCGAGTGTGGTGGCGCCGAGCGCGACGGCGACGGCGGTTCTCACGAGGCGGCGGCGCTTCGTGTACGGCATGGATCTCTCCCCTGACCTGGGGTCCTCGCCTGCTGCGAAGACCTGCCATGCTTCTGTGAGCGTTCACAGTAGAGAAACATCCCGGACACTTGTCAATGGTTGTTGCTGTGCGGTTATGTTGGCCTCCGCACGGCACCATTGTGTGTGCACGTTCCCAATTGATCGATCGACCGGGAGACCATCCATGCCGGAGACCACCCCCAGGGGCCTCACCAGGCTCGCCTTCGGCGGGGACTACAACCCCGAGCAGTGGCCGGAGAGCGTCTGGCAGGAGGACGTCCGGCTGATGCGGGAGGCCGGCGTCACGATGGTGAGCGTCGGGATCTTCTCCTGGGCACTGCTGGAGCCGTCGCCCGGCGTGTACGACTTCGGCTGGCTCGACCGCGTGGTCGACCTGCTGCACGAGAACGGCATCCGCGTCGACCTCGGTACACCCACCGTCTGCCCGCCGGTCTGGTTCTACCGCGCCCACCCCGAGGCCCTGCCGGTGACGCCGGAGGGCGTGCGCCACGAGTTCGGCTCCCGCGCCGCGATCTGCCACAGCAACACCGACTACCGCTCGGCCGCGGCGGCCATCACCGCCAAACTCGCCGAGCACTACGGCGACCACCCGGCCCTGGCGATGTGGCACGTGCACAACGAGTACGGCGTCCCCGTCTCGGCCTGCTACTGCGACGCGTGCGCCGCGCACTTCCGCCGCTGGCTCGCGACGACGTACGGCACGGTCGACGCCGTCAACGAGGCCTGGGGCACGGCCTTCTGGGGCCAGCGCTACACGGACCTCGAGCAGATCAACCCGCCCCGGCTCACCCCGACGTCCGTCAACCCGGGCCAGGCGCTGGACTACAAGCGGTTCGCCGACGCCACCATGCGCGAGAACTTCGTGGCGGAGCGGGACATCCTGCACCGCCTCTCACCGGGCGTCCCGGTCACCACCAACTTCATGACGGCCCTCAGCCAGTGCGACTCCGTCGACTACTGGGCCTGGGGCCGCGAGGTCGACATCGTCACCAACGACCACTACCTGATCACCGACGGCCGCCGCACCCACGTCAACCTCGCGATGGCCGCCGACCTCACCCGCTCCGTCGCGGGCGGCGCCCCCTGGCTGCTCCTGGAGCACTCCACCTCGGGCGTCAACTGGCAGCCCCACAACCCGGCCAAGGCCCCCGGCCAGATGGCCCGCAACTCCCTCGCCCATGTGGCGCGCGGCTCCGAGGGAGCCATGTTCTTCCAGTGGCGCCAGTCCCGGCGCGGCGCCGAGAAGTTCCACTCGGCGATGCTCCCGCACGGCGGCACCGGCACCCGCGTCTGGCGCGAGGTCACCGAACTCGGCGCGACCGTCGAGGCGTTGAGCGAGATCCGCGGCACCCGCACCGAGGCCGACGTGGCCGTGCTGTGGGACTGGCACTCCTGGTGGGCGCAGAACCTCGACTGGCGCCCCAGCGAGGACCACGACGCCCGCGAACGCGCCGACGCCTTCTACGAGACCCTCTACGACCGCCACCTCACCGTCGACTTCGCCCACCCGGAAGCCGACTTGTCGAGGTATCCCCTTGTCGTCGTACCGGCCCTGTACCTCATGACGGAGGCGGCCGGGAACAACCTCAAGGCCTATGTCGAGAACGGCGGCACGCTGGTCGTCTCGTACTTCTCCGGCATCGTCGACGAGCACGACGCCGTCCACGAGGGCGCCTACCCGGGCCCGCTCCGGGACGTCCTCGGCCTCACGGTCGAGGAGTTCTCGCCGCTGCTGCCCGGCGAACGGGTCCGCGTCACCGGCCCCGACGGATCCGAACTGGACGCCGAGGTATGGACCGAGTTCGTGGTGCCGCGCGGCGCCGAGACCGTCTGCACCTACGCCGACGGCCTCACAGCAGGCCACCCGGCCATCACCCGGCACAGCCTCGGCGAGGGCACCGCCTGGTACGTCTCCACCCGGCTCGGCACCGACGGCCTCGACACGCTGCTCGGCCTGGCGATCGAGGACGCGCGCCTCGCCCCGCGCGCCGACCTGCCCCGGGACGTCGAAGTCGTACGCCGCACCGACGAGTCGGGCACCTACCTGTTCGCCGTCAACCACACCGGCTCGGACACCAAGGTGCCCCTGGAGACCCCGGGCACCGAGCTGCTGACCGGAGAACGCGCCGCGGGCCGCCTGGCCGTCCCGGCCGGAGCCGTCCGGGTCGTCCGGCTCGACGGCTGAACCGACTCCCTCCGCCCGTGCGAGCCGCACGAGCCGCGGGCGGAGGGACCCCTCACCGGCTGTGAGGGGCACCCCCATCCCCGACGTCGAAGGGACGACGGACGACGATGTTCCATCCCAGACGCACGCTCAGAGCCCTGCTGCTGCCGCTCGCCGCAGGGCTCGCCCTCACCGCCCTGCCCGCCCAGACCGCCCAGGCCGCGAGCACCCTCACCAACGGAGGCTTCGAGACCGACGGTTCGGGCGCGGCCACGCCGAGCGGCTGGTCCGAGTCCGGCGCCACCGGCGCCTCGTTCGTCGAGTCCGGCGGCCACGGCGGGAGCCACCGCCTGAGCCACTGGGCCTCCACCGCCTACAAGACGGAGACCTGGCAGTACCTGTCCGGACTCACCAACGGCCCGTACAGGCTCACCGCCTGGGTGCGCTCCGGCGGCGGACAGAAGTCCGCGTACATAGCGCTGAAGAACTGCGGCGGCGCCGAGCAGCGCACCGATCTGCCGGTCTCGTCCAGTGGGTGGATCCGGATCGTCGTCCCGGTCAATGTGACCGGCAACCAATGCACCATCAGCATCAACAGTGATGCGAATGCCGGCAACTGGATCAATGTTGACGACCTGACCTTCACATCGGGCACGTCCGGTACGTCGATCAAGGGCGCCGACATCTCGTCCCTGGCCAAGAGCGAGGCCAAGGGCGGCGTCTACCGCAACGGCTCCGGAACGGCCGGCGACGCCCTGGCCGTCCTCAAGTCGTCCGGCATGAACTACGCGCGCCTCAAGGTGTGGGTGAACCCGGCCGACGGCTACAACAACAAGGCACGGGTCCTGGCCATGGCCAAGCGGGTCAAGGCGCAGGGCATGAAGCTGCTGGTCGACTTCCACTACTCGGACTTCTGGGCCGACCCCGGCCGCCAGGACAAGCCCGCCGCCTGGGCCGGACACTCGTACGGTCAACTCAAGACGGACGTGTACCAGCACACGTACGACGTGTTGAACGCCTTGAAGGCGCAGGGCACCACCGCCGACATGGTCCAGGTGGGCAATGAGATCAACGGCGGCATGCTGTGGACCGAGGGATCCACCTCCAACTGGACACAACTGGCCGGTCTGCTCAACTCCGGCTACGACGCCGTCAAGGCGGTCAACCCTTCCACCACCGTCGCCCTGCACCTCGCCGAGGGCGGTGATCTGGAGGGCACCCGCTGGTGGTTCGACAGCGCGCGGTCCAACGGCGTGAAGTTCGACGTGATCGGCCTGTCGTACTACGGCTACTGGCACGGCACACTGGCCGACTTCCAGACGACCCTCGACGACGCGGCCTCCCGCTACGGCAAGCCGGTGTACGTCGCCGAGACCGCCTACCCGTTCCGCCTGGACAGCGAGGACGCGCACGAGAACATCATCGACCTGACCGGCGAGCTGGTCCCCGGCTATCCGGCGAGCGTGGCCGGCCAGACCCGGTGGATGAACGACGTGGCGAGCATCGTGGAGGCCGTCCCGAACGGCCGGGGTCTCGGCATCTTCTACTGGGAGGCCACCTGGACCGCGGTGGGAGGCAACGGCTGGGACCCGACCGACGCCTCCTCCGGCAACGGCTGGGAGAACCAGGCGCTCTTCGGCTACGACGACCGGGCACTCTCGTCGATGTCCTGGTTCCGCCACCGCTGATCTCACCGGGGGCAGAGCGACGTCCCGCCCCGAACTTCGTCGGAGCGCAGGGCAGTTCGGTATCGGTCAACGATGCCGAACTGCCCTGCGCGGCGGCTTGAGCTGCGAGACAGTGGGAAGAACGCGGTAAGAGGGCGAGAGCCGCGAGGCAGGGGCACGACATGCTGAGGACTCCCACGGACGAGACGCGGCTGCGCATCCTGGCCTGGCTGAAGGAACCCGGCCCCGCCGAGGGCGGGGTCACCGCGGACGCCGTCGCCGAGAGGTTCTCACTGGCCCGCCCGGTCGCCGTCACCCACCTCCGGCTGCTCGAAGCCACCGGCATGCTGCGCACCAGCCGGTCCGCGGGCCGCGTGCACTACCACCGCGACGAGGTACGGATCGCCGAGGTCGCCCGCATGTTTGAAAAGGGCTGGTAGGCGACCCGGTCCAGCGGCAGCTCCCTACTGTGAAGGACACGCGCACCATGAACCGTCCCCAGGCACTCGTCCCACGCCACTACATCGCGATGGGCCACGGCCCCGAGGACGTGGTCGCCGACCCGCGCGGCCGTGTCCTGACCGGCGTGGCGGACGGCCGCATCCTGCGTCTGGACGGTCTGGCGGACCCGGCCAGGGCCCGTACCGAGGTGCTCGCCGAGACGGGCGGCAGGCCGCTGGGGCTCGAACTCCTCCCGGACGGCGACCTGTTGGTGTGCGACGCCGAACGCGGCCTGCTGCGCGTCGACACCGGCGACGGCACGGTCCGCATCCTCGCCGACTCGGTGGCGGGGGAGCCGCTGCGGTTCTGCAGCAACGTCGTGTCCCTCTCCGACGGCACCGTCTACTTCACCGTCTCCAGCCGCCGCCACCCCCTGGAGCACTGGATCGGCGACATCGTCGAGCACATCGGAACGGGACGGCTGCTGCGCCTGGCGCCGGGTGACGACACCCCCGAGGTGGTGCTGGACGGACTGCAGTTCGCCAACGGGCTCGCCGTCGGTGCCGACGAGTCCTTCCTCGTCCTCGCCGAGACCGGCGCCTGCCGGCTCCTCCGCCACTGGCTCACCGGGCCCGAGGCCGGACGGAGCGAGCCCTTCGCCGAGAACCTCCCGGGCATGCCCGACAACCTCTGGCGCGGCGCCCCGGACGGACCGATCTGGGTCGCGCTGGCCGGACCCCGCGTCCCGCCCCTCGACCTCCTCCACCGCGGCGCACCCGCGGTCCGCCGCGCCGCCGCCCGCGTGGCCGTACGCGCCCCGTTCCGCCCCACCGGCACGATCGCCGTGCTGGCCTTCGACGACGAGGGCCGTGTGATCCACCACCTCGCCCGCCGCCGCTCCGGCTACCGCATGGTCACCAGCGTGTGCGAAGCGAACGGGCACCTGGTGCTGGGCAGCCTCTGGGAGCCCGGCGTGGCGATCTGCGAGCCGCCCGCGCCGAAATGACCCCGCCCCGAACCCGGGGTTAACCTGAATCCCGGCCGCGGCACCGCTCGCGGCGCGGCGGTGGGGCCCGCCGTACCCGAACCGCGGCGAGGACGCCGCCAACGGTCCCTACTTGCGACGGCACGCGCCCGCACGACCCCGGGCCCCGGCGAGTAGGAGACGTACGCCCATGACCACCCCCGACGCGGAAAGCCTCGGCAGTCTGCGCGCCACCCCGCGTCCGCCCGTCTGGCGTGCCCAGGCCCCCGTCGTCGTGGTGGTGGCGCTCGGCGGGGGAGCGGGGGCGGCCGCCCGGTACGCGGCGTCCCTGTGGTGGCCCACGCACACCGGCGGCTTCCCCTGGACGACCTTCTGGGTCAACGTCACCGGCTGCGCCGTGATCGGCGTGTTCATGGTGGTCATCACCGAGCTCCGATCCGTTCACCGCCTCGTGCGCCCCTTCTTCGGAACCGGCGTCCTCGGCGGTTTCACCACCTTCTCGACCTACGCCGTCGACATCCGGAAGCTGGTCGACGGCGGCGAGGCCGGCACCGGCCTGGCCTACCTTGCCGCGACACCGCTCGTGGCGCTCACAGCGGTGTGGCTCGCGGCCTGGGCGACCCGCCGCATCCTGAACAGGAGGCAGTCATGACGAGGCTGACCGGCAGGGCCCTGCGCCTGACCGTCTTCGTCGGTGAGAACGACACCTGGCACCACCGGCCCCTGTACTCGGAGATCGTCCACCGGGCCCACGCGGCGGGCCTCGCGGGCGCCAGCGTGTTCCGAGGCGTCGAGGGCTTCGGCGCCTCCTCTCTGATCCACACCTTGCGGCTGCTGTCCCTGAGCGACGACCTGCCGGTGGCCGTCGTGATCGTCGATACCGAGCAGCGCCTGCGGGCCTTCCTGCCCCAGCTCGACGAACTGGTCACCGAGGGCCTGGTGACCCTCGACGACTGCGAGGTCATTCGCTACACCGGCCGCGAGGATGTTCCTGGCAAGACCGACCCGAAGGGTAAGAAGTCGTTGTGAACTGGCTGCTGGTCGTCGGGGGCGCGATGGTCGGCGCTCCGCTGCGCTATCTGACCGACCGCGCGGTGCAGTCCCGGCACGACTCCGTCTTCCCCTGGGGCACCTTCACGGTGAACGTCACCGGCTGTCTGGTCCTCGGCCTGCTCACCGGTGCCGCCTCGCACCTCCAGCTGCTGCTCGGCACCGGTCTGTGCGGGGCCCTCACGACGTACTCGACGTTCTCCTACGAGACGCTGCGGCTGGCGGAGACGGGGGCCCGTCTCCAGGCGGCCGTCAATGTGACGGCGAGTGTGACGGCCGGCCTCGGGGCGGCGTTCCTGGGGGCCGCGCTCACGCGTATGTGAGCCGTGCGCGGGTGTCAGCCGCGTGGATGAGATCCGTTCTCGCCCGCGTGTAGTAAGACGGTCCTCTCCGCTCCCGCTTCCCCTCGAGCAGAACTGGATCCCATGAGCGTCATCAGCGTCGGTCAGGCCGTCGTCCTCGGAGCCGTCGAGGGGGTGACCGAGTTCCTGCCCGTATCCTCCACCGGCCATCTGAAGATCGTCGAGGGGCTCATGGGCATCCCCGTCGACGACCATGCCGTGGTCGGGTTCTCGGCCGTCATCCAGGTCGGCGCGATCGCCGCGGTGCTCGTGTACTTCTTCAAGGACATCGTGCGGATCCTCTCCGCCTGGGTGCGGGGCCTGCGCGACCGCGAGGAGCGGTACCACCACGACTACAAGTTCGCCTGGTGGGTCATCTACGCCACCATCCCGATCGTCGCCGTCGGACTCGCCGCCAAACCGCTCATCCAGGGCCCGCTCGCCTCGCTGTGGGTGGTGGCCGGCTCTCTGATCGCCGGCAGCGGGGTGATGTGGGCCGCGGACCAGCTGGGCCGCCACAAGCGCGGCGAGGACGACACCTCCTTCAAGGACGCCATGCTGGTCGGCAGCTCCCAGATCCTCGCCCTGCTCTTCCCCGGCTTCTCCCGCTCCGGCGCCACCATGTCCACGGCGCTGATCCTCGACCTGGACCGCGTCGCCGCCACCCGGCTCTCGTTCTTCCTGGGCATCCCCGCCCTGACCGGCGCCGGCCTCTACGAGCTCAAGGACGCCCTGGGCACCGGCGTGGGCGCGGCCCCGCTCGCGGCCGGCACGCTCGTGTCGTTCGTCGTGGCGTACGCCTCCATCGCCTGGCTGCTGAAGTTCGTCGCCAAGCACTCCTTCAACGCCTTCGTGATCTACCGGATCGTCGTGGGGGTGCTGCTCTTCGGCCTGCTCGGAGCGGGTGTGATCCACAGCTGACCGTCCGCACGAGCACAGCCGACCGTCCGCGCAGGCGAGGGGCCGGGCGCCTGAACGCAGGCTTCCGGCCCCTTGAACGTTTCCTTTCGGCCTCTTGACAGGTACCTCCCGCGCCCCGCAGGATCGCCACCGTGAACCTGTCAGACAGCCGGACAGCCGGACAGCCCCTGCGTCGCGTCAGTGCCATGGAAGCGGTGCTGGCGCACCTGCGCGACGCCATCGAACGAGGCGAGTACGCCATCGGCGACAAGCTCCCCTCCGAGGCGGAGCTGTGCCGCACCCTGGAGGTCTCCCGGCCCGTGCTGCGCGAGGCCCTGCGGGCCCTGCAGACCATGGGCCTGACCGTGTCCAGGACCGGCAAGGGCACCTTCGTCGTCGCCAGCACCGTCGAGGACCCCACCTTCGGCGACTACGCGGCGAGCGACCTGCTGGAGGTGCGCCGCCACGTAGAGATCCCGGTCGCCGGGTACGCGGCCCGGCGCCGTACCCCGGAGAACCTCGACCATCTGGCCCACATCCTGGACCGGATGGAACAGGAGACGGACACCACCGCGTGGGTCGCCATGGACACGCTGTTCCATCTCGCCGTGGCCGAGGCCGCCCAGAACCCGGTCTTCCGCCGGGTCATCGAGGAGATCCGGGACGCGCTGGCCCGCCAGTCCGCCTTCCTCAACGAGCTGGGCGGCCGCCGCGAGCAGTCCAACCGCGAGCACCGCGCGATCGTCGAGGCGCTGATCGACGGTTCCGAGAACGACGCGGTGGAGGCCATGGCCCACCACCTCGACCGCGTCGAGACGACCCTCACCGACATCGTGCGTTCCCCGCGCACGAACACCCCCATGGAAGGCGGACCCGAGGCGTGAGCGAGCAGTCCCTGCACGACGATGTGCAGAAACGTTCCAGCCATGTCGACGCCGGCGACGAGGGCTACAGCAAGTCCCTCAAGTCCCGGCACGTCAACATGATCGCCATCGGCGGCGCGATCGGCACCGGCCTCTTCCTCGGTGCCGGCGGCCGTCTGGCCGACGCCGGCCCCTCCCTCTTCATCGCCTACGCGGTCTGCGGCCTCTTCGCCTTCCTCGTCGTACGCGCCCTCGGCGAACTCGTGCTGTACCGGCCTTCCTCCGGCGCCTTCGTGTCGTACGCCCGTGAGTTCATGGGGGAGAAGGGCGCCTACACCGCGGGCTGGATGTACTTCCTCAACTGGGCGACCACCGGCATCGCCGACATCACCGCCGTCGCCACCTACACCCACTACTGGGGGATGTTCTCCGACATACCGCAGTGGGTGATCGCTCTCATCGCGCTGGCCGTCGTCCTCACCGTGAACCTGATCTCGGTGAAGATCTTCGGCGAGCTGGAGTTCTGGTTCGCGATCATCAAGGTCGGCGCGCTCGTCCTCTTCATGTGCATCGGCATCTTCCTGCTGGTCACCCAGCACCCCGTCGACGGCCACAGCCCCGGCCCGTCCCTCATCAGCGACAGCGGCGGCGTCTTCCCGAACGGCCTGCTGCCCATGCTGCTGATCATCCAGGGCGTCGTCTTCGCCTACGCCTCCGTCGAGCTGGTCGGCGTCGCCGCCGGTGAGACCGAGAACCCCGAGAAGATCATGCCGAAGGCGATCAACTCGATCATGTGGCGCGTCGGCCTGTTCTACGTCGGCTCGGTCGTCCTGCTGTCGATGCTGCTGCCGTGGAACAAGTACACCTCCGGCGAGAGCCCCTTCGTGACCGTGCTGGGCAACATCGGCATCCCGGCGGCCGGCGACGTGATGAACCTCGTCGTCCTCACCGCCGCGATGTCCTCCCTCAACTCCGGCCTCTACTCCACCGGCCGCATCCTGCGCTCCATGGCCATGGCCGGATCCGCGCCCAAGTTCACCTCCGTGATGAGCCGCAGCCAGGTCCCCTACGGCGGCATCCTGCTCACCAGCGGCGTCTGTGTCCTGGGCGTCGGCCTCAACTTCGTCGTGCCCGCCGAGGCGTTCGAGATCGTGCTGAACTTCGCCGCGATCGGCATCCTCGCCACCTGGGGCCTGATCATGATCTGTCACCTCCTCTTCTGGCAGAAGACCCAGAAGGGCGAGCTGACCCGCCCGGACTACCGGCTTCCGGGCTCCCCCTGGACCGAGATCGTGACGCTGGCGTTCCTCGCCTCCGTCCTGGTCCTCATGTACGCCGACGGCGGCGCGGGACGCACCACCGTGCTGTGCCTGCCGCTGATCGTCGGGGCACTGGTCGTCGGATGGTTCGGCATCCGCGGCCGTGTCGCACGCAAGTCCACCACCGGAGCCGACGCGTGACCGACGCGCCGCTCCCCGAGAAGCAGGCAGTGATGTACAGCAGTTCCCCGGCGGACGCACCCCTTGTCCGTGAACCCGTCCACGCCCCCGTCGCCCACCTCATCCGCGGTGGCATCGTCGAAGGCATCCACTACGGCTCCGTCGTCGTCCTCGGCGCCGGCGGAGAGGTACAGCTCCAGCTCGGCGACATCGAGGCCGCCTTCTACCCGCGCTCCGCGCTCAAGCCCCTCCAGGCCGTGGCCATGGCGCGGGCCGGGCTCCCGCTCGACGGCGAGCTGCTGTCGCTGACCGCGGCCAGCCACTCCGGCGAGGAACGCCACCTCGCCGGCTCCCGGCGCATCCTCGAAATCGCCGGGCTCACCGAGGGCCACCTGCGCAACGTCCCGGATCTGCCGTACGACCCGGTCGTGCGGGACGCCTGGGTGCGCGAGGGCCGGATGCCCTCGCGGCTCGCGCAGAACTGCTCCGGCAAGCACGCGGCCATGCTCTACACCTGCCTGCTGAACGACTGGTCCCTGGAGGACTACCTCGACCCGGGCCACCCGCTCCAGCAGGCCATCGCCGAGATCGTCGAGGACCTCACCGGGCAGCGCATCGCCCGGGTGACCGTCGACGGCTGCGGCGCGCCCCTGTTCTCCGTCTCCCTGCACGGCCTCGCCCGCGCCACCGCCCGCATCACCACCGCGGCGCCGGGCACGCCCGAGGCCCGGGTGGCCGACGCGATGCGCGAGCACGCCGAGATGGCCTCCGGCTCCGGGCGGGACGTCGCCGCGCTGATGCGGGCCGTGCCAGGGCTGCTCGCCAAGGACGGATTCGAGGGCGTGCAGGTCGCCGCGCTGGCGGACGGGCGGGCCGTCGCCGTGAAGATCTCCGACGGGGCGAATCGGGCTCGTGTCCCGGTCACCGCCGCCGCGTTGGCCCGGGCGGGCGTCGACCCGGAGATGCTCACCGAGTTCGCGGGTGAGCCGCTGCTCGGCGGTGGCGAACCGGTGGGCTGTGTGCGGCCGGTGCGTGCACTGGATCCGGTTCCGTCCACGGCGTGCGTGTAACCGCGCCGAACCGATGGGGGACTGCGGGTGGTAGCCGGTCTGCGGGCCGTTCGTGGTTGATCGCGCAGTTCCCCGCGCCCCTATGGGGCGCGACTCACCCTCACCCCTCAGAAAGAGGACCCGCACTCTCATGACCGCCGCCACCCGCTCCGAACACGATCTGCTCGGCGACCGTGATGTGCCCGCCGACGCCTACTGGGGTGTCCACACCCTGCGTGCCACGGAGAACTTCCCCATCACGGGCATGCCCATCTCGTCCTACCCCCACCTGATCGAGGCCCTGGCCGCCGTCAAGGAGGCCGCCGCCCTCGCCAACGAGGAACTCGGCCTGCTGGAGCCGAAGAAGGCCGCCGCCATCGTCGCCGCCTGCCGCGAGATACGCGACGGCAAGCTGCACGACCAGTTCGTGGTCGACGTCGTCCAGGGCGGCGCCGGCACGTCCACCAACATGAACGCCAACGAGGTCGTGGCGAACCGGGCGCTGGAACTGCTGGGCCACGCCAAGGGCGAGTACCAGCACCTGCACCCGAACGAGGACGTCAACCTCGGCCAGTCCACCAACGACGTCTATCCGACCGCCGTCAAGATCGCCACGGTGTTCGCGGTGCGCGGGCTGCTCTCGGCGATGTCCGTCCTGCAGGACACCTTCGCCGGCAAGGCCGTCGAGTTCCACGACGTGCTCAAGATGGGCCGTACACAGTTGCAGGACGCGGTCCCGATGACGCTCGGCCAGGAGTTCTCCGCATACGCGGTCATGATTGACGAGGACCGGTCCCGTCTTGCCGAGGCCGTCGAGTTGATCCATGAGATCAACCTCGGTGCCACGGCGATCGGCACCGGCCTCAACGCTCCCGCCGGGTACGCGGAGGCGGCCCGCCGCCACCTCGCGGCCATCACCGGCCTGCCCCTGGTGACCGCGGCCAATCTGGTCGAGGCGACCCAGGACTGCGGCGCCTTCGTCCAGATGTCGGGCGTGCTCAAGCGCATCGCGGTCAAGCTCTCCAAGAGCTGCAACGACCTGCGGCTGCTGTCCTCCGGCCCGCGCGCCGGCCTCAACGAGATCAACCTGCCGCCGGTGCAGGCCGGCTCGTCCATCATGCCCGGCAAGGTCAACCCCGTGATCCCCGAGGTCGTCAACCAGGTCGCCTTCGAGGTGATCGGCAACGACGTCACCATCACCATGGCCGCCGAGGCCGGACAGCTCCAGCTCAACGCCTTCGAGCCGATCATCCTGCACTCCCTGTCGGAGTCCATCACCCATCTGCGCGCGGCCTGCCTCACCCTCGCCGAACGCTGCGTGGCCGGCATCACCGCCAACACCGAGGCGCTGCGCGCCACCGTCGAGAACTCCATCGGCCTGGTCACCGCCCTCAACCCGCACATCGGCTACACCGCCGCCACCGACATCGCCAAGGAGGCCCTGGTCTCCGGCCGGGGCGTGGCCGAACTCGTCCTGGAGAAGGGCCTGCTGCCCGCCGAGACACTCGCCGGCCTGCTGCGCCCGGAGGTCCTCGCGGGCAGCGGCCCGGCTCCGACGGCCTGACCCAGGGCCTGCCGAGCGCACCGGGACCGGCACCGAGGGACAATGGTGATCATGACATCGTCGACGACCTTCCAGCCGGTCCTGGAGCGCATCGCCGAGGAGATCGAGCGGACTCCCGGCCGCGGCCGGCCCGCCGACTACATCCCGGCGCTCGCCGCCCGTGACCCCCGCCGGTTCGGCATGGCCGTCGCCGAACCCGACGGCACCGTGTACGGCGTGGGGGACTGGCGGGAGCCGTTCTCCGCGCAGTCCCTCACCAAGGTCTTCACCCTCGCCCTCGACCTGGCCCGCGAGGGCGACGCCCTGTGGGAGCACGTCGGCCGCGAGCCCTCCGGCAACCCCTTCAACTCCCTCGTCCAGCTGGAGTACGAGAACGGCATCCCGCGCAACCCGTTCATCAACGCGGGCGCCCTGGTCGTCACCGACCGGCTGCACACCCGTACCGGCGACGCCTCGGGCGAACTGCTGGCGTTCCTGCGGGCGGAGAGCGGCAACCCCGGCCTGTCCTTCGACGAGGAGGTCGCCGCCTCCGAGACGGCGCACGGCGACCGGAACGCGGCTCTCGGCCACTTCATGGCCGCCTACGGCAACATCGACAACCCGGTGCCGGTCCTGCTCGACGAGTACTTCCGGCAGTGCTCGGTCACCGCGTCCTGCGCCGACCTCGCCCTGGCCACGAGTTTCCTGGCCCGCCACGGCGTCCGCGCCGACGGCACCCGGCTGCTCACCCGCAGCCAGGCCAAGCAGATCAACGCGATCATGCTGACCTGCGGCACGTACGACGCGGCGGGCGACTTCGCCTACCGCGTCGGACTGCCCGGCAAGAGCGGTGTGGGCGGCGGCATCATCGCCGTCGTCCCGGGCCGCTGCACGCTGTGCGTGTGGAGCCCGGGCCTGGACGAGCGCGGCAATTCGGTGGCGGGCATGGCGGCCCTCGACCGATTCACGACGCTGACGGGCCTGTCGGTGTTCTGAGGACGGCTGTCGAGCGCCCCTCAGGCGCGCGAGCCCCCACCGGCCCGCACCCGATCACCGGCCGGTCACACTGCCGCTTCCTCCCGGAACAGACCCCGTCAGCTTCCGGCCACCCGACGCCGACACCCTGACTGAGTGTTGGCCATGGCTTTCCCCGTCGATCTCCGCCGCTGCCGGATACTCGGTCTGGCCGGTACCGCCTTCCTCGCGGCGGGCGGTGAGACAGCCGGCGCCCTGCCCGTACGGGACCTCCTCCATCCGGCCTCCGCCGGCGCTGCCCTCGGACTGGTCGGTGTGTACTTCGGCGTCGTCCTGCTGATCGCGGCCTGGGCGCTGCTGGGCCGGCTGGTGCGCGGGCCGAGGCCGCCCACTCCCCGGGCCCTGCTGCTCGTCCTCGCCGTCTGGGCGGCACCGTTGCTGCTCGCCCCGCCGCTGTTCAGCCGGGACGTCTACAGCTACCTCGCCCAAGGGGCGATGGTCGACGCGCACATGGACGTGTACGCGCACGGGCCGTCCCGGCTCGGCGGCCCGCTCGCCGACGAAGTCGCCCCGCTCTGGCGGCACACCGGAGCCCCGTACGGCCCGGTGTTCCTCGCCGTGGTGGCGGCCCTGTCCGGTCTGACCCGGGGGGAACTGCCCGCCGGGCTGTTCGGGATGCGGCTCGTCGCGGTCGCCGGCGTGGCCCTGATGGCGGCCGCACTGCCCCGGCTCGCCCGCCACAGCGGCGCCGACCCGTCCGCCGCACTGTGGCTGGGCGCCCTCAACCCGCTCGTCCTGCTGCACCTGGTCGCGGGCGCCCACAACGACGCCGTCATGCTCGGCCTGCTCGGCGTCGGCCTGGTGGCGGCGCTCGGCCGGTGGCCGGTCCTCGGAGCCGTCCTCGTCACGCTCGCCGCCCTGGTCAAGGCGCCCGCCGTGCTCGGCCTCGCCGCCGTCGTCGTCCTCCAGGTGCGCGCGGGCCGCACTCCGGCGAAGGCCCTCCTGACCACCACCGTCGCCGCCGCGGGGACGACCGTCGCCGCCACGGCCGTGGCCGGCACCGGGTACGGCTGGATCAGCGCCCTGAACACCCCCGTCTCCCCCCAGAACTGGGCCCTGACCACCCTGCTCGGCCGCGCCACCCGGGCCCTGCTGGAACACCTGGGCAGCGACCTCGCGCCCCTGGCGATCCCCGCCTGGCACGCGCTCGGTATCGCGGCGGCCGTCGTCGCGATCGTGCTGATATGGCTCCGGCTGCGCCCACGCCCCGTCTACGCCCTGGGCCTGAGCCTCGCGGCGGTGGCCGCGCTCGGCCCGGCGATCCGCCCCTGGTACGCCCTGTGGGGCCTGTTCCTCATCGCCGCCGCCACGCCCAGCACCTCCGTACGCCACCGCACGGCGGCCGTGACCGGTGTGCTCGCGCTCTGCGTCCTGCCCAGCGGCGGCGCGGCGGACACGGGGCAACTCGTCCTCGCCGTCTCCGGCGGCGCGCTCGCGGTCGTCGTGCTGTGGCAAGCCCGCCAGGCCGAACTCGCCCCGGCGCCGGGAGGCGCGGCATGACCCCGGCCCCGCCGCGCACCGACCGCGGACGACTGCTGCTCCTGCTCGCCCTCGCCACGGTGGTGACCGTCTTCACCGCCACCGTGCCCCTGCTGCGCGACTGGTTCGACCTGCGCGTCTACTACGGCAGCATCGACACCTGGGTCCATCACGGCGGCCGGATCTACGACTACCGGGTGCCCGGCACCAACTACGGCTTCACCTACCCGCCGTTCGCCGCGGTCGCCATGCTGCCGATGGCCCTGCTGGACCTGCGCACCGCGATCGCCGTCGCCCTGCTGCTCAACCTGGTGGCCCTGGCCGTGATCCTGCGTCTGCTCACCGGCCCCGAACGGCGGCGTCACGGCTGGTACGGCTGGGCCCTGATCGCCTGCCTGCTCGCACTGTTCGAACCGCTCCGCGACACCTTCAGCTTCGGTCAGGTCAACCTGCTGCTGCTGGCTCTCGTGCTCACCGACGCGGCGCTGCTCGCCACCGGACACGGAAGCGGACGCTGGGCGGGCATCGGCATCGGGCTCGCGGCCGCGATCAAGCTCACGCCGGCGCTGTTCATCGGGCTGCTGCTGGTGGCCCGGCGGTGGCGCGCGGCGGCTCTCGCCACGGCCGTCGCCCTCGGGGCCACAGGCCTCGCGGCCTGGGTCGACGCGGACGCCTCGCGCTTCTACTGGACCGACGCGCTGTGGGACACCAGCCGTGTCGGGCGCCTCGGCTATGTCTCGAACCAGTCGGTGCAGGGCATTCTGGCCCGCCTCGGCGAACCGGACCGGGCGGTGTGGGCGGCGGCGGTCCTGCTGATCCTCGGCGTGTGGGCGGTGCGGGTGCGGCGGGCGGTCGCCGCGGGGGACTGGACGGCGGCGTTCGCCCTGACCGGCCTCGCCGCCTGCCTCGTCAGCCCGATCACCTGGGTGCACCATCTGGTGTGGCTGCTGCCGTCCTTCGCCGTGCTGGTCCGTACCGGGCACCCGCGGGTCGCGGGCGCCCTGTACGCCGTGCTGTGCACCAGCGTGGTGTGGCTGTGGTTCGACGACGCGTCCGGCGTCGACGGGTTCCTGGGCGGCAACACCTACGCCTGGATCACTCTGGGTCTGCTGCTGTGGCTGCCGGTCGGTCAACTCCCCTCGGACCGGCGGACCGGCACGCGCAGCACCAGCACGACGACCGCCGCGCCCAGCCCGACGGCACCCAAGATCAGCCCCGCCTCGGTCCAGGCGGAGGCGGCTTCCTCCGGCACGGCCGCGGCGGCGGCCGCGGGCAGCGTCGTCGCTCCCGGCCGCGCGGGTGCCCGCCGGGTCTCGAGCGAGCCCACCGGTTCGACCCTCCCGGCCGACCGGAACCCCCAGTCGAGCAGTGAGCGCGCTTCCTCGTAGACGGCGGCCCCGCCGCCCTCCTGAGGGTTCATCACGGTCACCACGAGGGTGCGCCCGCCCCGGCGCGCCGCCGCGACGAGCGTGCTGCCCGCCTTGCTGGTGTAGCCGTTCTTGATGCCGATCAGCCCCCGGTACGGCTGCACGCCGCGGGTGCCGCTCAGCAGCCGGTTGGTGTTGCGGATCGCGTACGACCAGCCGCCCCCGCCGGGGAATCTGGCCTCGACCGTGGCGCAGTAGCGGGCGAAGTCCGGGTTGCGCAGCCCCACCCGGCCGAAGATCGCCAGATCGAACGCCGACGACACCTGGCCCGGCGTGTCGTAGCCGTCCGGCGACAGCACACGCGTGTCGTAGGCGCCCAGGGAGCGGGCCTCGGCCTGCATGCGCCGGGCCGTGGCCCGCCAGCCGCCGTTCAGTTCGGCCAGGACGTGCACGGCGTCGTTGCCGGAGTTGAGGAAGACACCGCGCCAGAGGTCGGCGACCCGGTAGGTACGGCCCTCCGCGACCCCGACCAGGCTGCTGCCGGCACCGACACCCCTGAGCTCCTCCTCGCGGACCGTGTGCCGGCCGCTCGACGGCAGCGCGGGCAGCACCGTGAGGGCGAACAGGGTCTTCAGGGTGCTGGCCGGGGGCAGCCTGCGATGCGCGTTGTGGGCGGCGAGCACATCTCCGCTGCGGGCGTCGGCCACCAGCCACGACAGGGCGGAGACCTCCGGGAGACGGGGCACCCCGGCACGCGGGTGGACATGGGTACCGGGGCGGTGCAGCAGCGAGGGATGCGGGGCCGCCGCCCTCGGCCCGGCGGGCGCACTGGGCTCCGCCCTGCCGGAGACGTCCGCCGCGGCGGGCACCACCGCCAGGAGCCCTACGGCACAGAGCACACCGGCCGATACGGCCATCCGGAAAGAGAGTCCGAGGATCATATGATTAACGTAGAAACGGATGTGCTCTGCACGGCGACGACCGGGCCGAACGGCGTCCGCGAGCACCCGGATGCCACACCGGCGACCTCCCGAGACGGGGTGGTCGGGGGGATGTCCGTCAGTCCGATGGCAGGGTCGGCTGGATGCGCCGCAGGAACGTCGCGTTGTCCGGCGTCTCGCGCATCCGCTCCAGAAGGGTCTCCAGACCGCCTTGGCCGTCCCGGCTCTGCAGCACGCGCCGCAGGCCGTGCATGGCCGCCAACTCGGCCGGAGGCAGCAGGAGTTCCTCACGGCGGGTGCCGGAGGGCGTGATGTCGACGGCCGGGAACACGCGGCGGGACGCCGGGTCGCGGCTCAGGCGCAGCTCCATGTTGCCGGTGCTCTTCAGCTCCTCGAAGTAGAAGTCGTCGGCCCGGGAGCCGGTCTCCACCAGGGCGGTGGCGAGGATCGTGAGCGAGCCGCCCTCCTCGGCGGCCCGGGCGGCACCGAAGAACCGCTTGGGGCCGGTCAGCGCGGACGCGTCGACGCCGCCGGTGAGGATGCGGCCACCGGACGCGGCCGCGTTGTTGTGCGCCCGGCACAGCCGGGTCAGCGAGTCGAGGAGGATGACGACGTCCTCGCCCGCCTCGACGAGCCGCTTGGCCCGTTCGATCACGAGCTCGGCGAGCGCGATGTGCTGCTTGGCACTGCGGTCGAACGTCGAGGCGTACACCTCGCCCCGCACGCTGCGCCGCATGTCGGTGACCTCCTCGGGCCGCTCGTCGAGCAGCAGCACCATCAGCCGGCTCTCGGGATGGTTGCCGGCGACGGCGGCCGCGAGCTGCTGGAGGATGACGGTCTTGCCGGTCTTGGGCGGGGCCACGAGGAGCCCGCGCTGGCCCTTGCCGACCGGCGAGATCAGGTCGACGACCCGTCCGGTCAGTCCTGCGGCCGGGTGCTCCAGACGCAGCCGCTCGTGCGGATGCAGCGGAGTCAGGTCCCGGAAGTGACGCCGGCCGCGCGGTTCCCCGGGCTCACGGCCGTCGACCCGTACGACGTCGGTCAGGCCGCGCCGGTCGCCGCGCACGCCCTCGACCAGGTCGCCCTTGCGCAGGCCGTACCGGCGGATCAGCGCGGGGGAGACCGGAGGGTCGGCGGGGGTGGGCAGGCAGTCCTCGCCGCGCAGATGCCCCTTCCCGGCCGAGTCGATGTCGAGGACACCGGTCGCGGTCTGGGCTGTCTGGGACTGGGACTGCTGCTGGACGGGTGGGTTTTCCAGTGTGGTGGTCATGGTGGTGTGTCCTTTCGAGGACGGACGGCATGGGACATGCGAAGGAAGGGGGAGAGAGCCGCGAGGGGAGGGCCTGGGGCACGCCTCCGGGCGGCGAGAACAGCACAGCACCATGGCTACGACGAAGAACGTCCTGCTCAGCGAGGTGGTGCTGGAATCAGAGAGAAAGAGAAGAAATGAACTGGCACCGGCGCCCGAAACCCGGGCGTGCACGAGTGCTGTCCGTACTGTACCACGGCACGAGATGCCGGGGGAATGACCTGTGCCTAGGCCGTCGTCTCAGCGGCCGGCCAACAGCCCGTACAACAGCGGGATCCGCGGCTCGGGCAGCCGCCACCAGCCGGACTCCGTACGGACCATCTGCGGCCAGCGTTGCCAGGGAAGTTCGTCGCCCTCCCGCAGCCGCCGCACGGTGAGTCCCGTTCCGGTCAACGCGTTGACGACCTCGCCCATTCCGTGCATCCACTCGTAGCTGTCCGTGGCGCCCTCGACGGCCGGGCCGTCCGTGTAGGTGCGGGTCGCGTCCCTGCGCACCGGGCCGCCGCCGCTCAGGTAGTCGTGGCGCAGCAGCAGCTCGGGGCCGTCGCCCGGAGCCGGTTTCGGGCCGAGGGAGTTGAGGAGGGGATGGAACTCGACGACGTACAACCGGCCGCCCGGCCGCAGGAGCCGGCCGACGACCTCCGCCCATCGGTCCAGGTCGGGCAGATAGCACAGGGCGCCCTTGCCGGTGTAGACGACGTCGAACTGCCGCCCGTCCAAGGCCTCGACGGCGTCGTACACGTTCGCCTGTACGTACGTCACGTCCGCCCCGGCCTCCGCGGCGATACGGGTCGCGGCCGCAACCGACGCCTCGGAGAAGTCGAGGCCGACGGCACGGGCTCCGCGCCGGGCCAAGGCGATCGTCTCGGTGCCGAGGTGACACTGCAGATGCAGCACGTCACGCCCGGCCAGCTCGCCGAGGTCCTCCCACTCGAAGGGGGCGAACCAGCGCTCGGGGTCGAGGTCCTGGTCGAGGCCGTAGAACCGGCTGGCGAGATGGACGGGTGTGCGGGCGTCCCAGTTGGCCTGGTTGGCCCGCATCAGCGCGTCGTGCTCGGCGGACGTCATGGGGCCATCCAACCAGACGCGTCGCTCACACCGAGCGTGCTCGCGCCTCCTCGGCGATCCGCTCGAACTGCGCGCCCATGGCCGCCGCGAGCGCCTGTGCCCCCGACAACGGGCGCACCATCACGGTGAATTCGTCGATCAGTCCGTTCTCGTCGACATGGATGAAGTCGCAGCCGTTGATCTCCCGGTCGCCCACCCGCGCGGTGAAGACGAGGGCGTGGTCGCGGCCGTCCGCGTCGTTGATCTCGCGCACGTAGCGGAAGTCCTCGAAGACGCCGGCGACGGCGCGCAGGATCGCCGCCGTGATCGCCTTCCCGGCGTACGGCTTGAACACGACCGGGCTGGTGAACACGACGTCCGGCGCCAGGAGCGCCTCGGCGGCGTCGAGGTCGTCCGCCTCGATGGCCTCGCGGAATGCACGCATCGAACCTGCCTTGGTCAATTTATTGAGTAGGTGCGGATGAGATTAGTCAACCGCTGTTACCGTGTCCACATGTCTCTGAAGTACGCCGTTCTGGCCGCCCTCCTGGAAGGAGAGGCCTCGGGCTACGAGCTCTCCAAGGTGTTCGACGTGTCGCTCGCGAACTTCTGGGCCTCGACGCCGCAGCAGCTCTACCGGGAGCTGGAGCGTCTTGCGCGGGACGGGCTGATCGAGGCCAGGGTCGTGCGCCAGGAACGGCGGCCCGACAAGCGGATGTTCACGCTCACCGAGGCGGGCCGTGAGGATCTGCGCACGTTCGCCGCCACACCGCCCCGGCGGCCCACCGCCATCCGGGACGAACTCCTCATCAAGATCCAGGCCATGGACGGCGTGGACCCCGAGGCCACCCGTGAGCTGGTCGAGGAGCGCGAGGCGTGGTCCCGTGGCAAGCTCGCCCGCTACCTGCGCGTCCGCGAACGCCTGCTGGCCGGCCGCAGCGAGGAGGAGTACTTGCGGGAGGCCGACCGCGTCGGTCCGTACCTCACCCTCATGGGAGGCATCGGCTTCGAGGAGGAGAACCTCCGCTGGTGCGAGCGCGTACTCACCGTCCTCAAGCAGCGGGCTCCCCTAGGCTGAGCCGATGTTCAGCCCCGAAGGCCCCAGCCTGCGTGAGCTCGCCGTCCAGGCGCTGTCGTCCGTCGAGCGCGGCTACGACCTCCTCGCGCCGAAGTTCGACCACACCCCCTTCCGGACACCCGAAGCGGTCCTCGACGCCGTCGGGTCGGCACTGCGGCGGATGGGACCCTTCGACGCCGGCCTCGACCTGTGCTGCGGCACCGGCGCGGGCGTCGGCGTGCTGGCGGGGGTGTGCCGGGAGCGGGTCACCGGCGTCGACTTCAGCGCGGGCATGCTCGACATCGCGCGGGAGCGGGTCGGCCCCGTGGGGCCGCCGGTCTCCTGGGTCCGGGCCGACGCCCGAGCCCTGCCCTTCGCGCCCGCCTTCGACCTGGTGGTCAGCTTCGGGGCCTTCGGGCACTTCCTGCCCCGTGAGCTGCCCGCCCTGTTCGCGCAGGTCCGCTCGGTCCTGCGGCCGGGCGGCTGCTTCGCGTTCCCGCTGGTCGCCCCGCCCCGCCCGGGCTCGCTCGGCTACTGGATGCTGCTCGGCTTCGACGCGGTGATGCGGGTGCGGAACGCGCTGTGGCGGCCTCCGTTCGTCATGTACTACCGCGCGTTCCGCTTCGGGGACGTTCAGCGCGAGCTGGCACGCGCCGGCTTCCGGGTGGACCTGCACGCCCTGCCGGAGTTCGGACCGCGACGGGACGGCAGCCCGCGGGTACGGCTGGTCGTGGCCCGGTCGCCGGTCTAGTCGGACCGGCCCGGCAGGGTGAACTCGTAGACCAGCGCGTCCTGTTGGGCGTCCACGACAAGGTCGGTGATCTCCAGCGGGCGCGCGTACTGGTCGTGCACCTGCCGGGTGACCCGCACCGACGGCGTGCTCGCGAGGCGGGTGATGGCGTCGCGGTGGTGCAGCGTCAGTCCGGCCCGGCGCATCCAGTCGTAGGCCCGTCGCAGGTGTGCGGTGGCGGTGCCGTCGGCGCGGTCGCGGTAGCGGGCGAGTTCCTCCACCTCCGCCAGGGCCACGGCCGAGAAGGACGTCACGGCGGTCCGCAGTCCCTGTCCGTCGGCGGTCGCGTGTCGGTAGGTGTGGACGAGGGTGGGCCGGCCCGGGGCCAGTCCCAGGGCCTCGGCGTGGCCCGGCGGGGGCGGCTCCCAGGTGACGGTGGCGCGGGCGACCGTGCCCGGAGTGGCGGCCGCCGCGCCGACCGGGAAGGCGAGTGAAGCCGGGGTTTCCACCGGCAGGCCGGGCAGGGTGGCATGGCTGCCGCGCCGGTCCGTGGCGACCAGACCGTCACGGCGCAGCAGCTCCAGCGCCTGCCGTACGGTCTCCCGGCTGACCCCGAAGTGCTCGGCCAGCCGCCGTTCGCCCGGCAGCCGCTCACCGGGCGGGATGCGGCCGTCGCGCAGTTCGCCGAGCAACTGGGTCGCGATCCGCCGGTACAAGGGCTCTTCCTCGGCCGGCGGGTGGTCGTGCGGGGTGGTGCGGGCCATGCCGCGCCTCCTGGTGGTGACGTGCGGTAGTGGTACGGACTCGGTGCGCCACCAGATCTAGCATTGGTCTAAACCAGACGGGAAGGGCGGCCGGGCGGTTCGGCCGAAACAGGACCGCCCGAGCCCGCCGTCGCAGCGCGTTGTACAGGGCCTCGACCAGTGCCGTCTTCCGCGGGTCGTCCGCGATATGAGGCCCCATACGGTTCATCACATACCCCAGGGACACCTCCGCCTCCGGGTCGGCGAGCCCGCAGGAGCCGCCGAAGCCGTCATGACCGAAAGCGCGCGGGTTGGGTCCGTAGGAGCCGTTGGACCCGCTGAGCCACAGCCCGAGCCCCGCCTCCGTCTCGTTCTCGAACCCGGCGCCGAGCACCAGGTCCCGGCAGCTGCCCTGCCCCTCGCGCACCCGCTCGGCCGCCTCGGCGGACAGGACGCGGTGGTCTCCGTACGAACCGCGGCCCGCGAAGACGCCGTAGAGCGCGGCGACCGCGAGCGCGGTGCCGTGCCCGTTCGCCGCCGGAATCTCGGCGGCCCGCCACCCGGCCGTGTTGGCCCCGGCGGCGGACACCGGCGGGTTCGTCAGTGCCGCGACCGCAGCCGGGGCCAACTGGGCGAAGACGGCGGCCTGTTCACTGCTCGCCGCCACCGGCGGCTGGACCAGCTCGGCCACCCGGCCGGAGTCCTTCTCGGGCAGTCCGATGCGGAAGTCGATCCCGAGCGGCGCGGTCACCTCCCGCTCCAGGAAGGCCCCGGGGCGCAGTCCGGAGACCCGTCGTACGACCTCGCCGACCAGATGGCCGTAGGTCAGCGCGTGATAGCCGGACCGGGTTCCCGGTTCCCACCAGGGCTGCGTCGCCGCGAGCCGCTGTGTGGTCAGCTCCCAGTCGCAGAGCTGCTCCAGCGAGTGCGGTTCGCGCAGCCCGGACAGCCCGGCGCGGTGGGACAGCAGATGCCGTACGAGGACCTTCTCCTTGCCCGCCGCCGCGAACTCGGGCCAGTAGTCGGCGACCGGCGCGTCGAGTTCCAGCAGCCCCCGGTCGGCGAGTATGTGCGCGCACAGCGCCACCGGGCCCTTGGTCGTGGACCACACGTTGACCAGCGTGTCCGGCTCCCACAGCCGGGAGCGCTCCGCGTCGGCCCAGCCGCCCCACAGATCCACCACCGTCGTGCCGCCGACGGTGACGGCCACCGCGGCGCCCAGCTCGCCCCGCTCCCGGAAGTTCTCCTCGAACGCCCTGCGTACCGCCGTGAACCGCGTGTCGCAGTGCCCGCGCACCTGTGTCTCGTTCTCGGACATGAGCCCCTCCGCCGTCCGTCTCGGGGCCGGGCCGCCATGGAGCGGCCCCGCCCCGAAGAACAAACCGACAGGTCGGGACCGCACGAAAGT